>NZ_JBMKHV010000008.1:0-199718 GCF_049238585.1 Enterobacter cloacae complex sp. IR5428 | reverse complement strand
GCCCCGGCCGGAAGGCAAACGCCTCAGCGATTTACAGCCGGACCAGGGCATCGCTGACAGCCCTCAGTCATTTAGAAAGCAACTTTATTGCTTCTGCATAAAAAAATTACTGGGGATCCCTCAGCCCTGTGGGAGAGGGCCAGAGTGAGGGCACAGCCCGCAGCGGAGTTTAGCGGCTAAAATGTCTGGTGATGGCGCCCTGTCCTGAAGCCGTCACAACCACCTCCCTGTACCCCGCCACCCGCTGGATCCACCCTTTGCTTTCCAGATAAAGAAGCAGCGCTGCGCCGGCTTCGCCTCCGAGATGAAACCGCCGCTCGCTCCAGTCCAGGCAGGCGCAGCACGCTTTTCGGCGCGGATGAGCGCTTAACGAAACGCCGAGCTTCAGAAACTGCTCCCGACCATACGGCGTGAGCGCTGAACCGTCTGCCTCCAGCCAGCCTGCTGCCTGCATGAAATCGTAGATCTGCACCGCCACCGCGCCCGCCAGATGGTCGTAGCAGGTCCGGGCTTTACGCATGGCTTTCGGCGCGCTAGTTTCCGGCGGGGTAATGCGGCTCCACGAAAGCCCCATCATCTGTTCCACCAGCGCCGCCACGTCGTGCCCGGCAAGACGATAATAACGATGCCGCCCTTGCGACAGGCAGGTAATTAGCTGCCCTTCAACCAGCCGGGCGAGATGCCCGCTGGCGGTCGACGGCGCAACGTCTGCCGCCGCACTCAGTTCGGTGGCCGTCCACGCTCGCCCGTCCATTAGTGCACAGAGCATTTTCACGCGCGACGGATCGGCCATTGCAGCCGCTACAGCGGCAATGGCCTTTTCCAGCATCGCGCTGTTATCAGAGGGTAAGCTCGTCTTTAACATTCGTCGCCCAGGGTGTGGTGATCTCAGCGGCCAGCTTATCATCATCCGTCAGCAGAATAAGGTGATTCGCGTGGTCGCTGTACTGAGTCAGGATAGACACGCCCTTTGCGGCCAGCGCCGCCGCTATCTCGCCCAGCTCGCCAGGACGCTCCTGCTTAAGCTTTCTGATCACCGGCTTTCGCAGCGCCTGCACGGTAAACCCGGCGTCGAGCAGCACACGGCGGGCTTTTTCCCCGTCCTCCACCAGAAAATGGGCATCCGTACCGAAAACGCCGCCCCCCTCCAGCCCCACGCCGTTGCGGCCTAACAGCTGTCCAAAGCGCGCCAGCTCGCCGGGCCTGTCGCTAAAAATCACGTGAACGTCATACATCCGCGTGCCCTCTCGTTTCAGAGCGGTACTCCCGCACCAGCTGCGCCACGCGAATACGGTAGAAAGAAAAAATCGACTCCCGGCCTTCGGCCTGCGCGGCCTGATGGAAGACATTCTGCTTCCAGCGGCGGACGGCCTCTTCATCCCGCCACCAGGAAAGGGACAGGATTTTGCCGTCGATGCTCAGGCTCTGAAAACGTTCTATATCAATAAAGCCGTCGATGTCCGCCAGCAAAGGCTTGAGTTCAGCGGCAAGCTGCAGATAGCGCGCCTGATGATAAGGCTCCGCTTTGGCTTCAAAAAGGACTGCGATCATGGGTGTCTCTCCGTTGTGAGGGTGTGGAGAGAATGCAGGAGGAAAAACCACAATGCTTCGGTATGGAGCGAAGTGTTTGCCGGATGGCGCTGCGCTTATCCGGCCTACGGGCTCATGTAGGCCCGGTAAGCGTAGCGCCACCGGGCAGGGTTTAACCCACCATTGACTTCGACTCCATAAACGCCCCAATCCCCCACTCGCCTGGATTACGGGCGCTGGTGGCGATGATCCGCGAGCGCGGAATTATTCCAGGTTAGCCTTGTTCAGACCGTAAGCCGCATCCAGCGCGCCCGGCTCCATGCGGGAGGTAATGCCCAGGCGGTTCCAGGCGTTGATCGCTACGATGGCGAAGTTCAGCTCTGAAATCTCGACATCCGAGAAGTGCTCCGCCACGCTGCGGTACAGCGCATCGCTCACGCCATGTACGCCAATCTGGGTCAGCGCTTCGGTGAAGGCCAGTGCCGCTTTTTCACGGGCGCTAAACAGCGGGGACTCGCGCCAGGCCGCCAGATGGTACAGGCGCAGCTCGCGCTCACCGGCGATTTTAGCCTCTTTCGAGTGCATATCCAGACAGAAGGTGCAGCCGTTCAGCTGCGATACGCGAATGTCGATAAGGTGCTTAAGCGCCGGGTCGATGGAGGTTTTCGCCAACTCCATGCTCAGGGCAGAAAGCGCGTTGGCAAGTGCAGGTGTGGCTTTGTGGTGGTTTACGCGGGTGCTCATTGTCTTTCCTCTTTTTGTGCCGTTTTTTTCATGCGATAAGGCAAATCTACGCCGTTAATGACATAGTAAAAAGACACAAAAAGCGTGAAATGAGGTAGGACATGAAGCCGGGCTATCATGAGATTTATTCCCGCTATCGCGACAACATCACGAGTGGCGTGCTGAAGCCGGGCGATAAAGTGCCTGCCATCCGCGTGCTGGCTGAAGAGCTTAAGGTCGCGCGAAAAACCGTTGAAACAGCCTATGCCATTCTGACAGGGGAAGGGTATCTGGTAAGCCAGGGCGCGCGCGGGACGCGGGTGAACCCGGATCTTCTGCTGCCCGCGCAACACGCCCCCGCAGAACAAGCGACCGGCACGCTGCCGGCGTCGTTGATTAGCCAGCGCGAACGGGCCGGTTTTCTGCGCCCCGGCATTCCGGCGCTCGACAGCTTCCCCTATAAAAAATGGCTGCTGCTGGCGGGCCAGGCGACGCGCGCCATGCGTCAGGATGAAATGCTCAACCCGCCGGTGCTGGGCTGGTATCCGCTGCGCGAGGCGATTGCCCGCTATCTCAATATCTCGCGCGGGTTATCCTGCACCGCCGAACAGGTACTGATCACCAGCGGCTACAGCGGCAGCCTGCGCCTGATCCTCGACACGCTTGCCAGCCGCAGCGACAAGGTGGTGTTTGAGGATCCGGGCTATTTTATGGGCCAGCAGCTGCTCAAGCGGATCGTGCCCCGCCTGCACACCGTGCCGGTTGATCGCTGCGGCATCAATACGGACTACCTGCTCCGTCATCATCGCGACGCGCGTTTTGCCATCGTGACCCCGTCGCATCAGAGCCCGCTGGCGGTGACGCTCTCCCTGCCGCGCAAGCAGCAGCTGCTCGACTGGGCGTCACAAAACGAGGCGTGGATTATCGAAGACGATTACGACGGGGAATTTCACTACACCCGCAAAGTGCTGCCGTCGCTGAAAAGCCTCGATCGGCATGACAGGGTGATCTTTATGGGCACCTTCAGCAAAACCATCATGCCTTCACTGCGCATGGGCTACGTGGTGATGCCCGCCAGCACCGTCGGGGCCTTTACCGACTGCGCGGACATTACCACCAGCGGCCAGCCGGTGCTGACGCAAAAAATCCTCACCGCATTTCTCAACGAAGGGCATTTTTTTCGTCATCTGAAAAAGATGCGCGCCCTGTATCAGATCCGCCGCGACTGGATGATTGCCGCCCTGGGTGAGGTCTATGGTGATCTGTTCTTCACCGAGCAAAACGACGGTGGAATGCATATTGTCGCGTTCCTCGCAAAGGGAAGCGCTGACCGGGAGATTGCCCGCTGCTGGCAGGAACAGCAACTACAGGTTAATGCGCTGTCGGAGTGGTATCGCGGGTCGGGCAAACGCTACGGGCTGGTGATGGGCTATAACAACGTGCGGTCATATCAGGAGGCGGTTGAGCTGCTGGAAAGGCCGAAACGGCAGACGCTTGCGCTGTTGAGTTGAAAACCGCCGGGTGGCGGCTGCGCCTTACCCGGCCTACGGTCTCCTGTAGGCCCGGTAAGCGTAGCGCCACCGGGCAACCCAATGCTTACACATCATATCGCGATAACCCAACGTCCTTAAGCTGCTCGTCGCTCATCTGGCTCAGAATGCGGCGGGTACGGTTGATGCGATACCAGTTACGCAGCGTTTTCGCTACCCAGACAAACGCGATAAACGGACGTTTTGAACGATTCTCGTAGAATTCCATGATGCTCTCCTCGCTGTGCCAGTGGGGTTATCATCATGGAAAACGGCCAGTACAATACAGATTCAAAAACTGCTTTTGTTTACCATACAGATCCGCTAAAACGGTATCTGCATGGCGTTTCACCCACCAATCTGTACTGGTTTAATAATCTGTATGGTGAAAACAAAGGATACAGCATGACGCGCTATCAACATCTGGCCAACCTACTGGCGGAACGTATCGAACAAGGGCTGTATCGCAGCGGCGAACGTCTGCCGTCGGTACGCACGCTGAGCCAGGAACACGGCGTGAGTATCAGCACCATACAGCAGGCCTACCAGATCCTCGAAAACCTCCAGCTGATCACGCCTCAGCCGCGCTCCGGTTATTTTGTCTCGAAACGCAAAGCGCAGCCGCCCGTACCGGCGATGACGCGCCCGGTGCAGCGCCCCGTGGACGTCACCCAGTGGGATGAGGTGATGATGCTGCTGGACGCCCGCGCCGACAAAGAGATGATCTCCTTTGGCGGCGGCTCGCCGGACATCAACCAGCCGAGCCTGAAGCCGCTGTGGCGCGAGATGAGCCGCATTGCGCAGCATAACCCTGGCGAAATGCTGAGCTATGACGTGCTCGATGGTCGTCTGGAGCTGCGCGAGCAGATCGCCCGCCTGATGCTGGACGGCGGCTCCACCGTGGCGGCAAACGAGATTGTGATCACCAACGGCTGCCACGGCGCGCTGTCGATCGCCCTGCTCTCGGTGTGCAAGCCTGGGGACATCGTGGCGGTCGAGTCGCCGTCGTTTCACGGCACCATGCAGATGCTGCGCGGCTTCGACATCAAGGCGATTGAAATACCTACCGATCCCGAGACCGGGATCAGCATCGAGGCGTTAGAGCTGGCGCTGGAGCAGTGGCCGATCAAAGCGGTGATCCTGGTCCCCAACTGCAATAACCCGCTCGGGTTTATCATGCCGGAAGCACGTAAAAAGCAGGTGCTGGCGCTCGCCCAGCGGCACGATATTGTGATTGTGGAGGATGATATCTACGGCGAGCTGGCCGCAGAGTACCCGCGCCCGCGCACCATTCACTCGATGGACATTGATGGCCGCGTGATCCTCTGCAGCTCCTTTACCAAAACCGTGGCGCCCGGGCTACGCGTCGGTTGGATTGTTCCGGGGCGCTATTACGACCGGGTGATGCACATGAAATACGCCGCGGGCGGTTTTAACGTGCCGGGCACGCAGATGGCGGTGGCGGCGTTTATTCGCGACGGCCATTACCATCGCCACGTGCGGCGCATGCGCCAGATTTATCAGCAGAATATGGAGACCTATACCTGCTGGGTGCGGCAGTATTTTCCGGCAGAGATATGCGTTACCCGCCCGCAGGGCAGCTTCCTGCTGTGGGTCGAGCTGCCGGAGATGGTCGACATGGTGTGCGTCAGCAAGCAGCTGTGCCGTCTCAAAATCCAGGCTGCGGCCGGGTCGCTGTTTTCCGCCTCCGGTAAGTACCGCAACTGTCTGCGGATCAACGTGGCGCTGCCGCCGACGGATAAACATCGCGAGGCGTTGAAAAAGATGGGTGAGGCGATTGTGATTGCGATGGAGGGGTAGTGCGGCATTTTGCCCTCACCCCGGCCCTCTCCCGCAGGGAGAGGGTGAAAACCGATCCCGTAGGCCCGGTAAGCGCAGCGCCACCGGGCATTGGCTAACGACTCAGAACGTCCACGAAACGCTGCCGACAATGCTGCGCTCTGCACCGAAGTAGCAGTAAGAGAGCGAGTTACACGCCGCAACGTAGCTTTTGTCCGTCAGGTTATTGACGTTCAACTGCGCGCTCACGCCCGTGAGCCCCACTTTCGACAGGTCATACCCCACGACCATATCCACCAGGGTGTATGACGGTAGCGTATGGGTGTTCTGACGATCGCTGGCGATCCCGTTGACATAGCGCACGCCGGAGCCGACGGTCAGGCCGTCCAGCGGGCCGCTTTTGACGTCGTAGCTCAGCCAGGCGCTGGCCATGTTACGCGGGGCATAGACGGCGCGCTTGCCCTCCTCTTCCGGGCTGCTCTTCTTGTAGCGAATATCCGTATAGGTGTAGGCCGCCTGCATGCGCAGGCTGTCGGTCAGCTGTCCAATCGCCTCCAGCTCAACGCCTTCGGATTCGATTTCACCGATGGAACGGTACGGATCGGTCGGCTCCTCTTTAGTGGCAATGTTCTTCTGGTTGATGCGGAACACCGAGGCGCTGAACTGGCTGTTCATCCCCTCCGGCTCATACTTCACGCCCGCTTCCCACTGCTTGCCCTTCATCGGATCCAGGATATTCCCCTGCTCGTCGGCAAAGCTGGTCGGCGTAAAGGCGGTGGAGTAACTGACGTACGGCGCGACGCCGTTATCAAACAGATACAGCAGCGCCGCGCGGCTGCTGAAGTTGTTTTTATCCAGATCGCTGCGGGTATGGTTGAAGTTGTCGACGTTCGACACGCTCACCTGGTCGTAACGCCCACCCAGCGTGAGGCGCCAGCGGTCAATGGACATCTGATCCTGCAGGTAGTAGCCGGTCTGGCGCAGCTTATGCTTTTCCCTGCTGTACTGGGTGATGTAGTCCGGCTTCGCGCCATAAGCAGGATGGAAAGCGTCAATCGGCGGGAAGCCGCCGTAGTAGCCGGTGACGTTGTTGGTGCGGTCCTGGTAGTCAATGCCGATCAGCACGCGGTGGTTCACCTCGCCGGTATCGAAGCTGCCGTCGACCTGGTTATCCAGGGTGATGGCGTTCATCTTCTCGTCGGAGCCGGAATAGCCGCGGTTCAGCTCGGTGTCGTTCAGCCAGCCTGCGGCATACACCTGGTTCAGCTCGACTTTGGTGTGCAGGTAGCGCAGCTTCTGACGCACGGCCCAGCCGCTGTCAAACAAGTGCTCGATGTTATAACCGACCATGTTTTCCCGACGATCGTACTTGTCGTAATCGTCTTCACCTTCAAAAAAGGTGTTGGAGATTTTCTTACCGCTGTGCGGCACGACGGTGCCCTCATACGGCAGGCCGGAGTGGCTGCCGCCTTCCGGATCGCGGTGCAGGTAGGCCATCAGATCCAGACGGGTATTATCGGTGATACGCCAGGTCAGGCTCGGCATCAGCGCGTAACGCTCTTCTTTGAGCGGATCGAACTGGGAATCGGCATAGCGGGTCATCCCGCTGAGGCGCACCGCCACGCGGTCGTTATCATCAACCGGGCCGGTGACGTCGAACATCGCCCCGCGCTGGTTATTGTTACCGGCGAAGAGCTTGATCTCCCCGCCCGGATCGAACGATGGCTTACGGGAGGTGAGCGCCACGATGCCGCCCGGCGATGAGCGACCGTACAGCACGGAGGCCGGGCCGCGCACGACTTCGATACTGTCCAGGAACCACGGATCAACCACCAGCGAGCTGTGGGAATTGGTGTCGCCCATCATCTTCAGTCCGTCGAGGTAGACGTTGTCCAGGCTGCCGTCCGAGAAGCCGCGCAGCACCATGTAGTCGAAGCGGTTTGATGCCCCAATCTGGTTGCTGTAGACCCCCGGCGTGTAGCTCACGGCCTGACGCACGCTGGTTGCGCCCTGCTCTTCGAACTGCTCGCGGGTGACGATAGAGACCGATTGCGGGGTTTCAATATCCGGCGTTTCAAGCTTGGTGGCCGCAGACTGCATCTGCGAGGTCACCACCACGGTGTCAGTTTTTTGGGCATCCTGCGCCAGTAAAGGAAAAGCGACGCTACCGGTAACCCATCCCACCAGCAGTGCCAGACGCGATTTAGCAAACATAACCCTCTCCAGAGATATTTCTTATTGTTAATAAGAATTATTACCTTTTTGAGGGTGCAAACAGCTATGCGCGCCGCCAGGTTATGTATGCGCGATGCTAAACCGCACGGGATACGTTCGCGCGATGGACAAAATTACGTTAGCGGAGTTTGCGCACGTCACCCGGTGAAATCCCGTAATGACGACGAAACGCGGTGGCGAAGTTGGTGGCATGCTGATACCCGCACATCCACGCCGCCTGCTGTACGCTGTGGCCTTCCAGCAGATAGCGACGCGCCAGCGCAAGGCGACAGTCGCGGAGATAATCGAAGAGTGTGCAGCCGTAGCGTTGACGGAACTTGCTGCGCAGGCTGCTTGGGCTCATGGCAGCAAGGGCTGCCAGCTGCGCGAGTGTATGGTCACGTTCAGGAGACTGTTCCAGCAGGCACCGGACGCGTTCCAGACGCGCATGCTCAGGGCGGCTCGGGCAGGGCAGCTGGCACTGGTTCAGGCCGTGGCCGAGCAGCTGGTACATGAGCCCCTCCAGCAACAGCTTACGCGAGAGCACGCTTCCCCCCTGCCGCTGTGCATGCTGAATGCCTGACATCACAAACTCGGGAACGTGCCAGACAAACGCGGGGGTATTCAGGCTTTGCCATTCCAGCAGCAGCGACTCAAGCAGGGCTTCACGTCCGGCATCGTGCGGGTACACGCCAAACGAGAGCGTTTTCAGCGTGCTGTCAGCATCGTGACGCGCGCTCATCACCTGATCTTCACTCAGACGCGAGCTGAACGCCATGCCCGTGCGGACGGGATAATCGATACCATTGAGCGTGAGCGTCACGCACCCTTCCAGCACCACCAGCATATAAAGCGGGCTGCTGTGGCGAGAGGTGGTTTCATAGGGCTGTAATACACGTACGTCGGAATGGGTCAGTGAAATGCCGGACGAGAGCGTCATCTCTTCAACATTCCCCTGCAACACGGGGCTGCCGCTGACCTGCTCATCTTTTAGCTGCGGGAAACGGTAGTCGATGCCGTAGCGCTCGCCGAATATTTGAAAATCCTCAACAAAAAATATGCGCTTCGCTGATGTATTTTCACTCTGGAGCATAATTCGGAGCCTGCATCGGGGAAAGGACAGGCAAAACAGTACCATTCATTTGCCATGGCAGCAATCACCGGGCGCAGACACTATTACGCTCCGGACGAAGCCGGAGCGAAGGCGTATATTTCTTTACGAGAAATATATTTATGCTTCCTGCCACTCAGCAAAAACCTCTTTATGGTTTTTGGTCAGGACAACTTTATTATCTTCGACCTTATCGACCCAGCCGAGAGGAATAAAGTGGTGCTTGCCGCCTGATTCCGGGTCGCTCTTCGCAAGCTTGATACGCTCACCATCAAGATGGTCCACAACCCCGACATGCGTTCCGCAGCTGGCGACAACCTGAGTGTGATCCTTAATTGCGCTTTTATCTACCATATTCATTCTCCTGTTTCGGTTATTTGCCTGTTGCACGAAATTAACTGTAGCGCATAAATTCGGACCTGAAATGCGTATTAGCATTTTGAAACATCATTGACAGAACCGAATATTATGTCTATTTAGCGCCGAATTGAAAAAATAAGAATAAGATTAATTATTAGCGACTGATTATTTCCCGTTCATAATTAAAGTATCGCAACCAACGAGGAGGTATTTATGACGATTCGCAACAATCGGACAGAAATTTCGCTGGCTCTTGGTGAAGCGGTCTTAGACATCGTGCAAAAAGGCCATGAGGTATCGCGAGAAAATCTCGCCCAGGCGATGAAAATTAAAGCGGAAAAAGAGCGCGACGATGAGCGGCTTCTGAACTACTGGAAGGCCTGTAATATGCTGGTTTAAACGTAGCGGCGTTTAGTCTGACTAAACGCCGCAGTCTGTTACTCGTCGAAGTACCAGTATCCCTGGTTAATCAATCCGGTCAACTCTTCCACAAACGCCGGATTATTCAGAGCTACACCCAGCTCGGCCTGGCCGAGCTGGGTGTAGCGGGACAGCGCGTCCGCCCCGTTCACATCCGCCGTCTCCAGCTGTTCGCTGTTGATAAAGAAGCTGCCGTTGACGTTCAGCACGCGCAGCCCGCTCAGGCGTGAAAGCGTTTCGCCCCCTTGTAGCGCGTCGAGCACCTCGTCTGCGGAATACGGCGGCTCGGCGGCGGCAATATCCAGCTCGTGACGCGGCGTGGAGACGAAGCTGCCGAACCATTTTGTAAAATCATCCGGCTTGCTAATCATGTCGATCATCATCTGGCGAATGCGATCGAGCTCGTACTGCTCCACGCGGCCCGGGTGTTCGCGGCAGGTCAGATCCGGATCGCTGTAGTGCTCGCCACCCAGATCGTTTTCCAGCGCGTAATCGGCAAAGCTGCTAATCAGATCGCGACCGTTCGGCCCGCGGAAACCGACAGAGTAGTTGAGCGCGGTTTCATGGGTGAAGCCGTCATGCGGGAATCCAGGCGGAATATAGAGGATATCGCCCGGGGCCAGATCTTCGTCAATGATTGGCTCAAACGGATCGACGTGCAGCAGGGCCGGATGCGGACAGAACTGACGCATCGGCAGCTTGTCACCCACGCGCCAGCGACGGCTACCCATCCCCTGAATAATAAACACATCGTACTGATCGATATGCGGCCCAACGCCGCCGCCCGGGACGGAGAAGGAGATCATCAGGTCATCGAGACGCCAGTCCGGCAGGACGCGGAACGGACGCACCAGCTCTGCGGCGGGCATATGCCAGTGGTTCACCGCCTGAGCCAGCAGAGACCAGCCGGTTTCACCGAGGTTATCGAAATGCTCAAACGGGCCATTGCTCGCCTGCCACTTGCCGTTAGCATGGCTTACCAGGCGGCTGTCGACTTCCGGCTCCATCGCCAGACCCGCCAGTTCATCAGGGGTAATGGGGTCGACAAAATTCGGGAAGGCATTTTTCAGCACAACGGGTTGTTTTTGCCAGTATTTCTCAAGAAATTCCGGCCAGTCGAGGTTCAGTTGATACGCCATGGTTAGCACCAGTGAGAGGGGAGACAGGCGCGATTATAGAAGAGACAGCCAGGGGGGAACTTGTCATGGGTCAATCGAGCGCGCGTAGGTCGGGTAAGGCGAAGCCGTCACCCGACGCACGCGCGGGCTAAAACTTAATCCAGGTTCAGCTCGTCATAATGGGTGATCAGTTTGCCCACGATGCCGTAGTCCAGCGCTTCCGCCGGTGACATCCAGAAGTTACGGTCGGTGTCCTTCTTCACTTTCTCCAGCGGCTGGCCGGTGGCGTCAGCAATCAGTTTGTTTACGCGTTCCAGCATGCGGATAATCTCGCGCGCTTCGATTTCGATATCCGTTGCCTGACCGCGCACGCCGCCCAGCGGCTGGTGGATCATAAAGCGGGTATTCGGCAGCGAGTAGCGGTGCTCTTTTTTCGCCGCCAGGAAGATGGTGATCCCGGCGCTTGCCACCCAGCCGGTGCCAATGACGTGCACTTCCGGTCGGATAAACTTAATGAAGTCGTGGATGGTGTCGCCCGCTTCCACGTGGCCGCCCTGGCTGTTGATGTACAGCTTGATCGGATCGTTGCTGACGCTTTGCAGCAGGATCATCTGAGTGATGACTTTCTGGGCCAGCTCCTGGTTGATCTCACCGGAGATGACAATCGAACGGGATTCCAGCAGTTTTTGCTGTAGAGCGCCCGCGCCGCTTGTTCCTTCCGCTTTTTCTTTATCGTCACTGCTTTTCAGTGTGTAGTGCATCGTTATGTCCTCAGCTTGTCGCGCTCAAAATCAGAGTGTAGCCTGTTTTACCCGTCGGCGTCCTCACACAAAACATCGTGGCTCAGGATGAATATCACCTGTGTCACGCACTGGCTTCGCAGCCGGAAAGGTCTCTAAAAACAGCGTTCCGATCCTAACCAATTCGCCACATTTTTATTACACTTTCATATCATCTTCATATTGCCGAATCATAATAATTATTAATGTGTTAGTATGAATGAGGATAGCAAACAGTCGCTTACGTTCAAAAAGGCGCATTTTATTCTCGATGGTTTACTGATCACACCGGGGCGGTGAATGGAACACATTGTTTATGTGGTTGATGACGATGACGCAGTCAGGCAGTCCGTTGTTGGGCTGCTGGAATCAGCGGATATACACGCCCTTGGCTTTTCCTCAGCAGAAGCCTTTCTCAGCCATCCCTTTGAGGATCTGCCCTCCTGCGTGATCCTCGATATGCAAATGCCCACGATCACCGGGTTTGATGTCGCAGATGCGCTGAAAGCCAACGGGCGAGAAATACCGATCATTTTTCTCACCGGTCACGGCACCATCCCTATGTCCGTCCGGGCGATCAAAGGCGGGGCCTACGAATTTCTCACTAAACCCGTTGAATCCAGCGCCCTCATTGGCTCTATCGAATCCGCGCTCAGGCTGGCACAGCACAACGCCGCCCGCGTCAAAGAGCACTACGCCCTGAAACAGCGCCACATGTCCCTCACGCCGCGCGAGCATGAGGTGCTTGAGCTTGCCATCAGCGGCAAGCTCAATAAGCAGATCGCCGCCGAGCTGGGCGTCAGTGAGATTACGGTGAAAGTACACCGCCGCCGGGTGATGGAGAAAATGCAGGTCCGCTCCGTGGCCGAGCTGGTCAGGGCCGTCGAGCGCCTGACCAAACATCAGCCAGCGGAATAACCGTTACGCCTCCTGTCCGGCAAGCGGCAACGCGAAGGTAAACACCGTGCCGTACGGCTCTCTGCGGCGCGCGCTCAGTTTTCCCCGATGCCGTTCAATGATGCTGGCGCTGATGGTCAGCCCCATCCCCATTCCCTGCGCTTTGGTCGAATAGAACGAGTCAAAGATCCGCTCGGTGAGCTCCGGCTCAATGCCGCTGCCGGTATCGGCGATCTCAAAGATCACCTTCCCTTCGGCGCAGTTCGCGGTGGCGATCGTGATGCAGCACGGGCGATCCGTCACTTCCGCCATCGCTTCCATCGCATTCATCACCAGGTTAAGCAGCACCTGCTGGATCTGCACGCTGTCGCCGATGATAAAGCTGTCGTCAGCGTTCAGGAGATAATCAACGCTTATGTGTCGCAGCTCAAGTTCGCTGCGGGAGAGCATAATGATGTGGTGGATCAGGAAGTGCAGATCGATTCGCGTAAACGTGGGGTCCTGTTTGCGCGTCAGAGATTGAATGCTGCGGATGATCTCCCCTGCCCGCTCGCCCTCGGCAGCGATCTCCTCCAGCCCCTCGCGCACTTTGTCCAGCCGCGCCGGATCGCGGTTGAGCCAGCGCAGGCTCGCGCCGGCGTTCGAGACAATCGACATCAGCGGCTGGTTGATCTCGTGCGCGATCGAGGAGGTCAGTTGCCCGACGGTGGTGGCCCGTGAGACTCGCGCCAGATCCGCCTGCGCCACCCGCATCGCATCCTCCGCCGCCCGCTGGCTGGTGATGTCGGTAATGATGCCGTAATACTCATTCACTTCGCTGCCCACGCCCACCGGATCGCCAATCCCGAGAATGTAGCGAACGGAGCCGTCGGTGCGGATAATGCGAAACTCCGCGCGCATCGACAGCCCGTCACGCACGCTCTGATTAACGAGGTTACCAATCCGGCCATAATCATCCTCATGCACGAAGGTCAAAAACTCCGCCATTGAGATCATCTTTTGCTGCTCCGGCAGGCCAAGAATACGGGCGTACTCTTCGGACATAAACATCAGATCCTGCACCAGCTCCCAGCGCCAGCTGCCGGTATGACTGATCTGCTCACCCAGCATCAGCGAGGTCTGGCTGGCGCGCAGCTCTTTCTCCACCCGTCGGCGGTGGATGTTTTCCGCCAGCAGCTCGGCGTAAAGCCGCGCCGTCTCCAGCGAAACCGCCGCCTGCGCGCCCAGCAGGCTGACCACGCGCGAATGTTCGGCGGTAAACACTTCCGGCATCAGGCGGTTTTCCAGATACAGCACCCCCACCAGTCGCGCCTGTTTGAACATCGGCACGCACATCACGGCGGCGCCGGACGTCACCAGATAAGGATCCTGGCTGAACGGGTGAAATTCCTCCGGTTTGCCGGTGCGGATCTCCTGCCCGGTGCGGATCACCGCGGCCAGCACCGACAGCGGCATGTCCGTCGCCATCGGTGTCTCTTTCAGGATGTGAACCCGCACCCCGTCGGTGCTGGTCCAGGCGCTGGCTTCGATCTCCGGGATGTGATTATCGCTGACGCGAAGCAGCAGGCCACGCTGCGCCCCGGCCCGTTCAAGCAGCAGCGTCATCAGGTTTTCAATTAAACGCTCGAGGTTGATTTCTTCGGACAAGGCGCGTGAGGCTTTGATGACGCTCTGTAAATCGCGGATCACCTCGTTCTGGGCAAATGCCACGGTGTCGTACGCGCGGCTCTGCCCGGAGGCCAGCAGATGCGGGAAATCCTGCTCCAGCTGACGCACCTTGGCCTGCGCCCCGGCGCGGCCCCAGGCGGCAATCGAACCGCGGAAATGGGCGTCGGAGGCGGTCGGGTAGCCGCAGGCCAGCGAGAAACGCCCTGCCAGCTCGTGGGCCAGGGCATTGATCGGGTTAAACCCGCCCTCCCGCGAGAGCCGCACCGCCTTTTCATACTGTTCCAGCGCGATGCTGTTCATGCCGTCCAGACGGACGATTTCGGCATAAATCAGCGCCTCTTTATCGGCAAACGTGCCCGGATTGATCCGCGCCCAGAGGGCAATTTTGTCGTAATGGTGATGAATACTGCGGCGATAATCCGCCGAGAAGGTCTCCGGCGTGAGCTGGCGGGAGAGCGCCAGCGCGCTGTAAAAATGGTAATCCAGCAGATGGATATGGCCCGGTGCGGACCACGCATACCAGCCCGCCCTCTCTAAATCCGCCTGCGCGTCGGCGTATTCGCCGCAGGTAAAGTGCGCCATCCCGCGATAGAGCCAGTACCAGAACAGCATGGTCGAGGTCTGCTCGGGCGCCTGCTCCGGCGGTGCGGGCAGCAGATCGTCAGGCAGCGCCTGGGCGGCGCTCCATGTGCCCGTCACCGGCGTGCGTAAAAACTCCACGTAGCGGCGCTGAATGTGCAGAACGGTTTCAATGTCCTGATAATCCGTTTTACGCACAAAGGCCAGACCGCGATCGATGCTGGTCAACACGCCGTCCAGATGATCGCCCCGGGAGAGGAAGTTAATGATCTGGTGACAGGCCGCGAAGCAGGCCATCGTCATGTCGCCGTGGGTCACCGCCGAGGTAAAGCAGGCCTTGGCGCACTCGATAGTGTACGACAGCGGCTGGGTCCAGACGCTGAGCTGGTCGAGCGGCAGCAGAGTTTTAGCTTCATAGGCATCATAGCCGTGGCGGTTCACCAGCTCGCGAGCCAGCGTGCCGTACTCAAACCCGAGACGGTATTCGGCATAGCGGTGGCCAATCAGCACGCCAAACCAGGCCATCGCCGTGCTGGATGCGCCGGTTATGCCGCGATCGAGCGTGAGGTGCATCATCCGGCACAGGAGTAAAAAGTGCAGGCGCGGGCAGGTAAAGCTGGCGAAAATACTGGCGCTGTAAAGCAGGTTCATTACCGCTTCGGTCTCCGCGCTCTCCATCAGCTTAAGCTGAGTAAACGGGTTCTGCGGCGCGTCGGCGGTGCGTTGACAGAACTGCTGCCAGGCCTCGTCACATTCGGCATTTTCCGGGTAGCGGCTGATCTGGATCCCGAACACGCCCAGCCAGCATAACGACGCCTCCAGCGCCAGGCGGATCTCCGACTGGCGCATATAGACTTCCGCCAGCAGGTTAGCGGCCAGCGCTTTCTCCGTCAGCCCGCCCGGTGAGCCGAGGATCGTATCGCACAGCGCGCGCGTGCGCTCCAGGTGCCCGAGCGCGAACTCACAGCCCGCCTCTTCGATATCCAGCATAAAGTCCGAGACCGGACCCGCGTTCCCCAGCGCTCTGGCGGTCTGGATGTAACTTAAGGCGGAAAGGTAATCGCCGGTACGCTTCGCACGCCGCGCGGCCTGGAGGCTCAGCTCACGGAATCTCTGGCGCTGCGGCGCAGGCTGGATGCAGTCCAGCGCGGCGCTGACGTGGTGAACCGCGCGGAACAGCAGTTCGTTACCCGCCGTCTGCCGCGCGGCATCCGCCAGCAGGCTGGCGGTGGTCAGGTGCAGATGGCTTTTCTCGCCCTCATCCAGCAGGGCAAAGGCGGCTTCCTGCACCCGATCGTGGGTAAAAGCGTACGCTTTCTCCGTCAGCACTATCAGCTGAGCGGTAACCGCCGGATGAAGGGCGTAGCGGATTTCCGCCGCCGACTGCCCCACCACGCGGCACAGCATCTCCAGCTCGCCCGTGCAGCCGAGGCAGGCGATGCTGCCCAGCAGGCGGCGCGTCTCGTCGGGCATCTCCTTGAGCTGTTCAAGCACCAGCGTCACCACGTTCTCGGTGTAATGCCGGGCGCGGATGGCCTGGAGATCGTAATGCCATTTCCCCTGATATTTGTTGTGCACCACCAGTCCGTCATCGACGATGCGGCGGAAAAATTCCTGAACGAACAGCGGGTTGCCGCCGGTTTTTTCATGGATCAGCGTGGCAAGATCGGAGGTGCCGGTACTGCGGGCATGAAAAATCCCCCCGAGCCAGCGTGCCACGGCCTTCACCGACAGCGGCTGCGGCACGATCGTCATGGCATGCTGCGCCGCCTCCGGCAGGCTCGCCAGCGCGGTCTGCAAGCTGGGATCAGAAAGCGAACTGAGATCGCGGTGCGCCACCACCACCAGCAGCGGGATGGCGCCGCAGGCGCGCAGCAGGTGATCGAGCGTTTGCAGGCTGGCGGCGTCGATCCACTGCACATCATCCAGCAGCAGCACCAGCGGCGCGCCCTGGGTGGCGAAGGTTTTCACCAGCGCCAGCACCATATGGCTGAAGCGCGCCCGCGCGTCGATGGAAAATGTATCCGCAGAGAAACGCGGTTTGTTCTCAAGAAGTAAATTCAGCTCCGGCACCAGGCTGACAGCCAGCTCCTCGAAGCCTTCCAGCGCGCGCGACAGGCGGATTTTCCACGTCGCCACCTCCCCGGCTGGCAGCCCGAGCAGGTGCAGCGTGAGCGTCCGAAACGCCGAACTCAGCACGCCGTAGGGCAGCGTGGGAGAGTATTGATCGACCTTGCCCACCGCCAGCAGCACCTTGCGCTGTTGCAGCGATTTCAGCGTGGTGGCGATCACGGAAGATTTGCCGATCCCCGACGGACCGCCAATCGTCACCAGTTCCGGCGCACCGCTCTGGCTGACCCGCTCAAACGCGGCGATGACGTCGCTGGCCTGCGGATGCGCAGAGAAAAGCGAATCGGCAAGATGGATCGCCGGAGAGCGATCCTGCTGGCCGGGAATAAAGTCGACGATCTCACCTTCGGCGGTCAGCGTCGCCTGGCAGCGCCTGAGGTCGGCAATCAGCCCGTCGACGGTCTGATAGCGATTCTCCGGATTCTTCTCCAACAGCTTAAGGATAATGGTCGAGAGCATGCCGGGTACGTCCGGACGCACCCGGCCCGGCGCAAGCGGCTCAGAGGCAATGTGGTAATGCGCCCAGTTAGTCTGGTCATCAGCGCTCAGTTCAAACGGCAATCGCCCGGTCAGAAGTTCATAAAGCACGATACCCAGACTGTAGAGATCGCTCCGGCTGTCGACGGCGCGCCGGGTACGCGTGGTGTGTTCCGGTGACATGTAGGCGGGCGTGCCGCCAGACGCGGCAAGCCGGGACTGGGAGAATGCGTCGGAAGTGGCGCAGGAAAGACCAAAGCTGCACAGACGGCTGGTGGCGTCGTGATGAACGAAGATCGACCCGGGTTTGATATCGCCGTGGATCAGGTTGTGCAGATGCATCTGGCGCAGGGGACCGCAGATGCGGATCGCCATCTCGATAAAGCGGGCGATCCCGGAAATCGCCTTACCTGCCCGGCACGCCAGCAGTTCAAAGCAGAACGGCGCGTATACCAGCGCAAAACGTCCGCGGTACTGGGTTGAAGCGACGGGCCGGATAGCCCAGCCGTCATGAAGTCGATCGCGCAGGGCAAACTCGTTTTTAAGCAGCCGCGTTGCCCGCTCCTCTTCTTCATCGCTGACCGCGGTGGCAATAATAAACGAACCGCCGGACTGGGGATGCCGCCCGTTCATCCAGGAGATGCCGCCCTCCTGCGCCAGCACGGTAAAAATAACATCCTCTTTCAGAACAAAAGCCCGCCCTTCATGGAGACTTCCCCGGGCGGGCCAAAATGCAGGCGACGTTTGTTCGTTCATCCGCGATCCTTATTGTCGGCGGGTCAGCTCCCGCTGAATATGATCCAGCAGAATATCGATGTTAATCGGCTTACGCAAAAATGCAGCGGCGCCCAGGCTGAGTGCATACCGCTGCATATTTTCATCCGCATGGCCGGAGATAAACAGTATTGGCGGCGGCGGCGTGGCCAGCAACCGCAGCTTCTCAAACAGCTCGATCCCGTTCATGCCGCGCAGCTTGATGTCGGTGATCACCAGCGACGCGCCGGACAGGGCGAGAGGGTGGCTCAAAAACACCTCTGCCGAATCGAAGGTATCGGTAGCATACCCTTCCGATTGCAGCAGGTTACTGAGCCCGCTGCGAACAGAGCGTTCATCATCAATGATGGCAATGCGCCACGGCAGCGTCATGCTGTCTTTCCTCAAACAATTCGTTACGCGTCGCGGCTTTCCTTCGCGGGCGTTGGGGGCGCGGTACCGCTGATTTTCGGTACGCATTCATGACGAAACCAGGCCAGGGTCAGCGGTTCGCGGCTCACCAGACGCCGTCCGATGGGGATCAGTTGTTCACCCACCAGCATGCCGAACAGGCCAAGCAGCGCGACGACCGGCGGCGCCGGGGAATGCACGTCGAGCAGGGCGTAAATTACCCCAGCCGCGACCCCGCACACCAGCGAAATAATCCAGGCCTTCATGATGACGCTCCGGTCAGGTGCTGAACGTGGGGAACCGTCACCTGCACGCCAGCGGGATTATCGCGGGATAAAAGATGACGCATCGCCTGTTCCCCTGCCAGCATACCCAGCAGGCCAATCAGCGCCAGCGCGGGCGGCGCGGGGGAACGCACCTTCAGCACGGCATACATCAGGCCAATCAGCACGCCTGCCGCGAGGGATATCAACCCTGTACTCATTGTGAACTCCAGAGAAAAAGGCAGTGACGAGCCGGATGAGGGACCAGCCCGCCGCCGGGATTTAGCGTGCCGGAACCGGCGCTAAGGTACGGTGCTCGCTCTTCTGGCGAGACGGCGCTTTGTGCACCATGGTGTAGGCATAATCCACGCCCATGCCGTAGGCGCCGGAGTGCTCGCGCACGATATCCATCACCGCGGTATAGGTCTCTTTATGTGCCCAGTCACGCTGCCACTCCAGCATCACCTGCTGCCAGGTCACCGGGATCACGCCCGCCTGGATCATGCGCTGCATCGCGAAGTCGTGGGCTTCTTTGGAGGTGCCGCCGGACGCGTCCGCCACCATATAAATTTCGTAGTCCCCTTCCAGCATCGCGCACAGGGCAAAGCTGTTGTTGCACACTTCGGTCCACAGGCCCGCGACAACCACCTTCTTCTTGCCGTTAGCCTTCAGCGCGTCACGCACCTTCTGGTCGTCCCAGGAGTTCATGGAGGTACGCTCCAGAATGTCCTGACCCGGGAACACGTCCAGCAGCTCCGGATAGGTGTTACCGGAGAAGCTTTCGGTTTCAACGGTGGTGATGATGGTCGGGATGTTGAACACTTTTGCCGCTTTCGCCAGCGCCACGGTGTTGTTTTTCAGCACCTGGCGGTCAATAGACTGCACGCCAAACGCCATCTGCGGCTGGTGGTCGATGAAGATGATCTGACAGTTGGCTGGGGTTAAGACTTCGAGTTTTGTAGTGGTCATAAGATTATCCAGTGAGGTTAAAGGTTAAAATCGCCGCGAACAGCACGCCGATAAAATCGCATTCATCCTATGACCCACGCCGCTGGCGCGTAATTATCTCTTCGTATAGTTAACCTTAGGTATAGTTATACTTTGGTATACCTATCCTATTGTATAACTGGATCTTTCCCGAAACCGGTTCCCATAATCCTGACCATTCCCCTCTCAGTCTGGAGCAGTTATGGTTACCCTCGGTAAAGCCGATCTCATTCTGGTTAACGGCCAGTTTCACACCGTCGATCGCGAGAACCCTCTCGCGGAAGCCGTTGCCGTGCGCGACGGGAAATTCCTGGAAGTGGGCACCGTCGCCGAGGTGATGCAACACCACTGCGACGGCACTAAGGTGGTCGACTTAAAAGGCCACACCGCCATCCCCGGCCTGAACGACTCGCACCTGCACCTGATCCGCGGCGGGCTGAACTACAATCTCGAGCTGCGCTGGGAAGGCGTACCGTCCCTGGCAGATGCCCTGCGCATGCTGAAAGAGCAGGCCCTGCGCACGCCGTCGCCCCAGTGGGTGCGCGTGGTGGGGGGCTGGAGCGAGTTCCAGTTTGCCGAGCGCCGTATGCCGACGCTGGATGAAATTAACGACGCCGCGCCGGATACGCCGGTGTTTATCCTGCACCTGTACGACCGCGCCCTGCTCAACCGCGCCGCGCTGAAGGTGGTCGGCTACACCAGGGACACGCCGAACCCGCCGGGCGGCGAGATCCAGCGCGACGCCAACGGCAACCCGACCGGGATGCTGATCGCCCGCCCGAACGCCATGATCCTGTACTCAACCCTCGCCAAAGGGCCGAAGCTGCCGCTGGAGCAGCAGGTCAACTCCACGCGCCAGTTCATGCGCGAGCTGAACCGCCTGGGGCTGACCAGCGCCATCGACGCAGGCGGCGGCTTCCAGAACTACCCGGAAGATTACGAGGTAATTGCCGAGCTGCACGAGAAAAAGCAGATGACCATCCGCATCGCCTACAACCTGTTTACCCAGCGTCCGGGCCACGAGCTGGAAGACTTTGAAAAATGGACCGACATGCTCACGCCGGGCCAGGGCAGCGACTTCTTCCGCCACAACGGCGCGGGCGAGATGCTGGTCTTCTCCGCCGCCGATTTTGAAGACTTCCTCGAGCCGCGCCCGGATCTCGCGCCGGGCATGGAGGACGAGCTGGAGCGCGTGGTGCGCCATCTGGTCGAACACCGCTGGCCATTCCGCCTGCACGCTACTTATAACGAATCCATCAGCCGCATGTTGGACGTGTTCGAGAAGGTGAACCGCGACATTCCGTTCAACGGGCTACACTGGTTCTTCGACCACGCCGAAACCGTGTCACAGGCCAACATCGACCGCATCAAAGAACTGGGCGGCGGCATTGCCGTGCAGCACCGCATGGCCTTCCAGGGGGAATACTTCGCCGAGCGCTACGGCATCGAAGCCACCCGCCACACGCCGCCGGTGGCGAAAATGCTGGAGACTGGCGTGCCGGTGGGCTTAGGCACCGACGCCACCCGCGTGGCGAGCTATAACCCGTGGACCGCGCTCTACTGGCTGGTCTCCGGCCGCACCGTTGGCGGGATGCAGATGTACGATCACAGCGCCCGTCTGGATCGCGATACCGCCCTGATGCTCTGGACCCAGGGCAGCGCGTGGTTCTCCAGCGAGCAGAACCAGAAGGGGCAGATCAAAACGGGCCAGCTCGCGGATCTGGCGGTGCTCAGCAAAGATTACTTCCGCGTGCCGGAAGAGGAGATCAAGGGCATCGAGTCCGTCCTCACCGTGGTCAACGGCGATATCGTCTACGCCGCTGGCAGCTTTGGCCCGCTCGCGCCGCCCGCCATTCCGGTCCTGCCCGAGTGGTCCCCGGTGGTGAAGGTGCCGGGCCACTACCGCAGCGCGCCGCCGCAGGCCGCACGCGTCGGCATGAGCGCCGTCCACCACTGCAGCGGCCCGTGCGGGGTTCATAGCCACCAGCATGATTTCGCCCGCACGTCAGAGATGCCGGTGTCCGACGATAACGCTTTCTGGGGGGCGCTGGGCTGCAGCTGCTTTGCATTCTGATGAAACAAAACGACGCTTCGCCCCGGATCGATCCAGGGCTGTTTTTCCTGCGCCTGACCGGCAGCCTGCTGCTGCTTTACGTGCACGGCCTGCCGAAGGTGCTCCACTTCAGCGAAGAGCTGACGCGCATCGAAGATCCGTTTGGTTTCGGACCTTACGCGAGCCTGATCCCGGCGATCGTCGCCGAGGTCATCTGCCCGCTGTTTATCATTGCAGGGGTTTACACCCGCCTGGCGTGCCTGCCGATTATCACCGTGCTGCTGGTGGCGATGCTGGCGGTGCACCCGGACTGGTCGATTGCCGAAGGGCAGTTTGGCTGGCTGCTGCTGATTATCTTCACCACCCTCGCCCTCACCGGACCGGGCCAGTGGCGGCTGCAGCGTAAGACGACGGAGAGGTTCGCATGACCCAGGTTAACGACGTTCGCGACGCACACGTCGAGACGACGCCCGCACCAACGGTTTCGCCATGGCAGCCGCTGAGCCAGCCGGTGTTCCGCATGCTGTGGATCGCCACGGTGGTCTCTAACGTCGGCTCATGGATGAGCGACGTCGGTATCAACTGGAGCATGCTGACGCTCAGCGCCGATCCTTTGGATATCGCGCTGGTGCAGGCGGCCAGCAGCCTGCCGATGTTCCTCTTCGCCCTGCCGTCCGGGGTGATGGCGGACATCGTTGACCGACGAAAATACCTTCTCTTCTCCCAGCTGTGGGTGTTCATCGCCGCCGCCGGGCTGACGGTGCTCTCCTTCACCGGACACGTCACCCCTACCGTTCTGCTGGCGGCAACGTTTCTGCTGAGCGTGGGCGCGGCCATGAGCTCGCCGCCGTTTCAGGCGATTGTGCCTGACCTGGTGAGCAAGCCCGAGCTGGGTTCCGCCGTGGCGCTTAACTCGCTCGGGGTCAACATCAGCCGGGCGATTGGCCCGGCGCTGGGCGGTTTCCTGCTGTCGCTGGCCGGGCCGTGGATGGTGTTTGCGCTTAACGCGCTATCCGTGGTCGGCGTGGCGTGGGTGCTGTGGCGCTGGCGTCCGGCGCCTTCCGTGCAGCGGCTGCCGCCGGAGCACTTCTTCTCGGCGGTGCGGTCCGGCATTCGCTACGTGCACGCCGCCCCGGTGCTGCGCAACGTGCTGGTGCGTACCGTGGCGTTCTTCGTTTTCGGCAGCGCGGGCTGGGCGTTACTGCCGCTAGTGGCGCGCCGCGAGCTGGGCTTAGGCCCGGCGGGCTACGGCGTGATGCTGGCGTGTATCGGCCTGGGGGCGATTGCCGGGGCGATCCTGCTGCCGCGCCTGCGCCAGCGGCTGAATGCCGATCGGCTGATGGTGGCCGCCAGCCTGACGTTTGCCCTCACCATGCTGGCGCTGGCGTTCGTGCGCCACGTCTGGCTGCTGAACCTGTTTGAGTTCTTCACCGGCTTCGCGTGGATTGCGGTGCTCTCCACCCTCAACCTTGGCGCACAGCGCAGCGCCGCCCGCTGGGTAAAAGCCCGGGCGCTGGCTGTGTATCTGACGGTGTTCTTCGGCTCGATGACCGCAGGCAGCGCCGTCTGGGGGCAGATCGCCTCGCAGTTCGGCACCCCGACCTCGCTGGTGGTTGCCACGCTGGGGATGGTGCTGGCAAGCGCGACGGCATTCCGCTGGAAGCTGGAGAAAGATCCGAATTTAAATCTCGACCTGAGCGGGCAGCCGCTGGACGGCGTGGAGATTGAACTCCCGAACGAGCGCGGCCCGGTGCTGGTGTCGCACGAGTACATCATCGACCCACAGAACGCGAAAGCGTTTTTGCAGGCCGTGCACGAGCTACGCCGGGTGCGCCGCCGCGCCGGAGCGATGAGCTGGGCGGTGTACGAGGATATCGAACGTCCAGGGCTGTTTATCGAGACCTTCCTGATGGGTTCCTGGATTGAGCATTTGCGCCAGCAGGAACGCCACACCATGAATGACCTCCTGTTGCAGAGCCGCGTTCTGGCTTTTCATCAGGGCACAACATCACCGGCAATTCGCTATCTGGTCGCGCCGGTATAACCATAACAATCACCTGCACAGGAACACACTATGGCACTGTTTAAGGCAAAAGACGGCACGCAGATTTACTACAAAGACTGCGGCGCGGGCAAACCGATCCTCTTCAGCCACGGCTGGCCGTTGGACGGCGACATGTGGGACAGCCAGCTGAACTACCTGGCCGAGCGCGGCTTCCGCGCCATCGCCTTTGACCGTCGCGGCTTTGGGCGTTCGGATCAGCCGTGGAACGGCTATGACTACGACACCTTTGCGTCCGACATTAACGACCTGATTACTACCCTGGATCTGCGCGACGTAACGCTGGTGGGCTTCTCCATGGGCGGTGGCGACGTGACCCGCTACATCAACAACTACGGCAGCGAACGCGTGGCTGGTCTGGCGCTGCTGGGCGCGGTGACGCCAATCTTCGGTAAATCGGATACCTTCCCGCAGGGTGTGGATCAGAGCGTGTTCGACGGCATCCGTGACGGACTGCGTAAAGATCGCGCCCAGTTCATCAGCGACTTCGCCACCCCGTTCTACGGCACCAACGCCGGGCAGACCGTTTCCGCGGGTGCCCTGACGCAGACGCTGAACATCGCTCTGCTGGCGTCCCTCAAGGGCACCATCGACTGCGTGACCGCCTTCGCCGAAACCGACTTCCGCCCGGATATGGCGAAAATCGACGTGCCAACGCTGGTGATCCACGGCAGCAACGACCAGATCGTGCCGTTTGAAAGCACCGGCAAGCTGGCGGCGGAGATGATCAAAAACGCCACGCTGAAGGTGTACGACAACGCGCCGCATGGCTTCGCGCTGACCCACCAGGATCAGCTCAACGAAGATCTGCTGGCGTTTGTGAAGTCGCTGTAAGTCATTACGCGAAGCCTGATGGCGCTTCGCTTATCAGGCCTACAAGGGCTGGTCCTGTAGGCCGGGTAAGGCGCAGCCACCACCCGGCGCTTTCGCAGACGCATTCCGCTCCGCCAGCAGCCGACAAATCTCCGCATGCCTCTCTTCGGTAAAGGTAAAGCGCGACATAAAGCCCATGCGAATCAGCGACCCTATCGCCGGTAACAAACAAATGCCGAAGAACAGCCCCGACAGCACGCTGTCGCTCTGTGACTGCGCCTGCGGCACATAGTTGATCATCGTCAGAAACACGCCGATTAACCCGCCGCCCACCGCCACCGACATCTTGCCGGTAAAGGTCTGCCCGGAGAAGGTGATCGCTGCGCAGCGCTTGTTAGTGTGGTACTCCGCGTACTCGATGGTGTCGGCAATCATCGACGAGGTGAGGATGTTGGTCATCATCACGAACAGCGTGCTCAGGCCGAGCAGGATAAACAGCAGCGCCGTGTGCTGATAGCCCGTGAACCACATCACCACGCGCACCGCCACGTCCAGCCCGCAGAGGATCATAAACAGCTTCCGCTTCTGCATCCGGCGCGTCAGCAGCGGGGCGACCAGGCACAGCACCGCCGCCACTATCCCCATCACGCCAATTGCCATTTGCAGGCTGCCGTCGCCCATGTTGTTGATAAAGAAGTAGATATAGAGTCCGCCCGCCACGTTATGGAACACGCAGAAAAAGAACGACAGCAGGACGATAAACAGCGGCTTGTTCTGGCGCAGGTTGTGGAAGGTGTCGCGCATCGTCACCTTTTCCGGGCTGGGCGGGACGCGCTCTTTGATCTGCATAAAGCCGTTGAGCATCAGCGGCAGGCCCACCAGCATCATCACCAGCGCAGCCATAAAGTAGCCTTTATCGTTGCTGTACTGGGCGAAGAACGCCGCCAGCTTCGGGAAGAAGATATTGGCGCAGGCAATCCCGGCGTTTACCCCGAGCATTGCCGCCGTCACCGCGCGGGTGCGCTGGCCGGAGTCGTTGGTCATCACCGACGACATCGACCAGAACGGGATATCGGAGATGGCGTACAGCGTCCCCCACAGGATATACGTCACCCCGGCGTAGAGGATTTTGGTGGTCATGTCCGCTTCGATTTTATAGAACGCCAGCAGCGTGACGCCGGTAATCAGCAGCGGCGCAATCAGTAAAAAGTGGCGAAACTTGCCGAACCGGCTGTTAATGGTGTCCATAATGCTGGCAAACAGCGGATCGTGAACCGCGTCCCACGCGCGGGCAATCAGGAAGATGGTACTTGCCGCCAGCGCCGAGATCCCCAGCACGTCGGTGTAAAAATAGTTTATAAACGAACCCACTAAACCAAAGCTAAAACACTGACCTAAACCATAGCCAAAGTAGGACCATAACTCGCGAGACGGTATTTTCATTGTCATTGCCATAGTGCGTACCTGGTTGCCCGGCGACAGCGCGCCGGGTCGTTATTATTAGCCCTGCGGATCCGGGGCGATATTGCGCAGCTTCTTCATCAGCGCGATTTCAGCGCGTGAAAACGGGATACCGTTCTCCTCGAACACGTCGTGGAACCACAGGCGGCAGTAGTCCGTGGACTCCTTCATCACCACCGGCCACGGCAGCCAGGTCTGGGTTTTACCGCGCACCAGCCCCCACTGATACGGCGCGACCTTTGCCATGTACATCAGCGGGAGCTGCTCTTCGATGGTGCCGCCCACGTGACGCGCCAGCCATTCGGTGCAGAAGATTGGGCGGCCCAGCGCCTGAAGTTGCTGGATAATCGCCGTCATGCGCCCGGTATTGGTGTAGGCGTGATAGCTCACCACGTCCGACAGTTCCAGCGCGGTCTGGTCCAGCGGGTGCTGATAAAACGT
The DNA here is from genome assembly GCF_049238585.1 of Enterobacter cloacae complex sp. IR5428. Lineage (NCBI taxonomy): Bacteria > Pseudomonadati > Pseudomonadota > Gammaproteobacteria > Enterobacterales > Enterobacteriaceae > Enterobacter > Enterobacter cloacae complex sp. IR5428. The sequence goes on along the minus strand of NZ_JBMKHV010000008.1, from coordinate 173,139 downwards.
CTCGCCCTCCTCTTCCGCCGGCAGACGCCAGGCGCAGACGGTAAGCGGCTGGGTCGGGTCTTCCTCACGCACCCAGCGGAACGCCAGCTTCATCAACACGTGCGCGCAGGTCTCCAGCTTCTCGTCGTACAACACCTCTTCCGTGCCCGTCGCGAAAATGCCGCGGTTTCCCGGCTCGTTATACAGATCCCACAGCAATACGCGCTTATCCTCGCGGAACTGGCGCACAACGTCGCGGATATAGCGCTCAATCTGTGGCCAGCAGTCTCGATCGCACACCTTGTCGCGCCCCGGGCTCGCCGCCGCCTGGCTGTTGTGTTTGCCCGGTACGGGCGGCTTTTGCGGGCCGAGGTACGGCTCGTCGCCGGAGAAACCGCAGTCGTCCATCAGGGTCAGCATGGTGCTGAAGCCGTGACCGTCGGCAATCGTCAAAAAGCGGTCGATGCGCGCCATCAGCCCGTCGCGGTCGTGCTCCCAGACGATAAACGGCAGGTTGATGCGCAGGGTGTTATAGCCCGCGTCCGCCGCCCAGCCCAGCTCGCGGTCGATAGTGGCGGCATCGAAGGTCTCTTCCTGCCAGATATCGGTCCAGTTCACCGCTGTCGACGGCAGATAGTTGAACCCGCACAGCCAGCCTTTTTGCTGATACCACGCCTGTGCCTGTTCTTTACTCCACTGCTCTTTCATTACGCATCCTCTTGCTGATAATGTTTAGCTAATAAATATTAGCTGTGGGATAAATGCGCAAATCGCGGTGCAAAGAAAAGCGACGCCTCTCACAAAGTTCACGCTTCGATGAATGAGAAACGTGATCGGCGGCGCTAAAGCGTGCGGTTAGGGTATGATGCAAATTCGCGAAAGGGAGAGGACGGATGAAGCGAAAAACGAAAGTGACGATGAACGATATTGCGCGGGCGGCGGGTGTGTCGCAGGCGACGGTATCGCTGGTGCTTAACCAGTCCCGCAACATCAAGCTCAGCGACGACACCCGTCAGCGGGTGATCAACGTCGCTACCGAGCTCGGCTACGACCGTCTTCCTGCCATTCACGCTCCGCGCAACCAGGAGGAGATCGCCCTGCTGGTCAGCTCGTTGCAGAGCTTCGACCCGTTTATCGACGCCATCAGCCAGGCGCGGGAAGCGGCGTGGCGCAACGAGACGCTGCTCACAGTCTACGACTACGGCGACGACGTGGAGCTGGCCCTGAACATCATCCGCCAGCTGGACAAGCGCAACTGCATCGGGATTATCCTTGCCTCTCCGGTCACGAATGTCGTCGATATGACGCCATTTCAGGACTGTACCCGCATCCCGCTGGTGCTGCTCAACCAGCGCGACCCTGGCTCGCCGCTGCTGCCGTCGTTTATCCCGGACGACTACGCCAACGCCTTCCAGGTGACTAAACACCTCATCGCCTGCGGCGCCACGCGCATCGCCCACATCACCGGCGAGAGCTGGATGGAGGCCTCGCGCCAGCGTCTGGCGGGCTACCAGGCGGCATTGAAGCAGGCCGGTTTAACGTGTGACGAGAGCCTGGTGCGCCAGACCAACTGGCAGTTCAGCGAGTCCTTTACCGCCACCACGTCCCTGCTGGAACTGACCGAACGCCCGGACGCCATTTTCTGTGCCAGCGACTGGCTGGCGATTGGCTGCTACCAGGCGCTGGCGGTGAATGGCGTGCGTATCCCGCAGGACATGCTGCTGGCGGGCTACGATGACCAGAAGATTTCCGAACAGCTAACCCCGCCGCTGACCAGTATCCAGTTGCCCTACAGCGAGTTGGGACGGCTGGCGGTGGAGTACCTGTGCAATCAGGAAGATGCCGCCACACACGTAACGCTGGCGGGCAGGCTGAAGGTGCGCGCCTCAAGCCCCGTCTGAAGTAAATACCATGTCCGCATAGGGCTTCTCGCGACACGCCGCCAGCCGCGCGGCGAGGCTGCCCACGTGCAGCTCCAGCTTGTGCCCGTCCGGGTCGAGAAAATAGAAGGACGCCCCCTCGCTTTTGTTCTGCTTCCAGACGGTGACGCCCGCCTGCTCAAGCCTTTGCGAGAGCGGTTCAAAATCCGCTTCCGCCACGGTAAACGCGTAGTGGGTGTAGTCGCTCTCCTGCGGCGGCACGTACTGGCGCGCCTCGTCGTAGGACAGGCAGACCCACAGTTCGCCGCAGGTGAGATAGGCCCCGGTATTCCAGCGGGCGTGCAGCGCAAGCCCCAGCAGCTCGTGCCAGAAGCTGACGCTTTTTTGCAGGTCGCTGACCGCGAGGGTCAGATGATTGAGAGATTGCAGCATGACGTGCCCTTTTGTTTTTCGCGCCGGACGTGATACGGTAAAAGCATGAACATAAACCACGCCGTGCTCACCGTAAACCGCTGGTGGCTGCCCTCTTAAAGGCGGCACGGAGTAGTTTTCCCCATTTTCTGATAGCCGCCGAAAGGCGGCTTTCACATTTCTAAGACCCCTTTCGGCAATTGCACATTAAGGAGTCTTTATGAACGCACCAACCATCCTCACCGGCGACCGCCCAACCGGCCCGCTGCATCTCGGCCACTTCGTCGGATCGCTGCGCCAGCGCGTGGCGCTTCAGCAGACGCACAACCAGTTTGTGCTGATTGCTGACCTTCAGGGGCTGACCGACAACGGCAGCAACCCGCAGAAGATCCGCGACAACATCCCCGAAGTGCTGGCCGACTACCTCGCCGCCGGTATCGACCCGAATCTGACCACGATCTGCCTGCAGTCCGCCCTGCCCGCCCTCGCCGAGCTGACGATGCTGTATATGAACATCGTCACCGTTGCCCGCGTGGAGCGTAACCCGACGGTAAAAAACGAGATTGCGCAGAAGGGCTTCGCCCGCTCGCTGCCGGTCGGGTTTATGGCCTACCCCATCAGCCAGGCAGCGGACATCACCGCGTTTAAGGCCGAGTGCGTGCCCGTCGGCGACGACCAGTTGCCGATGATTGAGCAGACCAACGAGATTGTGCACAAGATGAACAGCCTGCTGCCCGCCCCGGTACTGCACCACTGTAAGGCGATGCTGAGCGACACCAGCCGCCTGCCCGGCATCGACGGCAGCGCCAAGATGTCTAAATCGCTGGGCAACACGCTGCACCTGTCGGCCAGCGAAGAGGCTATTCACCGTGCGGTCAGCGCCATGTACACCGACCCGAACCACCTGAAGGTGAGCGACCCGGGGCAGATTAAGGGGAACGTGGTGTTTACGTACCTTGACGCGTTTCATCCGGACAAAGAGAAAGTGGCGGCGATGAAGGCGCATTATCAGGCGGGCGGGCTGGGTGACCGGGCGTGCAAGAACGAGCTGGAGGCGTGTTTGCAGGAGCTGATTGCGCCGATGCGGGAGCGGAGGGCGATGTATATGCAGGACAAGGGGGAGCTGATGGCGATGCTGAAGCGCGGGACCGAACGGGCGCAGGGGGTGACGCAGGCGACGTTGAGGGAGGTGAAGGTTGGGTTGGGGGTGCCGGTGTTTTGAAATAACGTCATGCAGCGTATGTATTCAAATAATACATGCGCTGCATAATATTACTATCGGCAATTCAGCGAATATTAAATTTATAATTAACAGGAACTATTACTAACCCTTCTTTAAAAGATGACCAATATCAACCTGGATATTTATTTCGGAATTTAGCCCGACTTATTAACCACTTTATGTATATTCGCCTTACAGTCTCAAACCTAGCATTGCTGCATTTACTCTTCTGCCCCTACAAGGAATTGTCATGCAGCTTTATACCAATGAATTCACCACTGAATTAAAAGCGGAAATAGATCGTTCGCCTTTTTCCGCTGAAGAACTGGCCGCCATGCCTGAGGACGCGCGCGCCATTATTGCCGAACAGGAAGCCTTTCATCGACAACATCCCGTCACCGCCATCTGGCGGATCGCCACGGCTGGCAGCCAGACCCGAATGGGCGGCATGGTACTTCCCGTCGATCGTGAAGCCACAATGCTCATGGACGATGGGAGTTACACCAGCCCGATTGTCGAAGGAGACTGTGTGGCCTATCCGGATGGAACGCTCGCCACGATTATGACCTCATCAGGAACCGCTTTTACCTGGAAAGGACACGGCGTTGCCCTGGTAGGCAGCCTGCTTGATAACGATGACGAGATTATCAGCACACCGCTCGGCAGTACTTATCTGGTCACCCGCGAAGGGATTCCACCTCAAGAGGATTTCTTAACCTGGCCCGGAGAATAGGCCATGGGCTACCGTTCCACGAACTACGGCCGCGGTCAGGCGCTGCACGGCGACAGAACGACCACCGGCGCAATATGTTGTAGCACCCTGCCCAACTGCACCGAGCACGGGCGCGGCGTTATCCGCGTTGGCGATAAAACTACGGCATGCCCTAAATGCGGCAAACAGGGCGTTGTTGCAGACGGCGAACCTCGGGTTAACTGGATGGGACAAACCTCAGCCGTCGATGGTTCTGTCGTCATTTGTGGCTGCCCGCACGGAACCAACCGCGTGATCGCCCCATCGGGAGAGTGGCTCGGCTCCGGTCCCTCTCCTGAACAGATCGCACAGGAAAAGCATCAGGCCATGCTCGCAGCACGCCGAAAAGAGGAAGAGGCCGAAGCACAGCGACAAACAGAAGAACGCGATCGCAACCGGGTCTTTGCGAAATCCTGCCTGCGCGGTGAAGGATGTAACGATGCAGGCACCGAAAGTGAGCCGCACACCAACTTCGCCGAGATGGCATTTTACCAGGCCATGCCCAACGACGCCCCTCAGCACGCCCAGGCGGCAAAGCGTAAGGCGCCCCCAAAGCCGAAGCAACGCAGCGCGCTTTATCTTTGGTGGAATGGGCATCACGAGGAGATGGACTATCAGGCTGCCGTTGCAGCCGAAGAAAGGGCCTGGACCGCGCGGAACGCGATCGCCGATGCCAGCGAACTCGTACTGGTTGGCGGGCGTACAATTACTTCCGGCACATGGGCCATGCGCGGCGCTGCACTTGGCGAGATAGCCACGGGAGGCCTTGGTGCTCCTGTCGCAGGGGTGCTGATAGGGATGTATCCCGGCAAGCTGAACGACGGAGAGCAGGATTTTATCGACAGGATGCGCGCCGAACAGATGCGGGAAGCCCCTACCCGAGTTCGCTTCACCTGGGAGAACGACGCCAGCGGCAATCCGACACCGCGCGGCTGGCATACGCCGCCGGGCAAAGACAGCGTGCGCGTTCGCAGGATGGAGTGGGATAGCCGACGCCAGGCGTACACCTTTACCACCGAAGAAGACCCCGGTATCACCATTATCTGGACACCGGACCGCACCGGAGAGAGTAAGCCGTGGGATACGGGCAATCAGAATCCGGTACGGATACCGAACCCGGTTGTCGTTGATCCGCTGCCGGAGGATACGGGGATTGGTGCGACGACCAGCCCGACACCGGAAGAGAAGACGTTTGCAGATTATATTCTGATTCTGCCGGTGGGCGGGGTGCCGCCGATTTATGTCTATATTAATTCAGATCACAAATACCATTCACCTCCTAAAGGAAACCCTCCTTTATCTGCATTTCCTGATGCTAAGAAAGCTCAAGCGAAAACACCAATTAAAGGGGGAGGTAAACTGCGTACCCGTTGGAAGGATTCAAAAGGTAAAATTTACGAGTGGGACTCTCAACACGGTACAGTTGAGGTATATGATCGTTCAGGACGCAATCACCTCGGTGAGTTTGATCCCTCTACAGGTAAGCAAACTAAACCAGCAGACCCAACCAGAAAGGTAGAAAAATAATGATCGTTTACACAATTGATGCATACAGCAAAACAGATGAAGATTTGCTTTTCGAAATCGAAATACCGCATCAAAACCTCAATGATCTATGTATGATTATGGGGATGAATACTGAAGATAGAAGCGATTTTTCGCATGGTATTGGCGTCTATAATATCAATGAGCATCAGGCACATCTTTTAGAAAGCCTTCTTGGAAGAACATTTTATTCTGCTGATTTAACCTTTCAGCTTTCTGGAGGGGAAATTTAACCTAACTTTAGAATCATTAATTCAAAAAAGAGGGCTACCATGGGTTTGAAGATTAGATTGCAATGGTATGATATGAGGACTGTGCTAGGTGAAGGGACAGAATTTTCGAACGACTTCGGCGATAATGCGGAGATCATGACCAAAGGTCTTCATATACCGACTAAAAACAATGTGAATAATGGTTTTTTTGATGTTGAAGCCGAATGGATACCCGTTCTCCAACCCCATTTCTTACATAAAATAACCCCTACTATTTATGACTATCAGGTTTCTTTCGACTATAGGGATAATTGGTGAGAGGCATTGCCCGATAATCGTATCGGGCATACTAAAAGATCTCATCTAAGATGAAAAAATGGATAAAATTGAAGATTACACAGAAGAACAATTTTTGGAATTTGTAAGAAAATTTTTTGATGTATCTGGTACCACTGAAGCTGAAGATATAAAAAAAATCCTCGAATTCAAACGATTGACGCAGCACCCTGATGGTTCCGATCTTATTTACTATCCACGAGAAGATAGAGTAGACAGCCCCGAAGGCGTAGTCCAGGAAGTAAAGGAGTGGCGTAGGGAAAATGGTAAATCCGGTTTCAAACCATAGCAAAGATAATCATGCTTTCTGGAGCAGTACTCTACTTCACACCTTATCTAATAGCGGGTGACTGTTAAGTTCCGGATAGCCAATTGAATCTAACGAATACGGAATTTTTTGTAAATGGAACCTACTCTCGCACAAGTTATTGAGGTCGTTCGTGAGTCCTCTGGGATACATCGTAAACCTATTGATAACAACACCTGGATTGAGGCCGATTTACATATTTGCGGTATGGATGGCGAAGACCTACTGGAAGACTGCGAAAAAGCGTTTGGCGTTCAGCTTGCCATGGAAGAGGATGGCTATAGGAAAACGTTCTCTCTTGCTGATAACGAGTATCTGTTTACGGGTGAAGGTATAGACTTTTTTGGCATCTGTCGATTTATCCGCTGGGTGCGTGGCATACCAGAACCTGTGATACGCGATTTAACCGTTGGCGAACTTCACGCTGTGCTGGTTAAGGCTGTGAAAGAGCAGGTAAAGCACGAGTGATTTCTGATGAATACGGGCATGGGATAACATGCCCGTATCGTTATATTGCTCCAGGAATATAAGGCAGGAAGCCAGAACTACTCAGGCATCGCTTGCCCGATTCCCCGCTTCACAACGGGTATATCGCCGGTATCATTCAGCGCCCCCGGAAACGTTTTTAACCACTGAGCGACTTTCTGCTTATTTATATTCACCACACTCATACCTTCCAGGCATCCCCATAATTCTCTTGTATGCTGCGGCGTAATCACAATGCAGTCTTTCATGGCGCGGATTTTCACCGGCATACCGTTGATAAAGCCTGCACGGGTTAGCCACTCGCCGCCCAGGAGAAGATATTTCATGTCTATGCGGGCATACAATTCACAGCAGGCGGCACTGTCCTGAGGCGTTTCCGCGCGGGGATGGACGGGCGCTACGTTGGTCTGGTTACCGTGAAGACGGCGGGCGCTGTTTTTGCGTACCAGCTCGCGGTTTTCAATCATGCCGGTGAAAGCGTCTGATTCTGTTTTGCAAACAGTAAACTCTGGCTTAAAATTCGTCGCAGCCATTTTCAACTTCTCCGTAGTTGTTGGTGGTTAGCGGTATGGGGGTGTTGCAGCACCTTCATATCGCGAATTCTTCTTTAAATATTCTTTGATACTTCCTTTGCCGTTCGTCGTAATTTCTGGTGCTTATTATACAGGGCTGAATATAAATACAGCGGTTTTGGGTGGGGGAAATTTGGAATTTGCGAGGGGGATTCAGGAAATAGTTGAGTGTGCGGTAAGGTCATGTTTTTGTTGATTGCGGGTTGATTGGTCCGGGTTTTGCGAGCATCATCGCAATTATTTACCTTCTCCCGTAACGCGATGGCTTCCAGCATAACTCTCGAACAGGCAATTGCCGACATCACCATCTGGCGCAAAGGCGAACAGCGTGCGCCGCATAAGCCTTTATTGCTTCTGTACGTGCTGGCGAACTATCAGCAGGGGCATGTGAGACTGTTTGATTACGGAACCGAGGTCCACGAGCAACTGCTTAGCCTGTTAGAACGCTTTGGCCCACAGCGGAAGGCGCATTACCCGAATATGCCCTTCTGGCGGCTCAAGAGGGACGGATTTTGGGATCTTCAGAACACTGAGTTCTGTTCGACCACCGGCAGTAAGCAACCGCCCGTCAAAGAACTTGTGGAACATAATGTCGCAGGTGGGTTTGATGAAGAACACTTTGCATTGCTGAGTAAGAACAAAAACCTGATCGGCTCGCTGGCGCAGCAGATCCTTGAAGCGCACTTTCCTGAAAGCATTCAGGAAGAGATCGCGGATGAGATGGGGTTTGATATCCAGCAGATCCGTAAGGTTCGCGATCCGCTGTTCCGCCAGCAGGTGTTGCGTGCGTATAACTATGAATGTGCCATCTGCGGATTCAACATGCGACATGATAACGCCTCCGTTGGACTCGAAGCCGCGCATATCAAGTGGAAGCAGTTTGGTGGACCGTGTGAGATCCCGAATGGACTGGCGCTGTGTGCAATTCATCATAAGGCATTTGATAAAGGATCGATTGGGCTGGATGAGAGTATGCGGGTGCTGGTGTCAGAGGCGGTGAATGGGAATGGAATTGTTGGGAGGCTTTTTTGGGATTTTGCCGGGAGGCAGATTGCTTTGCCGGTGGTGAAAGGGAATTATCCAAGGGAAGGGTTTGTGGAATGGCATCGGAGGGAGGTGTTTAGAGGATGAGTGCGAAGGCCGGACTCGCCTTTTGGTTTAATTTGTTGAAAATAAATGAGTTGTGAGGATTTACTTTGGGGATTTACCCCCAGAATGGGACTTAAAATTGAATACTGCGTGGAAGATCACAAAGTTGCGTGATTATTTTCCAGATCCGAAACGCATTCCAGAGTAAGGCTTCTCACGGCACTGCGCCAGTCGAGATGCTAAATTACCTCAAATCCATTCCGATTCTTGAAAACTGTATCCCGTTTGTATTCCTGTATTTTTATTTCATAAAACCGGGATCAAATAATTTATGAAAAGACATAATTTAAATTTCAAAAGAATATTTGGAATAAATGAAATTACCAGTAAAGCAGTGAACACAGTACTGGTAATAATATCATTTAATTCACACCTAATGCCTTGTACACCGCATCCACAGGGTCAGCATAAAAGCTTACCTGGAACTTGGTAAATAACTCAGTCGGTACGGTAGGAATATCCATAGCAGACGCCATAGGGAGCAGTACCTTTTTAGCACCGCTATCGAATGCTACCTGCAGACATGCAGCTAAATCCTGAACGGGATTCGTCACGCCGCCCAATGTCATGCCGCCCAATACGACCATTTGTTCCTGAACCGGTTTTGCCAGCAATATGGAACAAAACGCGATTAACGCGGCCAGACTGGTGGTAGTACTCGGTCCTGTGCTGTGCAGCTCCACCACATGTAGATGATATTCATGTTCAGAGAATTTAGCCGCAGCACTGATACGACCTAAGTTACCTTTGAAGTAGTCAAAACCCACGCGGATCGCTTCTTTCGCTGCTGTATTCGACCCTAAACCTGATACCGCATGTTTGCCATTACCGGCAGTCATCTGCGTTTCAAAACGATAGAGGCCCGTCATACCTGAATCAGCCTGCGTGACCAAATGCACTACGCCAGGTTTCGGCATACCGGCGGGAATCAATTCACTGCCACCCTGCTCCGGTACGCTTACAAAGAACTCCTCCAGACTTTCATTATCGATGTAGCTGAAGTTCACATCAAAGAACTCCAGGCCACCGAGTTTCTTAAGCTGCTCTTTAACGCGACGACGGACCTCCAGTGCATAAGTCAGGCAAACCCGGACATCTTCTTTGTCGTAAGCGCCATCCGGGTGCATTAGCTTCAACAGACCGGATACCGTGCGGCGTACGGCAATCACGTCACGCTGATTGAGGTTATTTCCCAGCTTGAAGAATTTATCAATTGCATCGGAGAAGCTACGTTTACGCATCTCGCGCATGTATTCAGCGAGGTAATCCGTAATCAAACCATAGCGATTGGTGAAAAACTCCGGACGCATCTTTGGAATTTCCCAACCAGGAATATAAGCATGGAAGCGGTCAAAAAATGCAGTATCAATCATCGCATCCGGAAACGGTGCAAGCAGATGACTGGTTTTGACCAACGTGTCCACGCTCTGGTTAATGTTGCCGACAAACACCATGGAGGCTTTACCTTCGATGGAGTCACGACCACGAGAGAACGAACCTGATGCCATGTAGTCCTTCATGATCTGCACGCCATCTTTGTCTTTGAAAGTGATCCCTGCCACTTCATCAAACGCGACGACGTCCCACATACCCACAAGACCAATCTGCCGGCTGGCCATGTTGTAAAACAAGTTCGCTACCGTGGTTTGCCCGCCAGATACCAGCAGGGAGTTAGGGGAGCATTCTTTATAAACATGGCTCTTACCGGTACCACGTGGTCCAAGCTCACAGACGTTATAGTTGTTTTCCACAAAGGGAATCATGCGAGTAATCAGATGCCACTTGGTACGCTGTTCAATATTCGCAGGCTCCATCCCGACAGAACGTAACAGCACGTCGATCCACTGGTCACGATCAAACTGCTTGCGGGCCTCAAATATCTCGTCCATATCCATATTTGGCATCTGGATCGGCTTCAGTGTGAACAGCGAGAAAGGAGACGTTTTTTGCCCTTCTTCATAAAAGTAGTTCACGGTGATCATGCACCAGATGCCACCCGTCAACAGTTTCTCATTGTCTTTCACCATCTGAGACGGCACCAGGGCATCTTTAATACCGAGGTTAGAGAGTTGGGCTTCGTAAACGTCTTTCTTCTGGTTTAGCTTTACCGTGACCTTATCGATAATTTTGTAAGAACCACGCTCGCGAATCAGTGATTTCACTTTTTCTGCTTCATCCGGGCGGACGTAGTTATCAGAAAGAATACGCTTAACCGACTGTAGCCCCTGCTCGACAACCTCATCGTCATCGGAGGCACAGTACATACCGAGTAGATATTCCAGTACGTAAACCGGAACATTAGCCCCTTCTTTAAGTTGCTTAGTCAGATCCTTACGCACCACGCGACCGCGAAAGTGCTGATTCAACAATGAATCCAGGTCCTGAGCCAACACAGAGGCCGTTTCCATGTTACTGGCTGAGTTATCCTGCTGTTGCATAACGCCTCACTTAAAAGAAGTCATCCTGAAATGCCAGGTCGATCGTGATCGGGTAGCGACCATACTCTGTTGCGCTGTCCGCATTCTCCAGGATCAGAACATATTTGTTTTTACGATTGAATGCCGTCCCCATGAGTTTCATGGTTACATCGCGGGTGCGTTTACCCATATCTTCGTTATCACTGTCGAAGCATACTGTTTCCGTGCCGGAGACGACCTGGTTGTTTTCATCGACGATAAAGATATTCAGCGTGCGCGGCTCATTTAAATCATTCACTGCCGAAGTCTGAATAAAACCAACTTTATCAATGCTGTTAACCAGTTTGATCACCTGATCCCGCGCAACGACGGACACGGGCTGCCGCTGGGGTTGCTTCTCAGCCGCTTTCTTTTCAAGCGCGCGAATCTTCAACACAGGAACACACACCTCCTGCAGCATGGCTCCGCCATGAACGAAACGAGCACCACCTACGAAGTGGAAACGCTGTACCCCTTTGGGTAACAGGAATTCACTCTCATCGCTTGAGCCTGCAGTATCTGCCAGTTTACCGTGCCAGCAAAATTCACTTTCAGGCAGTTGATGACCTACAATAAAACGCTTATTCGCTTCAATCGTGTCTTTGGCTTTACTTTCCAGCTTCGTTTTATCCTGCTCCACCAGCGCTTGTTGTTGGAACAGGAACCCGTGATCGGCGGTAACAAAAATTCGGCTGGCATTAAATCGGATACGCAGGCGTGAAACCAGATCTTTTAGCTCAGTGATTGCACTTCGGCAGGCCTCAAACGTTTTATCTTCCGTTGCAGCCTTATCACCCATGGCATCGATAGTGTCGTGCCAGATATAAACTACGGAAGCGTTGCGGATTTGCTCGTTCACTTCCTGGTTATTGGCATTCTGCAAGTCCTTTGCTTTCAGTGCTACACCATTCACCTTCGCCAGAATAGAGGCGCGTTTTTCAAACCCGGAAGTGGACATCCCATCGGCGTAAACTACGCCAGAATTATCAGGAAGGTAGCTCAACGACTCATGGGGTAACAGTGCGGCCATGCCCAGTTGGGTATAGCTTGGGAGCACTCCGGTCTGGGAGCGCAGCTCTGCGCTGAAGTGCTTCTCATGGTTGATATGCCTGCCCAGCTCTTCCGCCACTTCATAGCGCAGTGCATCCGAGATCACGACAAAAACGCGTTTCACCTGAGAGGTGTCAAACTGACGTTTAACATTCTCTTTATAGAAATTGCGCTGCAGGGGTATGCCACTAAATTGCCATGCCTGCATGCGGTTTTCCGCTTCCAGCAGTTTGTTCCAGCCGCGACTCAGCTCGGCCAGATACCAGTTGCTGTACAACTCTTCAATGAATTTATCCAGTTCATGCAGGATCATCGCCCCTTTGCTGTGCACCGGTGCGGCATATTCATTAAACAAACGATAGGTCTGATCGAAGCGATAAATTTCGTCGCAGTAGGCCTTCCAGAACGCGCCTGTATCGGGGAAATTAAACCCGTCAGTGTAGCGGTTACGCAAATTCAGCAAACGTTCCGCCTGACGAATAGCATTCCAGATAGAAAGATACTCTGGACGTGTCTGGCTCCAGTATTTAGCACTGCGCTCAGATACCAGTGCTTTAAACGCATCTCTGTCCAGAGTGGTGCTCTCTTCCTGCAACTGGGTCACCAGACCACGGATAATAAGTTGTTCAATGGCCTCGAAGGTTTCACATTTTGCCAGGGCGTACGGTGAGCTGTAGTTGTAGTGCTCTTTTGGCTGCAGTGTTTGTTGCAAATCCTCTGCACAATAATCGTATTCTGCTTTATAGCGACGATCGTTGCGCCACGCCCCCATAAAGGCCAGTGAAGAGGCTCGTCCAGCCGCAGTTGCCAGCACATTTTTACTCAACCAGTCACGATGCGCTTCATCACCCTGCGCCCAGAGATCGGTACAGAACAGTTTCAGCAGCAGGTTTTCCAGTGAAGGAGATTCAAACTGGTACCCGAGCTCAACACGAAGAATCTCCCAGAGTACCTCATCCAGGCCAAGTTTCTTCAGTACGGCGAAGGTGTTCTCCAGCGCGCTGTCATCCTGCTGCCGTGCCGCGACAAATTGCTGAACCAAAGCAAACAGAATCTCTTTGGTTTCAAAGGTACTGGCTCCGACCACCACCGCAAGCATTTTCTTATCGAGAGAGTTTTCCGTTTCGCGCTCGGTAACCCATCCCTTCAGGATCTGAGTTCGCTTAACGGTAAAGAAGGCTTTGCGGATCTGAATATGTTCGCGTAAACCAAGCTGCGGGATACCCAGCGAATTCAGAGTGATCGCCGCATAATCAGCGTGAAATTCTGTGCTATAGAGGCGAATATCCAGCAACCAGTCCTGCTCGCGAGCGGGAACCTCACTGGTGAAATAGAGTAAAAATTTTTGCTCAGGCTCGTCGATTTCAAGTCGTTTTTTTGTTGCGAGCACAGAAACGCCGCGCATATCCAGCAGCGCAACGTTGTCGAGATCCAGCTCATTGAGCGAATCAGTGAAGCGTTGTTCCGGGTCATGCCAGAAGACGATACGGTTGTCGGTAAACTTCTGACGAAGCCCGGATTCCAGTTCTTTAAATTGCATAATTAATTATCTTCTGGGGTTAAATCCATGCGTTGCCAGACAAATGCCAGGTCTGCCGGAACTGGCATTTGTCGGAATAAATCTTCAACTGAAATTGCACTCTGAATGGCAAATAGCCTTCTGAAAGCAGGAGTCACTACTGCTTTAAAAAATTTTTTTCCATGAACAATGGTGCGCAGATTTTCATCATTAGTCTGAGCTTGAATTGCAGTCAGTTTCTCTTGATATCTCTGCCATAATCTCTGAGGATCGAGATGGCTATGCCAGCTAGCGCACTGTGCTCGAAAACGTTGCTCATCAACAACCAGTTCAGGATCGAGAAGGTCTCGGTTAAAACCAAGTAATCGCAGTTCGTCCCAAAGCGGGTTTATTATTGCCCATAAAGCACCAAATTGAACCCACTGCTCAAGGTTTTCAGTAATAGGTACAGTAATAGATTGAATAGCCGCTTCTCGCCCTTCCGGGAGTTTTGCTTTTTGCTTCTGTGGCAAGCAATGCCAGAGCTCATCCGGGACAGTAAGATAGTTTTCAATACAGAACCTAGGCAAAACTAGCAGGTTTGGTAGTTGTAGTTGTCGTTGGCTCAGTTGAGCATTATCCCACTCATCGCGATCAACAATGCCCAACCAAGTCGGTTGTTTTGACAAAATTTCTACCACATTACGTTTCCCGCCAACTTCGGCAAGAACCCATTTGGTCTCCCATTGGGGATCGACTTTTTTTAAGAGCTGGGTAAAAACGAGTTCATCCGTTTTACCTTCAACAATCAGCGCTCGTTTACCTTGGGTGATTTTTGTCTCAAGGATAGTCTTGATATGCCACTCAAACTCCTTCATTGCTTATCATCCTTTTCAACAGAAAGGGGATAACGCAGCCCTAACGTTTCGTAACGCTGCCAGACGTCAGTCGCATGAGAAGTCAAAATAAGCTGCCCCTGTTTTTTCTGGATAATGTTTTCCAGAGTTGCAAGCAGGGGGGAAACCAGAGAAGGATGCAGATGTAGGTCCGGCTCGTCGATTAAAACGACCCCGCCCGGCTGAAGCCAGCGTTGAACCATAAAGAGCATGATCAAAACCTGATGCTCACCAGAACTCAGCTCATCCAGCGTATGGGTGTCACCGTTAGCAAGTTTGACCTGCTGACGCTGCCCAGGCTGAATCTCTTCTTCAATGATTTTCCCTGAGAAGAACTGATTCAGGGTTTTCATCATCTCGGGATACTGATCGGGCAAGGTCGCTTTCATGTTGAACAGCGACGCTTCAAGCTGATCTTTCCAGTCAGCGGAGGGAGAGTAAGTAGCTAACCACCGTTGACTTAAATCATCTTGGGATAAGGACGATATATTTTTTTGCGGTGAAACCCAGCGTCGCTCATCTGCATCGAGATAGATAATATTTGGAGCATTAACGTACTCACTAGTAATTAGGAGCCGCTGTCTAATTTGTGACCACTTATCAATAAGATCAGGAATCAGTGACGAATGGCCTGACTCTGCACTCCAGATGCCTTTACTGAGACTTATGCGTCCAGAGCTACTGCCAAAGGTTTCACCAGTCCAGGAGACCTCAGGATGTTCGATGAAAAGTTTTCCGACCCATTCCTTGTTGCCAAAATAAACACCAACTTTTTCAGTACCAAGAAAACCCATGTCTTCAAGAACGATGGCTACTCCATTCCATCGGCGCAGCCATTTCTTTGTCTCCATTCTTAAAGGCAGGAAATCACGCTGATCAAGCCAATAACCCAGGGCATCCCACAGCATAGCTATACCACGCAGCAGCGTCGATTTACCGCAGCCATTCGGGCCGGTGAGGAGGACATTCTCCTCCACATCTCCCGTCCAGTCGCTTTTGAAGCTAATTTCCGCATTGCCCAATGGGCCAACACTCTGCGTATAAATCGCCGCTATTTTCATCAAATCTCCTCAGGTGCGCTACCGGTAATGGCTTTTACATCCGCCAGCAGATCGCCAAATTTGCCGTAGTTAACCTTAACGCCGTCATCCAGATCAATAGTGATACGTCTATCAGCATAGTGACGCAAGCGATCGTCAAAATTGCGTAGCTCGTTGAATTTTTTGGTCAACCCATCCAGCTCTTTTTTTAGACGCGTGGTGGCTGCGCCGGATTCAGCATTTTTAAGCTGATCGTTAAGCAGATCGATATTGCCCTGGTAGCGTGCCAGCAGCGGAACCACGTATTCGGTACGCATACGCGACAACGTGCCTTCATTATAACGGTGTAGATACACCAGGCACTCAAACGCTTTCTCTTTACCGGAGCTGAACAGCCAGTAAATTGGGCGCTTCTTGTACATTTTCATATGATCTTTCCAGAACTGGGTGGAAAGATAGCGGCGGATGGTATCCAGAGAAGACTCGCCTTTTTTCGGCTTAATTGCGTACAAGCAGAGGCTTTCGGCAATGAAATCTAGGTTTTCCTGCAGATGCTCTTCGCCCCAGACGGTGCGAACGAATTCTTTCACGCGAGCGGTGACATCATCGTCGAACCAGTCGGAATCCATCAGCGGCAGGATGCCGTCTTCGTCGGCAGGGAAGGTTTTGTAGGCGCCTTCAGCGACAAAGTCAGAAAAGCCTTTGTTACCTTCATGAGCGTAGACCAGGCCTTCACGATCGAGGGAATAGCGGCCCATTTGGCAGCCGATAGTATATGAAATAAGCTCAACCACCGTGTCACTCTGCTGCATCGCTTTTAGTTCAATCTCTGAGTTTTTACTACCATATCGATAATACGGATTACAGTTAAGGGTTATTTCATTTAACATTACAGATGGTGTTAATATATCATTAAACCCATATTCGCCAATGAATAATTTATTATTAGCCTCTTCCAAACCCTGCACCTCATAAATATCCCTGCGCCAACAAGAAACAATATCATTATAGATATCAAACAAGTTTGATTTATGCGCACTAAAATTCAATAAAGTTCCCCTTGAAAAACCACAGGAAACTTCATAAGAATCCCAATCTCTTTTTGATATATCAATTAGTCTATTGACTATATTTACATCCCCTACACCATCTTTATAAGGCAATTGCGAAACAGTCCCTACTAGAAAATGCATTGTTGGGTTTAAAATACCCATAAAATAAAAAGCTAATTTTGATGACAAATATGCCAGAAGTTTTTCTGGTTTTTCTGAAAAGGCAGACGGACCTTCAACATTTATTGTATCTATATTTCGAAGCAACCTAGAGCTAAACGAAGCGGAGGATGTGTGAGACCAAGTCACACCTTTTAAAAACCACTTATCCAAGTTTTGGGGGCGTGCAGACTTAGAGTTTTTTATATCCATCCCTTCATTTTCCCAGTTTAGAATATAATCAACATTCCCGTACCATTTTCTAAACTCACCTCCCTTCCTATGGAAGAACCATTTAAAATTATCTTTATTATGGATCTCATTATAATCTAAAAAAATATATTCATTATTAACTTCATACCATTGCTTTAAATATAGATCATTATCACCTGTTTGTAAGCCAGAACAAACATGATGCTTTTGAATTAGCGATGGGAATTTTTCAAAGGCCGAATAAACTGAATCAGCCGCATCATAAATAACCGGACTGCCGGGGATCTTATTGAAATTCTCCACTACAATATTTCGTTGACGTTCATTATTATATGGAAACTGAAGAGGGACACCACAGTCATCAATTTCGTAAAATCTCAAGCAAGAGAAGTGACTGGAAAAACCATTAATATATTTTTTTAAAACAATGGTAGCAGAAGTTCCAAAATTAATTCCAAGCGGCGTTCTTCCTTTTCCATCATAAGGCATATGAACTAAATCCATAATTGTTCTTTGCCCAATGATTTTTTCCCTAAATGACTGATACGATGCAAGGAACATCCAACTTTCCATAATTATCATAGCGTTGAAACCATGATCTTTAAGCAAAGAAAAACCATGTTCATTCATGCATGAAAAAAGGTCTGACTTACTGTCCGGAAACTGTTTTTTTGCAAACTCTTTCAGCTCGCCATTCATCCCTTTCCCGCCCATATACGGCGGATTCGCAACAACAGCGTCATAACGCTGCGCTAAGACCCATGCCTGCTGGATAAATGGTATCAACTCTGATGCCGCTTCTTTCTGCTGATTATCGCCCTCAACAGCCAGGCGATACAGCCCATCCAGAAACGTTTTGAGCGCCTCTTCATCTCCATGTGAAACCTGAATCAGTGATCCCAACGTTTTTGCGCTGGTAAACAATGCTAGCGTTCGCATCAGCAGTTTATATTCCGCACTGTCAGTATTGGCCAGTGCCGTCCCTTCGGCGAACATATCCCCCATACTGCCGCGCTGCACTTGCTGGTGGAAATTCAGCTTGGTCCAGAGTTCAGCGATATCCAGCTTACTTTCCTGCAGGGAAACAATATTCAGACGTATACCACGGCCCAGAATACGACGGTCATCCTGACGTGCCAGCATCAGCATCGCAAATCCGGAAAGCTGCGCGGCACGGTCGTCAATGTCCAGGCCGAAAATATTGTTTTCCAGAATCAGCTGCGGAATATCACGGGTACGATAGCCGCGCTCTTCGTAAATGGCCTTCAGTACGTTATAGGCTTCAGTCAGGATATGGCCGGAACCGCAGGCCGGATCCAACACTTTAATGCTTTCGGGTTCAATACTCGAGGGGGTAATAGCAGCCAGCTGCGACTGCACTTCCGGCGTTTGCTCCGCTGGCTCAATGTAGTACGGCATTTTGCCTTTCAGGCTGGAGTTCGGGTAGGTTTGCAACCACTGGCGACCCACCGAGTTCTGCACCAGGTACTGCACAATCCAGTTTGGCGTAAACAACTGAGTGGCGGCGGGAATATCTTCGCTCTTCACCACCTTGCCGATCACATCATCTTTTTTCTCGGAAATATAAAACTGATACAGCCAGCCAATCACTTCGACCTGTTCCCAGTCCTCCTCAGGAATAATATCCACCAGCCCGCGCAGAATGGAATCAGTGCGGGTCAGGTTATCCGGGAGTACCAGTTCGATATCATCATTGACCGCTTCGAACAGGAAAGGCATCGCGCCATGAAGTGCATGGCACTGCGCAAGCAACAGTTCACGGTACAGCTCTTCGTCACGATCGCCCGCCAGCTTCATCTCCACCAGGCGCGCTTTGTCCAGCTCCAGAGCTGCAGCCACTTCCGGCACATGATCCAGAACCTCAAAACCACCTGCCAGCGTCGGGTGAGACAGCATACGGAAACCGTGACCTAGATAGCCATGCAGCTCCATATAGCGAATAGCGCAGAAGCGGTTAAACCAGGTGTAAGCGATGTGCTCCACCAGCACGTCGTAGCCCTGCTTTTCTGCACGCTTGACCAGACGCTCACGGCGTGACGCCAGTGACTTATCCAGCGAGAACTGACCATAACGCACGCTGTCGCCAAGATCGGTTGCTTGTGCAATTTGCAGGTTGCCCTTTTTATCGGCCTCAATACCCAACGTGGTCAGCTTTTGCATGACTCCATCGCAGAACTGTTTACGTGCCACCGGGGCGTATTTTTTGATGTTGGACGTGTTCATATTCAATCCCAATAAATTGAATAAACATGCTGACGTTTAAATAACGGGCACATTTTAAAATTATTAAAAGCCAGAACGATTGGAAAATTGGCTTGTTGACAAATGTAAATTCAAATTTCTTCTGGTGCGCTGCCGGTAATGGTCTTCACATCCGCCAGTAGATCGCCAAATTTGCCGTAGTTAACCTTAACGCCGTCATCCAGATCAATAGTGATACGTCTATCAGCATAGTGGCGCAAGCGGTCGTCGAAGCTACGCAGCTCGTTGAATTTTTTGGTCAGACCATCCAGCTCTTTTTTCAGGCGTGTGGTGGCCGCACCTGATTCAGCATTCTTAAGCTGATCGTTAATCAGATCGATATTGCCCTGGTAGCGTGCCAACAGCGGAACTACGTATTCGGTACGCATACGCGACAGCGTGCCTTCATTATAACGGTGTAGATACACCAGGCACTCAAACGCCTTCTCTTTACCGGAGCTGAACAGCCAGTAAATTGGGCGTTTCTTGTACATCTTCATATGATCTTTCCAGAACTGGGTGGAAAGATAGCGACGAATGGTATCCAGCGAAGATTCGCCTTTTTTCGGTTTGATCGCGTACAAACAGAGGCTTTCAGCAATGAAGTCGAGGTTTTCCTGAAGGTGTTCATCCCCCCAGACGGTACGGATAAACTCTTTAACGCGGGCGGTGACATCGTCGTCGAACCAGTCAGAATCCATTAATGGCAAAATGCCATCTTCATCGGCAGGAAAGGATTTGTAGGCACCCTCGGCGACCAATTCGGCAAAACCTTTGTTACCTTCATGGGCATAGACTAGGCCTTCGCGATCGAGGGAATAGCGGCCCATCATGCACCCTATCTCGTAAGAAATCAGTTCAGAAATCGATTCTGATTGCCTTCTTTCACGCATTTCGGTACTAACAACATTTTCGCCATATTGCCAAGAAGGGTTTATGCGCAAGGTGATATCTCTTCGCTCTATCTCTGGCGAGAGTTCGTTGTCAAAACCATATCGATTAATTAATATAGTGTTATTTTCAATTTCAAGTAATGCGGCTTTATCTACAAGCCTATCCCATGACATTGCCAACTGCGAATAAGCAATCTTTAACTTAAGATTATTACTAATATTTATAAGAGGGTGTTTAGAAAAACCCCAAGATTCCTCACTTTGATCCCAGTCGCTTTTATGGATGGCAATAAGATTATTTACGACTCTTTTGTGATCACTATCAAACTCTATATCAAGAGGTAGGCTTGATATATTACCAGCCTGAAAGTTCAGGGTCGGATTTAGTATCTTCAAAAGAATACCAGACAGTTTTGAATTTAAGAAACCCAAAACTAATTCAATATGTTCTTCATCAGGGAAACACGCAGATCCTCCAGCATCGAATATTTCACCACCAAAACTGATACGTGCTGAAAACTCAGATGAAGTTACAGCCCCCCAATTTATATTTTTCTTGAATATATAATCCAAATTGAAGTTAGTAGCCCATATTCTATTCTCTGTAGGATGAGGGGTGTTTTGAAGAAGCCATCCATCATTTTCCCAATTGATAACAGTATAGCGATTCCCATACCATTTTCGAAATCCACCACCTTTCAGATAAGAAAACCATTTCAAACCTGATCCAGCCGCCTCTTCCCTGCTAAATTGTCGGTTGAAACCGGCATTTGTTAAAGATATTTCATGCCATTCCCTTACATAAAAATCATTTCTTGCTGTAACCATACCTTTTCTGGTTGGGGCAATCTCTTCTAAACGATTATTTTTAATAAATGCAGACCTTAATGTATGGCTAACCCAATAGGCGATCGGTGAACCAGGTATTTTTTTGAAATCATCGGTAGCAGCAGTCTTCAAACGTTCATTTTTAACAGGGAATGTTTTTGGGTACCCCTCATCATTGATATCATCATTTTCAGCATAAGAAAATGTCCCCTGATAAGAAGGAATATGGGAATTCCTAAATATTGTAGCATTGGTCCCAAAGGCAATTTTCATTACTCCATTGCCCATATGCACCATGTTCTCAATCGTGTATTTATCCAGAATGTTCGCACGCATATTTTCGTAGCTGGAAAGGAACATCCATGATTGCATGGTCACCATCGAGTTGAATGCACCATCTTTGAGCCAGCCAAAGCCTCGTTCAATAAACATCGCAAACAGATCCGACTTACTGTCCGGGAAGAGTTTTTTAGCAAACTCCTTCAGCTCGCCATTCATCCCTTTCCCGCCCATATAAGGCGGGTTCGCCACCACCGCATCATAACGCTGCGCCAAAATCCAAGCCTGCTGGATATACGGGATCAGCTCTGCCGCCGCCTCTTTCTGCTGAATATCACCTTCAACCGCCAGGCGATACAATCCATCCAGAAACGCCTTTAACGTCGTTTCATCTTCATGTGGAACCTGAATCAGCGATCCCAGCGTTTTCGCACTGGTGAACAGTGCTAACATACGCATCAGCAGCTTATATTCCGCGCTGTCGGTATCGGTCAGTGCCGCCCCTTCTGCAAACATATCTCCCATACTGCCGCGCTGCACCTGCTGGTGGAAGTTCAGCTTGGTCCATAGCTCAGCGATATCTAGCTTACTTTCCTGCAAGGAGACAATATTCAGCCGCACGCTGCGGGTCAGAATACGACGGTCATCCTGACGCGCCAGCATCAGCATCGCAAAACCAGACAGCTGTGCGGCACGGTCATCAATGTCCAGCCCAAAGAGATTGTTTTTCAGAATCAGCTGCGGGATATCCCGTGTACGGTAGCCACGCTCTTCGTAAATGGCCTTCAGCACGTTATAGGCTTCGGTCAGGATATGACCGGAACCACAAGCCGGGTCCAGCACTTTTATGCTTTCGGGTTCAATGCTCGATGGGGTAATAGCCGCCAGCTGTGCCTGCACCTCTGGCGTTTGCTCCGCTGGCCCGATGTAGTACGGCATCTTGCCTTTCAAGCTGGAATCTGGGTAGGTTTGCAGCCACTGGCGACCCACCGAGTTCTGCACCAGATACTGCACAATCCAGTTCGGGGTAAACAGCTGAGTGGCTGCGGGAATATCTTCGCTCTTCACCACCTTGCCGATCACGTCGTCTTTTTTCTCGGAGATGTAGAACTGATACAGCCAGCCGATCACTTCGATCTGGTCCCAATCCTCTTTCGGTATCACTTTCTCATCCACTAGCTCGCGCAGAATGGAGTCGGTGCGAGTCAGGTTATCCGGCAGCACCAGCTCAATTTCATCATTGACTGCTTCGAACAGGAAAGGCATCGCGCCATGCAATGCATGGCACTGTGCCAGCAACAGTTCGCGGTACAGCTCTTCGTCACGATCGCCCGCCAGCTTCATCTCCACCAGGCGCGCTTTGTCCAGCTCCAGAGCTGCAGCCACTTCCGGCACATGATCCAGAACCTCAAAACCCCCTTCCAGGGTCGGGTGAGACAGCATACGGAAACCGTGATCAAGATAGCCATGCAGCTCCATATAGCGAATAGCGCAGAAGCGGTTAAACCAGGTGTAAGCAATGTGTTCCACCAGCACGTCGTAGCCCTGCTTATCTGCTCGCTTGACCAGACGCTCACGGCGTGACGCCAGTGATTTATCCAGCGAGAACTGACCATAACGCACGCTGTCGCCGAGATCGGTTGCTTGCGCAATTTGCAGGTTGCCCTTTTTATCGGCCTCAATACCCAGCGTAGTCAGTTTTTGCATGACCGCATCGCGGAACTGTTTACGTGCCACCGGGGCGTATTTTTTGATATTTGACGTATTCATGTGAAGTCCTGAAAAGGGCAGACAACGTCTGCCCTGAAAATGGGGAATATTACTGAAGCTGAACGCGTTCGCCTGCGTTAATGGCATCCATTAGCGTTTTACGGAGTTGCTCCAGGGCTTTGTCTACCTGTTCGGCGTTATCCAGCGTTGTCACACCCGCAGCTCGTTCCATCGTTTTACGCGTGTTCACGTAGATGGTCTTTTTCAGCTTGGGTTCAGGCTTAGCTATTGGATCGATAATCCCTGGCTGAGGGACGGTTTTTGGTTCAGGCACTTTCTTACGCTGTTCTTCAACCCAGCCGTTCAGTCGTTCGTTTGCTTTGAATTGTAGCGCCCGAACCTCAGCCTGTTCTTCCATAATCTGTGGGATCAGGCCGTTCTGCTCCACTTTCTTACGCGATTGCTGCATCGGGTGTAAAAGCGAGTGCTGCAAGTCAGCAGGGACGTGCATCTCCTGCATGCTTTGCTTCAGCTCATTGATATGGTTATCTATCTGCTGCAGCGCATGGCTTCGGTATTCTTCCACCAGACGCTGGTTGATGGTTTCAACGGTTTCAATCAGAGGAATAATCCGGTGCAGCTCTCCGTAAGGTCGTGCCTTACTGTAGATCCCTTCCAACTCCTGCAACGCCTTTTGGGCCGTTTCGTCTTTATCCAGCGCGTTACGGTTAGCTTTAAAACTTCCATTGAACGCCGTGCTCAAGCGCTGCCATGTAGCGTATTGGTTTTTGTAGAAGCTAACCAAATCGTCCCAGTCTTCCGAGAACTCTTTAAGATCGTCGGCCGCTGTGGTGATTTTTTCAATGACCGCGTATTCCTCTTTCTCGTTAAGGATCCCGTTCAGCAATACCAGGCCTTCTTCTATCTCTTTACGGCCAGGGTTTTGTCCACTCTCGGCACGAGTTTTAAAAACGGTCAGTTCGCTCTTCCAGCGGCCAAAGAGTTCGCGAATATGAGAGACCAGCGGCTGCTCTTCACGCTCGTTAAACGGTTCTCCAGCAATATCAGCCATCAGCTGCGCAGCTTTAGTCAGCTGCGCTTCGTCATGGCGACGAACTTTATGCAGACGCAAATCGCTGTAACGACGTGAATTATTAAACGCGTCCCACGCCTGCTTCAGTGCAATTTCACTACTTTGTAGAGTGAAGCTGTATTTACCGCTGCGTGCCAGCCGAGCAACCAGCAATTTGACTTCATCTTCCGGCCAGCCAAATGGGCGACGGCCAAAAGTAGTGAGGATATCCCGCAGGTAAACTGGCTTATGAGTCTCAATACTCATACTGATCCAGTTATCCACTTCACGCATCGCCTCTGGGTTGGATTCTTCCATATCCCCGAGATCGAGCTGGGTATCATTTTCTACTGTCAACAGCGCGTGAGTTTCACGATTTACGTCTCCGGTACTAACACGCAGCAATTTTAGTTTGGAGAAACTGTTCTCGATAACGTAACCGCAGGCTGCATCCACGATAGCTAACGGCGAAGAGGATTTCTTATCCAGCCGTTCGCCCAGCGCCCAGACATCAGCCTGAGCCAGCAAGCCTTCGATCTGCGCCTTCAGCGTTTTTTCGCGCATGCCATTTTCACGGCCTTTTTCTGCCAACAGCGTTGCCTGTTCAGGGCGCTGTCCGCTTTGCTTGCTAAGGAAGGCTTTGGTCTGCGCGTACATGGTCAGGTCTTGCCAGGTACGAGCCTCATCAGGCAGGCAAATTAAGATGCAGTCTTTGCTGTCAGTCATCAGCAGACTATTAGAATGCGCACCCTTATAGCTCTCGTAGTTCGAGTCCAGGGGCGTGAGCACTTTAACCACCAGATCGTTAAGATTCGCACCATCCAGCGGATGTCCGTTACAAAAACGACTGATATCAAAATCCTGCTTATTGGCCGGATAGCGATATCTTTTGTTTTTCAGGATCTCTTCGAAAATGATCGTTGAGAGTTGCTTATTGATGGTGGTGAATTCCACGTCAATATTGCGGATTTCGTTTTCAATCTCTTTTTCTTCGTTAGTGAGAAAAACAAATTTGTCATCAATACGCGAGATCAGCATCTCAGCCTGCAGACGATTAAGACTGGCTTCAATCTGTCGACGGAGTTCCACTTTATCAGTATCAATACGCTCAATAGAAAGCGTGACGAGATTGTCGAGCGTACTTTTCAGCACATCGACGTAGCGAATCAGGAACAGGGTCTTTAACAGTTTGCCGTCAAACTCCGTCAGTGACGGAGACTGGCAGGCTTGAATGATAGTGCGGCTAACAGCGGGTTCCAGGAAGCTTTCAATCGCAGAATAGAAACGCCAGAACGGGACCAGGCTATCCAGGCCATCTTCAGAAATCTGGACGGCTGCCGACTGGAAGGCATCCAGCAGAGAACGCTCCCCCATTGCCAACTGCTTACCAGCCGCCCCTTTGGTACGAATGGATTCAAAGACCTTTTGCAGGATCTGGTAATGCCACGGTACAAACGGATAGTTATCCACGAACTCGCGGCTGTTTGTATAGGCTCGCAGCGTAGCTGTCGTTGTCGTGTCAAACGCCAACTGGTTGCGTAGAATATCGCCTTTTTCCTGCCAGACAGCTTCCAGCGCCGGTATTGCCGCTTCTGTTTTTACCAGCAGACGTTTCTGGATAACTTCTGAGGTATTCGAGCTGGAGAGTTGTAAGCGTGTAGAGAAACGCCCCTGAATCTTGGAGAAGTCACGACCATCTCCGCTACTCATACCACCGATCGCGGCATTGATGTCGGCCTGGGATGTCACAATTACCCATGCGCGCCCCCCACAAATAACACCCAGATCTTCTGTAATAGTTTGTAACTTCAGCATCATTTGGCCATCTTTGCCAATGAACTGACCGACTTCATCGACCATAAACAGGATGTTGCGGTTGCCCTTACTATCGAGCCACTCTTTCACCCACGTACAGAAATTTTTGATATCCAGTGGGAAGTTCTTATCAAGTTGCTCGATCCACTGGCGAGAAGACTCTTCACTCTGGCCTGTAGCAACACTCAGCGCCTGAGCCATCTGATCGTTTATCATCAGATAAACATCACGTTCATCTTCCCAACGAGAGCCGGTGATGTCCGCAAAGGCGGCTTTAAAGGTATCAAACTGTCCACGCTTATCGAGCTCACGTTCCAGGTGTGCAATATGCGGGAAGTCCCCACAATAACCAGCCAGTTCGTTAAAAACTTTCAGAAAGACTTTGAGGATGGCATCCACGCCATCTTCAACATTCGCACGTGAGTCAATATTGAATAGAACGACATCAGTCGGATGCTGAACCGATTTCCGAATATCGGCCAATAGCAGTGCATCATCAATTTTCTCTTCAAAGAAGGAGAGCGCATTACGCGTGACGCCATTGTGGCTAACTTCGCGGTTCGCCAGCAGATAGGAAAGGATCTTAATGAAGTGTGATTTACCGGATCCAAAGAAGCCTGAAACCCAGACGCCCATTTTGTCGGCAAGCTGTAATCTCCCTGGTCCAGTAGCTGGGGCATAGACTTCAAAGAACTGACGCAGGTGGCCATCGAGCTCCCGAGTGATAACGTACTCATCCAGTTCTATCCAGGCGCTTTCGTCGTCGGTCTGCTCGGCTTTAACCACGCCGTTAATATTACGTTTTAGCGGTTTCTCAAAAATTTTTTCAATATTCATTGCTGTCGTCTTTTAACGAGGAGTCAAAGTCGCCGCAGGTCCGGTTTCTGGTACCAGTCTGAAGGCGCGGTAATAGTTACGGGAGTGAATGCCAGCGAGTGGTGAAAGATCATATCCGCTGTAGGTGCCTGGATAGAACATCAGCAGTGGTGTAAACCCCATCACGTCCTGAAGCGCGCTCATTAGCTCATGACCACGAACCAACGGCCAGGCGTTACCGAGGCCCGTCAGAATGACAAATTGCTGCGCCGGAAGATCGACAGTGCGCGCAATATATTCCGCGATTTTTTTCTGGCTTAGTGGAGCTGCCAGATGTTTTTTCAGTGTTTCCAGGCCAAGTTCAGGCTCTCGCTGGCAGATACGGTCAAAGAGCTTACGTTCTTCCAGCATATCGATGATGACCTGGAAGATATTTAGCGTTTTATAGGTATACTTTTTATCCAGTTTTTTGAATAAAAAGTGAAGATATTCGCGGACCTGAAGCTCTTGCTTTGCCGGATAGTCAAAGATCCAGAAGCCAATCTCATTGCCGGAACCTTGGTTTTTCAAAAAACGGTCGTCGCCGATTCGTTCTTCTAACTGTTTTAATCGATATTCAAGGATCGGGTCATTCATACGTTACCCTCCAGAATAGGAAGCAATTCGGCTTTGTTTAAACGATGCAAGGCCGTTGCAACCTCCGGTAGAAGGAAAACGTTTTGTAAATTGCGGCGACGTGGGCTATCCAGGTAACCAGCTTCTGCCAGTGCCTTAATCAGATTGTTACCCATTTTTTGGATAGATGAATCAGAGAAAGCCGCCAGCTCCGGGTGCAATCGCAGATTCTCATCCACAAACTCACCCCAGCAATTTATACCAAGCTTTTCTTTAAACTGTTGGCGAGCTGGATTTACGACATCAGCAATAAACGCCGCAACAACTGGAGACTGTATCATCAATGCAACCAACAGCATTTGCAGACGTTCGCTTTCACTACCATTAGCAATCAGTTGCCAACACTCACGATCCAGGGTCATCAATCGCAGCCTTAAAGTTCGGGCATAACGATTTGCGGTACTGGTTGAGGATGCCTGAAGAATATTTTCATTGATTATTTGCTGCTGCCAGGTCGTTTCATCTGGTTCGAAAAGCAACAGTTCAGCAATGGTTCGGCTCTCCCGGACCATCAACGAACCGCCCAGCAGATCGCCAATCCAGCGTTTGTCATTTTTTATCATGGTGTTTGTCATCAAAAATCCGGAATGCTGCTCGCAAAAATCAAGTAATGATTGTAATCGGCATGCAGGTGATATGCCATGGTTAAGACCCGAACAATGATGTGATTTATTGATGCTGGTTATTGACTGATCATGATCATAGATTTAGAGCGTAATTTCCGGTTTGATGCCTTCATGAAGCTCTCACACTGAGTGAGTTTATGAAATGTAACCGAAGGTAAGCTAGGATGTCGAAAGCCAATAATCCGGGATTTGTCTTATCACCTTACTCCCAGAAGAAAATCCTCAAAGCACTAGGAAGTCACCAAGAAAAGACGGACGCTACCGCTAAACGGCATGGAAAACCGACTCGCTATAATATTGCCACCAGCGATTATGACAATCTTATCAGCGGTGAGCACGGTCCGCTGATCCTGAAAGTCAGAAGGGGGAAAATCGTTACAGAAAAACATTACTGTGCCGAATGCCACAGTTACATCAGCCCAATCAGGGCATATGCCGACAGCAACTATGGGAAAGTGCATCTTTGTACGCCTTGCCATCTTGCAGCGTTCAACCGTAGCTTTGGACACGCGGATGCTATGCCACTCAAGCTGGACCATGCTCATGCATATAAGGGAAAGTGGTAACGATAATATTGTCAGGGAATTGTTAAGCGTCCTGTTTAACATTCTGCTTTTCAAACTATGCCGGGAAAGGACCTCTTATATGCAGCATGTTCACGCAATATCTATTGTTATTTATCACCAATAAACTTGATTTTATTACATTTGGAGATGAGTAAATTTAGATGAATATGGACACAAAAAAAGCCGCCCTTAAGCGACTTTGATTTGCATCTTTTGGTGCCGAAGGCCGGACTCGAACCGGCACGTATTTCTACGGTTGATTTTGAATCAACTGCGTCTACCGATTTCGCCACTTCGGCACTGAAGGGGATGCGGAAACGTTGTGGATTATACCTGTCGCGCGCCGCCATGCAAGCGACGACGCGCTAAACCCGCGCTAAGTGCCCAAAAAACCAGCGCCCTTCGTCACTCCAGCTCAGACACCGCCAGCCGAATCACCCCTGCCGCCTTCTGCTCCGGCAGCGCCAGCACCTTGGCCCACATCTCCTGCACCATATCGCAGGAGAGCTTCTCTTTGCCCGCCGCCTTCTCCGGCATCTGCAGCAGCTGGATGTCCTCGCCGTACTTATCGGCAAGCGCCTTCATAATCGGTCTCACATCCTCCACAGCCGCCTCGCGTTCGGCCTGCGTCACGGTGTGGCTGTTTTTGCCGTAGGCCGCGCGCATCATGTCGGCGTCGGCCTGCATGCGCCGCGCCATCAGGTCTTTATCCAGCATGCGCATCGGGTTGATGCCGCCCTTCACCATCGGGTAGAGGAAGCGGAAGCAGGCGTCGTCGCTCACCTTCTGGATGGCGGCGGTCTGCTCCATGTTGATGGTCATGTAGTTCACCACGTTGGCGTCCGGGGCGTTTTGCAGGCGCGTCATCTGCAGATGCAGGATCTGCGGCTGGATGGTGTCGATAATCTGCTGCTCCGGCTCGCCCGCTTTTTGCAGGGCGGCCATCTGGTCGAGGATGCGCTGATGCAGCGCGGGCTCCTGCTCCTTAATCACCTGCCAGGCGGGCATCTCGTTGAGGGCGTTATCCATCTGCCGTTCCGGAGCGCGCTGCCTGTCGAAAAACACCCAGAACGCCACGGAGGCAGCCGCAATGACGATAATCACAATACGGGTCCACTTTTTATTCATCTCGCATCCTTATCCTTGAGTTATGCCGGGTTACACCGGCACGCCGCTGTGGAAGCGAAACTCGTGGTCCGGTGTCGAGATAAGTGTGGCTTCAATTTCGCCAAAAAGCTGTATGCGCGGTGAGATATCGTCGTCGCTCACCTGCTGAGCCAGCGTCAGGTAGTCCTGATAATGGCGCGCTTCCGAGCGCAGCAGCGAGAGATAGAACTTCTGCAGGTCGTCGTCGAGGAACGGGGCCAGCGCGGCGAAGCGTTCGCAGGAGCGGGCTTCGATGTAGGCGCCGCAGATGAGCTTGTCGATCAGCGTCAGCGGTTCGTGGGTGCGCACTTCCTTCAGCATCCATTTGGCGTAGCGGCTGGCGGTGATTTTGACGTACGGAATGTCGCGGGCCAGCATCGCCTCGCGCACCTGCCAGAAGTGGTGCAGCTCCTCTTTAATCAGCAGCACCATGCTGTCGATGAGCGCCTGTCCCCACGGGTCGTCGGTTTTGGGCATCACGCTTTTGCCAATCTGCCTGTGCAGGGCGATGAAGTCCGGCTCCGGGCCGTCGCGGAAGGTGAACTGTTCGTAGGGCTTGAGCCAGTCGAGCAGCGCATCGGCACCGCTTTCGTCGGCGACGTATTTACGCACGAGTAACAGCGCGGTCTGGGCGGCCTTGAGCTCGCACACCATGTGGTCGGTGAGCAGCAGCGGCAGGTTCGCCGGGTCGCGGGCTTTATCAATCCATGCTTGCGGGGTCGGGCACTGGAGGAAGTTGAGTACGGGGGCGAGTATCTGCGGGTAATCCATGGTTCTGCCTTGAAAAAGCGGTGGCGCGTGCCACCGCCTGAAACGCTTAGTGACGTACGCCGTCGTCGTCTTCGTCGACGTAATCTTCGTCGTCGCCTTCTTCGCCGTCTTCACCGTTCGGATCTTCGAAGTAGGTTCCCCAGCCGTCGTATTCCACTTCAAACTTCTCGGCCAGGTTCATCAGCTGTTCTACCTGCGCGTCGATCAGCTCCGCCTTCAGCGCGCCTTCGCTCAGGATGTCGCAGCAGATGACGGTGTCGCCCTCTTCCACTTCCAGTTCTTCCGGCTCGGTCACTTCGTAACCCAGCTTGAAGGCTTCCACGGCCATTTTTTCCAGCGCCTCGAAGTCATCCGCAGAGAAATGGTGTTCGATGGTGTACAGCGCGTCCGGATCGCTACCGTCTTCCAGCAGTTCTTCAATAATCAGACGCGTCTCTTCGCGTTGCTCTTCCAGTAATTCCGGGTTTGCCATGGGTCAATCCTCTTTAAAGTGCGGCAGATACTTCTATTTTCACACACGGACGGGTTTGCCTCCACCTTTGTTGGAAAGATTTGTGAAACGGGGTTGCAAATGAATAATTACACATATAAAGTGAATTTTAATTCAATAAGTGGCGTTCGCCATGCGAGGATAAAATGTCTGATCTGTACAAGAAACACTTTCTGAAATTGCTCGACTTTACCCCTGCACAGTTCACTTCTCTGCTGACTCTTGCCGCACAGCTCAAAGCCGATAAAAAAAATGGCAAGGAAGTACAAAAGCTTACTGGCAAAAACATCGCGCTCATCTTCGAAAAAGACTCAACCCGTACACGTTGCTCTTTCGAAGTTGCCGCATTTGACCAGGGCGCGCGCGTTACCTATTTAGGGCCGAGCGGCAGCCAGATTGGGCATAAAGAGTCAATTAAGGACACCGCGCGCGTGCTCGGGCGGATGTACGATGGCATTCAGTATCGCGGTCACGGCCAGGAAGTCGTCGAGACGCTGGCGCAGTATGCTGGCGTGCCGGTGTGGAACGGGCTGACCAACGAGTTCCACCCGACGCAGCTGCTGGCGGACCTGCTGACCATGCAGGAGCACCTGCCGGGCAAGGCGTTTAACGAGATGACGCTGGTCTACGCGGGCGACGCGCGCAACAACATGGGCAACTCGATGCTGGAAGCGGCGGCACTGACCGGGCTGGATCTGCGTCTGGTGGCCCCGAAAGCCTGCTGGCCGGAAGAGAGCCTGGTGGCGGAGTGCAGCGCGCTGGCGGAGAAGCACGGCGGGAAAATCACCCTGACGGAAGACGTGGCGGCGGGCGTGAAGGGCGCGGACTTTATCTATACCGACGTGTGGGTGTCGATGGGCGAAGCCAAGGAGAAGTGGGCGGAGCGGATAGCGCTGCTGCGCGGGTATCAGGTGAACGCGCAGATGATGGCGCTCACCGGCAACCCGAACGTGAAGTTCCTGCACTGTCTGCCGGCGTTCCATGACGACCAGACTACGCTCGGCAAGCAGATGGCGAAGGAGTTCGACCTGCACGGCGGGATGGAAGTGACGGACGAGGTGTTTGAGTCGGCGGCGAGTATCGTCTTCGACCAGGCGGAAAACCGGATGCATACGATTAAGGCGGTGATGGTGGCGACGCTTGGGGAGTGATTGACTCCTCTGCGGTCTGGTGCCCTCACCCCGGCCCTCTCCCACGGGGAGAGGGAGAACACCCAGCCCGTAGGCCCGTGCAAGCGCAGCGCCGCCGGGCGAATCAGGCGACGATGCGGCCTGGTGCCCTCACCCCGGCCCTCTCCCACAGGGAGAGGGAGAACACCCAGCCCGTAGGCCCGTGCAAGCGCAGCGCCGCCGGGCGAATCAGGCGACGATGCGGCCTGATGCCCTCACCCCGTCCCTCTCCCACGGGGAGAGGGAGAACACCCAGCCCGTAGGCCCGTGCAAGCGTAGCGCCGCCGGGCGAATCAGGCAACGATGCGGCCTTATGCCCTCACCCCGTCCCTCTCCCACGGGGAGAGGGAGAACACCGGCGCCATTTCATTGATTTTTCACCCCGAAAAAGGTACGTTTTCGCCTTCATTCCAGCGTGGACATGCCAGCATTATGCCGATTATTCAGTCTGTTGAACGTGCGTTGCAGATCCTCGACCTGTTCAACGAGCAGGCCACCGAGCTTAAGATCACCGACATCAGCAAACTGATGGGGCTGAGCAAGAGTACCCTCCACTCGCTGCTGAAAACCCTGCAGCTTCACGGCTATATCGATCAGAACCCGGAGAACGGTAAGTATCGCCTCGGCATGAAGCTGGTTGAGCGCGGTCATTTCGTCGTGGGCTCCATCGATATTCGCCAGAAGGCGAAAGGCTGGCTGACGGAGCTGTCCCAGCGGACCGGGCAGACCACCCATCTGGGGATCCTGGACGGTCGTGAAGGGGTCTATATCGAGAAGATTGAAGGCAAGCTGGCCGCCATAGCCTATTCGCGCATCGGCCGCCGCCTGCCGGTTCACGCCACCGCCATCGGCAAGGTGTTGATTGCCTGGCTGGGCGAGGCCGAGCTGAATGCCCTGCTGGAGGGCTATCACTACACCACCTTTACGCCTTCCACCCTCGCGTCTCGTGAAGCGTTAATGGCCGCTCTGGCGCAGACCCGCGAGCAGGGCTATGCCCTGGACAGCGAAGAGAACGAGCAGGGCGTGCGCTGCGTGGCGGTGCCGGTGTGGAACCACGAATCCCGCGTGATTGCCGCCCTGAGCCTGTCGACCCTGACCTCGCGCGTGGACAACGCCGAGCTGGCTAATTTCCGCGAGCAGCTTCAGCAGGCCGGGCTCGCGCTCTCACGCGCACTGGGCTATGCCGGCTCGTAGGTGAAGTAGTCGAAGTCCGCGTGGCAGCCGTCGCCGCTGATGTCCTCGCAGTGCAGTCCCACAAACGCACCAGTGAAGAAACCGCGCCCGCCGATATAGTCGTCCGACAGCTTCCACGCCTCATACGTCACCGGAACGGTGTGCCACGTCTCGTCGTCGAACGAGTAGCTGTAGCGGTAGACCAGTTTATCCACGTCCACCCGCAGCCAGACGCTCTCGGCCTGTTCCGGCACCGGAATCGGCTGCTCGTGCAGCGGCCATGACGGCACGTTGTGGTCGAGTTGGATCACCTTGATGGTTCTCCCCTGCCCCTCCTCGTAGTCCACAAAGCAGTAGCTCCAGTTTTTGCTGTTGTAGTAGCAGGTCAGCCCCGCGCTCTGCTGGAAGTGGACCGGCGAGAACTGCATCCGCGTCTCGGCCCGGAAGGTGAAATGCTGCCAGCGGCGCGCCACGGTCGACTGGGTAAAGGTCGAGTTGAGCGAGTCGTTGCCGTAGAGCCGTAAGTAGCCCGGGCGGGCGGTAAGCGAGCCGAGAGTATCGTCGAACGGAATGCGCAGGGTCTGCAGTTCCGGGTCAAGCGTGCTGCCGTCGAAGTCCTCCCGCCAGATGCCCGGAACGGCTACAGGCTGCTCCGCCATCTGCGGGCCTTTCACGGTAAGCTGCGCGTGCCTGCCGCCTTCCACGTAAGGCCAGCCGTCGCGCCATTCAATGCGGGCGATGCCGGTCTCGCGCCCCAGCGGGCAGTAGCCGCGCCCGCCGGAGGCCAGCAGCGGCACGCCGGGCAGGCGCAGCGGGCGGCTGGTGAGGTAGGCCATATACCACTCCCCGGTGTGGGTCTGCAGCAGCGAGCCGTGGCCGCTCTTTTGCAGCGGGTTCTCCGGCAGGTGCCAGCTGGTCATCATCGTCACGTCCGGGTGCAGCTCGTACGGCCCGTCGATATTTTTGGAACGCAGCACCACGACCGCGTGCTCGTAGCTGGTGCCGCCTTCGGCAACCATCAGGTAGTACCATCCCGCGTGGCGATAAAGATGCGCCCCTTCGGTGTAGCAGAGCGGCGTGCCGGTAAACAGCGTTTTGCGCTCGGGCGAGAGCGTGCCGGTCTGCGGGTCAAACGCCTGCATCACGATGGTGTTGTGCGGGTTGCTGTGGTGGCGCGGCCCCCACGGGCGGTAGAGGTAGTATTTGCGGCCATCGTCGTCGTGGAACAGGGAGGGATCGAACCCGCCGTTGCCCATCGGGATCGGCTCGCTCCACGGCCCCTCGATGGACGGCGCGGTGACGAGAAAATTGCGGCCGTTTTTCCACGGCGAGTCGACAATCTTCACGTCGGTATAGAGCAGCCAGAACCTCCCATCGGCGTAGCTCAGGCAAGGCGCCCAGATGCCGCCGGAGTCCGGGTTGCCCTTCATGTCCAGCATCGACACGCGGTCCAGCGGGGTGCTGACCAGCGACCAGTTTTTTAGATCGCGGGAGTGGTAGATGCGCACGCCCGGGAACCACTCGAAGGTCGAGGTGGCGATGTAGTAGTCCTCGCCCTGACGGCAGAGGGACGGGTCCGGGTTGAAGCCGGTCAGGATCGGGTTAGTGATTTCCATAATGCCTCCGGTTAATGGGATGCGGCTGTCGCAGCGTCGGGAATGGCCTCGCCCTGCGCCGCGCGATGCTTGATCAGCTGCTGGCTGATGGCCTCCACGCGGGCGTCGGTGAGCTTGTAGAACGACAGCATGATGAACATGCCCGCGTAGAGCACCACCGGCACCACGCAGAACAGAATTTTGATGGTGGTCAGCACCTCGACCGGCTGCACGCTGCTGCTGGCGGAGTAGTTGACGTACGCCAGGATCCAGCCCACCACCGCCCCGCCAATTGCCAGGCCAATCTTCAGGCTGAACAGGTAGGTGGAGAACACCAGCCCGTCGAGGCGGCGACCGCTACGGCTCTCCTCGTAATCCACCACGTCAGAGGCCATCAGCCACTGCAGCGGCGTGGTGGTGTTAAAGACGAACAGGAACAGAATGTTGAGGGCAAAAATCAGCGCGATGTGCTCCGCCGGGGTGACGAAAATCAGCAGGCTAATCAGCGAGTAAGCAACGATGATCCACTTGAAGGCGGTAACGCGGTCGAAGCGGCCCAGCAGGCGGGAGGAGCAGAGCGAGCCGAACATGGTGGCGAGGCTGCCGTAGAGTAAAAACTGGGTCGCCATCTCCGGGTGATCCATCACGTATTTCACGAAGTAGAGCGTCGCCCCGCCGCGCACCACGTTGGAGCAGGTCGCCATCATCTTGAAGGCACACATGATGCGCCACTGGCTGTTGCCCAGCAGCAGCTTAAGGTCTTTCGCCACCGACGAACCCGGCTGCACCTCAAAGGTGTAGCGCTCTTTGGTGGTAAAGAAGCAGACGTAGAGCAGCACCACGCCGCTCAGCCCCAGCACGCACATGGCGCCGAAATAACCCACCTGCTCGTTGCCTTTGCCAATGATGCTGACCAGCGGCAGCGCGATGCCGCTGATGGCGAGCGACCCCGCCGCCGCCAGGAAGAAGCGCCAGGACTGCAGGGCGTGACGCTCTTTCGGGTCGGCAGTAATGACGCCCGGCATGGCGCAGTACGGGACGTTAACGAAGGTGTAGACCAGAGTCAGCAGAATATAGGTCACGCAGGCGTAGATGATTTTGCCCTGCGCGGAGAAGTCCGGCGTGTAGAAGGTCAGCATGCAGACGATGCCGAACGGGATGGCGCCCCACAGCAGGAACGGGCGAAACTGGCCATGCCGCGTGCGGGTGCGGTCTACCAGCAGCCCCATCAGCGGGTCGGTCACGGCGTCGAGCACGCGGGAGACTAAAAACAGCGTCCCCATAATGCCCGCGGAGAGGCCAAACACGTCGGTGTAGAAATAGGCCAGCAGGAACATCGTGGCCTGCCAGACGAAGCCGCAGGCGGTGTCACCCAGCCCGTAGCCAATTTTGTCTTTCATGGTTAATTGCGTCATCAGAATTACACCCTTATGTAGTGTGCTGAATTACAACATCGTGTTAATGGAGTGTAATGAGCTGTTCAATTAACCAGCAATGCTCATATCTTATTTCTGAATTACGTTATTTCGCTTTTGTGACGTCAACGATATATCGCAACTTATTGTTTAAATTAGTAAATTGCAGACACGTAAAAACCGCCCGCGGACTATTTTCCGCAGACAATTTTCTCTCACAAAATAATTAAATACCGAGCGCTTTTTTACCGGCGTTAATTACCTCAATGATTTTATCGGTGTCATAAATACAGCCTTTCCAGGTGCCGCCGCTCACGGACTGTAATGCCGCCCACAGCCGGGTATCGTCCGGCAAAAAGTCGTGAGCGTGCAGGTCCGGATGCGTCTGCCGCCGTGCCAGCTCGCGCGCGCCCTCTTCCGGCGTCAGCGGGTTGTCCGCGGTACCGATAAAGTTTACGCTGCCCGTTAACGTCAGGCGGTCCACCGCTATCTCAATGATGTCGTTATCGCGCAGCTTGCCTATCGGCCCGCCCGCCAGCGCCTCCGGCGACACGTGGCCGAAGCAGGCGCCCGTCGACACGCCCGAGAAGCGCGCATCGGTGATTAACGACACCGTTTTGCCCCACGAGATATGCTTCAGCGCGGAGGTGAGCTGGTAGGTCTCCTCCATGCCGGTGCCGGACGGTCCACCGCCGATCACCACCATGATATCGCCCTGCTCAATCTCTTCCCGCTTGATGGCCCTGATCGCCTGCGCTTCCGAGACAAACACCCGCACCCGGCCGGTGTGGCGGTAAACGCCATCTTCACCGACGACCGACGGGTCGATCGCCGTGGCCTTGATCACCGATCCTTCCGGCGCAATGTTGCCCGTCGGGAAGCAGACCGTCGAGGTCAGCCCTTTCGCTTTTGCTTTCTCCGGCGGCAGGATCACGTCATCCGGCTCCACGCCGTCCTGCTCGCGCAGGCACTGGCGGAAGCGCTTACGGCGCTCCGAGCTCTGCCACCAGTCGAGGTTCTCGCCCACCGTCTGGCCGGTGACGGTCATGGCATCCAAGTGCAGCAGGCCGAGATCGCGCAGGTGGAGCATGACTTCCGGCACGCCGCCCGCGAGGAAGGCACGCACGGTCGGGTGATAGTCCGGGCCGTTGGGCAGCACGCTCACCAGACGCGGCACCCTGCGGTTGACGCGCGTCCAGTGTTCAACGTCCGGGATCGTGCAGCCCGCCGCGTGGGCGATGGCCGGAATGTGCAGCAGTAAATTGGTGGAGCCGCCGAACGCCGCGTGGATCACCATCGCGTTTTCGATGGCTTTGTCGGTGAGGATATCGCGCGTGGTGATGCCGCGGTTATCCAGCTCGTTCACCGCCCGCGCCGACTGGCGGGCGATCTCCAGCCACACCGCCTGTCCGGACGGGGCCAGCGCGGAGTGCGGCAACGCCAGACCCAGCGCTTCCGCGACCACCTGCGAGGTGCCCGCCGTACCGAGGAACTGACACCCGCCGCCCGGCGACGCGCAGGCGCGGCAGCCCAGCTCGGCGGCCTCCTGCAAGGAGAGTTCATGGTTGGCGAAGCGCGCGCCGATGGTCTGCACCTTGCCCGCATCTTCCCCCACGGTCGGCGGCAGCGTCGCTCCGCCTGGCACCAGAATGGTCGGCAGGTCGTGCATCGCGGCCAGCGCAATCATGGTGGCGGGCAGCCCTTTATCGCAGGTTGCCACGCCGATCACCGCCCGCCGCGTCGGAAGAGAGCGGATAAGACGACGAAACACGATCGCCGCGTCGTTACGATACGGCAGGGAATCAAACATGCCGTGCGTGCCCTGAGAACGGCCGTCACACGGATCGCTGACGAAGGCCGCGAACGGGATCCCCCCGTTGCGTGTGATCTCCTTCGCCGCCGCCTGCATCTGCATGCCGATTTCCCAGTGTCCGGTGTGGTAGCCCAGCGCAACCGGGCGTCCGTCTCCGGCGCGGATGCCGCCCTGAGTACCGATAATCAGCACCTCTTTGCCGGTCAGCTTGTTGGCGTCCCAGCCCATCCCGGCGTTCTGCGTCATGCCGAACAGGTTGCCGCTGGGGGATTCCATCAGCATCTGCGGAGTCAGCGGCAGCGCGCCCTGCGGACCCGCCGCGTGGGTGATCACCGCATAAAACGCGTCGTCCTGTGGGGTGAAAATTTTCTCAATGGTCATCGTTATCGTCCGGCTCAGCAGAGCTTGAGCTGTTGTAGCAGGTTTTTCAGCTGCGCCTTACGCGGCTCGTCCAGCGGCGAGGCTGGTGGCAGGACGTGCGTAGAAATTGGACGACCGCAGAGCACGATCGCCTCTTTAATGACGTTCACAAACGGCGTATCCAGCTGATACATCTGCGGGATTTGCAGCAGGGTCTGATGATACTCAGCCGCTTTCGCCACGTCTTTATCCCGCCAGGCTTTCAGAAGATTTACCGACACCTGCGGAGCAAAGTTGCCGCTGGCCGAGATCGCCCCGTCGCCGCCGAGCAGCAGGGTATTGAACAGATGATCGTCGTAGCCGCAGAGCACGGTAAAGTGTGGATGGGCCGCTTTAACGGTGTGGATCATGCTGCGCAAGTGGGCGACGGAGTCGATGGTGTCTTTGATGCCGACGATGTTACTGCGCGAGTCGGCGAGGGTTTTCACCAGCGCCGGGGTCAGATCCTGCCCGGTCAGCGCCGGGAAGTTATAGAGCATCACCGGCAGCGTGACGCTGTCGGCCACCTGTTCGAAGTAGCGGATCAGGTTCGCTTCCGACACTTTCCAGTAGTAGGGGTTGATCACCACGATGCCGTCCGCGCCCGCCAGCTGCGCGTGCTGGCCCAGCTCAATGGTTTCCCGGGCGTTGGTGCCGCCGGTGCCGATCAGGACCGGCACACGACGATCGACATGATCGATAGCAAAGCGGGCAATGGTTTTACGCTCTTCGGCGCTGAGCTGGGAGAACTCGCCGCCGCTGCCCAGGAAGAACAGGCCGTCAACGCCTGCCGCGATCAGATCGTCGATCAGCGCGGCGGTGCCCGGTTTATCGAGCTGGCCATCGGCGGTAAAAATGGTGGAGACAGGGGGAATGATACCCGTGAACAACGCGGACTGCGGCATGTGATCTCCTTGCTGAATCATTTTGTTCTATATTATAGAACAGTGTTCATTAATTTAACGATCATACTATGACGGAGAAAAAGCACAGGTAAATGGGAGATGAGGAGGGAGTGCGGGAAGTTTAAGCTGTATCACATATTGTCCGCTAACCCCTCACCCCGGCCCTCTCCCCAAAGGGGCGAGGGTGGTAAAGTCCCCTCTCCCCTCTGGGGAGAGGGTTAGGGTGAGGGGTAAGGAATTACTCCACCAGCATCTTAACAACCACTTTCCTGACCTTAGCAGGCGCCCCCACCGCGCACAGCGGCTTATGCACTTCACCCGGCCAGAACACCACGAAATCCCCTTCGCTCAGCACCACGGTTTTCTCCTGCTCGCCTTCCGGCAGGAACGCGATGTCTTTGTCCGCCAGCCAGTCGGTGTCCGGTGTGCCGTGCGGCAGGGTGCTGAAGGTCATCCCTTCCTGCCCCTTCAGCACAATCTGAATATCCAGGTAGCGTGCATGGTATTCAGCGCGACGCTCAGCGAACGGCTGGGTCATGTCCTCCGATACCAGATAAAACAGGCTGTTGCCGCTGATGTCGTGCTTGCCGGTCGGCGTCGCGTCGGTGAGGTGGGTCTTAACGTGCTCAATGGCCTGGCGCAGCTCTTCTGGTAGCCAGGACTGGAGATGATGAATATTGCCAATAATCATGATACAACCCTCAAATTAAAACATTGTTTCATTTTTATCTTTTATACGAGAATCGCCTCTCCCATACCAGCCCTTTTTAGACAAGATTTGCGCCAGCGCATGTTTATCGGAAAATATGTTAATTCACTGTTAATTACATAAAGGCATTTATGCAGTCGTTATGCATAACCTCATTTCCTAAGCTTTACGCAACTTATCTAACTCGCTGAATTTAAAACGTAACTCACAAAACCTGTTGTTGCATCACACTTTATCACTTCGGTTATTTCCTTTAAAACCCCATAATTATTTATCGATTTCTCTTAAGTGAAAAATAGTTAACTGTCATTATTGCATAGCTATTCTCGAGGCAAAATTTTATTCATTAAAATCAACATCATAACTAAATATTTCAAAGCATGTAATTCTACAAAACAATAACAACCTCAAATATTGCCACCCGTTTCTGCTTAGCTATTCATCCCGTAATAATATGAAATTAATCATTATCTGATACGAATCATGCAATTGAAAATAAACTGCTCAATATCGGTTTTCGCGTGAGCAGCGTCACAATAACCATTATTTAAGCGCCTACTATGAATCACGAAATCAATTGAGCTTAGCCGCCATGAAATTAAACACATCACATGGCGCATGCCCTTTTTATTCTGAAAAAAAGTTAAAGGAATAATTATGGAAAAGCATTACGTCGGTTCTGAAATTGGTCAATTGCGTAGCGTTATGCTGCACCGTCCTAATTTAAGTCTTAAACGTTTAACGCCATCGAATTGTCAGGAGCTGTTATTTGATGACGTGCTCTCGGTTGAGCGGGCGGGAG
Organism: Enterobacter cloacae complex sp. IR5428; assembly: GCF_049238585.1. Classification (NCBI taxonomy): domain Bacteria; kingdom Pseudomonadati; phylum Pseudomonadota; class Gammaproteobacteria; order Enterobacterales; family Enterobacteriaceae; genus Enterobacter; species Enterobacter cloacae complex sp. IR5428. Next base: position 131,996 of record NZ_JBMKHV010000008.1, on the reverse strand, counting down.
AGGAGCATGATATCTTCGCAAACACGCTGCGCGAGCAGGGTGTGGAAGTCCTGCTATTGACCGACCTTCTTACGCAAACGCTTGATATTGCGGAAGCAAAAGCCTGGCTTCTTGAAACACAAATCTCCGACTATCGCCTCGGCCCAGCCTTTGCCAGCGACGTCCGCGGCTGGCTGGCGGATATGCCGCACCGCGAACTGGCGCGCAGATTAAGCGGCGGATTAACCTACGGTGAAATTCCGGCAGCTATTAAAAATATGGTGGTCGATACCCACACGGCAAATGATTTTATTATGAAACCGCTGCCGAACCACTTATTTACCCGCGATACCTCCTGCTGGATTTATAACGGCGTATCCATTAATCCGATGGCGAAACCCGCCCGTCAGCGCGAAACCAATAATCTGCGCGCAATATATCGCTGGCACCCCGCATTTGCCGATGGCGAGTTTATTAAGTATTTCGGCGACGAGAATATTAATTACGACCACGCCACCCTGGAAGGCGGCGACGTATTAGTGATTGGCCGCGGGGCGGTATTGATCGGCATGTCAGAGCGCACGACGCCGCAGGGCGTGGAGTTCCTCGCCAACAGCTTGTTTAAACATCGTCAGGCCGAGCGCGTGATCGCCGTTGAGCTGCCGAAACATCGCTCCTGCATGCACCTCGACACCGTGATGACCCACATCGACGTGGACACTTTCTCCGTTTACCCGGAAGTGGTGCGCAAGGACGCCCAGTGCTGGACGCTCACCCCGGACGGACGCGGCGGTCTGCTGCGTACTCAGGAAACCGACCTGCTGCACGCCATCGAAAAAGCCCTCGGCATTAACCAGGTGCGCCTGATCACCACCGGCGGCGATGCCTTTGAAGCCGAACGCGAGCAGTGGAACGACGCTAACAACGTCCTGACCATCCGTCCGGGCGTGGTGATCGGCTACGAGCGCAACGTCTGGACCAACGAGAAGTACGACAAAGCGGGCATCACCGTGCTGCCGATCCCGGGCGACGAGCTGGGACGCGGTCGCGGCGGCGCACGCTGCATGAGCTGCCCACTGGAACGCGACGGAATTTAAAGGAGCCATCATGGAACGAAAACCCACTCTGGTTGTGGCCCTGGGCGGCAACGCGCTGCTCAAGCGCGGCGAGCCGCTGGAAGCGGACATCCAGCGTCAGAACATCGAGCAGGCCGCCCGCACCATCGCAGGCTTAACGGAGCAATGGCGCGTGGTGCTGGTGCACGGCAACGGCCCGCAGGTCGGGCTGCTGGCGCTGCAAAACAGCGCCTACGACAAAGTCACCCCCTACCCGCTGGACGTTCTTGGCGCCGAAAGCCAGGGAATGATCGGCTACATGCTCCAGCAGGCGCTGAAAAACAATCTGCCCCAGCGCGAGGTGAGCGTCCTGCTCACGCAGGTGGAAGTGGACGCCGCCGACCCGGCGTTCAGCAACCCGACCAAGTACATCGGCCCGGTCTACAGCGAAGCCCAGGCGAATGCGCTGGCCGCGGAAAAAGGCTGGGTGTTCAAGGTCGACGGGGCCTATTTCCGCCGCGTTGTGCCCTCTCCGCAGCCGAAGCGCATCGTGGAGAGCGACGCCATTACGGCGCTTATTCAGCGCGACCACCTGGTCATCTGCAACGGCGGCGGCGGCGTGCCGGTGGTGGAAAACGCCAACGGTTATCGCGGCATTGAGGCGGTGATCGACAAAGACCTCTCCGCCGCTCTGCTGGCGCGGCAGATCGAGGCCGATGCCCTGCTGATCCTCACCGATGCCGACGCAGTGTACCTCGACTGGGGCAAGCCGACCCAGCGCCCGCTGGCGCAGGTCACGCCGGAACTGCTCAGAGGCATGCAGTTCGACGCCGGATCGATGGGGCCAAAAGTGACCGCCTGCCGCGAGTTTGTTGAAGCCTGCAACGGCATTGCCGGGATCGGCGCGCTGGCCGACGGCGCGGAGATCCTGGCGGGCGAGAAAGGCACGTTGATTCGTAACTGAGCACCCATTTCCCCTCACCCTAACCCTCTCCCCAAAGGGAGAGGGGACGATTACACCCTCTCCCCTTTGGGGAGAGGGCTGGGGTGAGGGGTAAGGTCTTAGACATTAATTTTAAAAAGGATTTACCCATGACCATCAACCTGAAAAACCGCAACTTCCTGAAACTGCTGGACTACACCCCGGCGGAGATCCAGTACCTGATCGACCTCGCCATCGAGCTGAAGGCGGCCAAAAAAGCCGGGCGCGAAAAGCAAACCCTGGTCGGGAAAAACATCGCCCTGATCTTTGAAAAAACATCCACCCGCACCCGCTGCGCCTTTGAAGTGGGCGCGTTCGACCAGGGCGCGCAGGTCACCTACCTCGGCCCAAGCGGCTCGCAGATTGGCCACAAAGAGTCGATGAAGGACACCGCGCGCGTGCTGGGCCGCATGTATGACGGCATCGAGTACCGCGGCTACGGCCAGGCCATCGTTGAGGAGCTGGGCGAATACGCGGGAGTGCCGGTGTGGAACGGCCTGACCGACGAGTTCCACCCCACGCAAATCCTTGCCGACCTGATGACCATGCTGGAGCACTCTCCGGGCAAAACCCTGCCGGAGCTGAGCTTTGCTTACCTCGGCGACGCGCGCAACAACATGGGTAATTCGCTGATGGTCGGCGCAGCCAAAATGGGGATGGATATCCGCCTTGTGGCGCCGAAATCCTTCTGGCCGGAGGCCGGGCTGGTTGAGCAGTGCCGCGCCATCGCCAAAGAGACCGGCGCGCGCATCACGCTGACCGACGACGTGGAAGAAGGCGTGCAGGGCACCGATTTCCTCTACACCGACGTGTGGGTTTCCATGGGCGAGCCGAAGGAGGCGTGGGCCGAGCGCGTTAGCCTGATGAAGCCGTATCAGATTAATGCGGACGTGATGAAGGCCACCGGTAACCCGAACGTCAAGTTCATGCACTGCCTGCCGGCGTTCCACAACGAACATACCAAAGTGGGCCGCGAAATCGAGATGGCGTACGGCCTGAAGGGGCTGGAGGTGACGGAAGAGGTCTTTGAATCCCCGAACTCCATCGTCTTCGACGAAGCAGAGAACCGCATGCACACCATTAAAGCGGTCATGGTGGCGACACTCGGCGACTAATCACCGCCCGGCGCGCCGCGGGGTGCGCCGGGTTCAGGAGAACATCATGGGCAAGTTCAAATTTCCCTCCGCTTATACCATTCTCTTTTTTCTGATTGCCGTGGTTGCCGTGCTGACGTGGATTGTTCCGGCCGGGCAGTACCATATGGCGATGAACGAGGCGCTCGGCAAAGAAGTGCCGGTTGCTGGCACTTACGCGCACGTGGCAGCGCACCCGCAGGGGCTCGTCTCCGTGCTGATGGCGCCGATTGCCGGGCTGTACGATCCGGAGTCCGGCCAGGCCGGGGCGATCGACGTGGCGCTGTTTATTCTGATCATCGGGGGGTTCCTCGGGATCGTCACTAAAACCGGGGCGATAGACGCCGGGATCGAGCGCGTCACCACCCGACTGCGCGGCCGCGAAGAGTGGATGATCCCGATCCTGATGGCGCTGTTTGCCGCCGGCGGCACGATTTACGGCATGGCCGAAGAGTCGCTACCCTTCTATACCTTACTGGTGCCGGTGATGCTGGCAGCGCGGTTCGATCCGGTGGTTGCGGCTTCTACCGTGCTGCTCGGCGCGGGGATCGGCACGCTCGGATCCACCATCAACCCGTTCGCCACGGTGATCGCCGCCAACGCCGCCGGGATCCCCTTCACCAACGGCATCATGCTACGCATCGCGCTGCTGGTGATCGGCTGGATCATCTGCGTGGCGTGGGTAATGCGCTACGCCCGCAAGGTGCGCAAGGATCCGTCGCTGTCGATCGTGGCGGATAAGCAGGAAGAAAATCTCGCCCACTTTCTCGGTAACAAGGGCGAGCAGTCGCTGGAATTTACCCCGGTGCGCAAACTCATCCTGGTGATCTTCGCCCTCGCCTTCGCGGTGATGATCTACGGCGTGGCGGTGCTGGGCTGGTGGATGGCGGAGATTTCGGCGGTGTTCCTCGCCAGTGCCATTATCGTCGGGCTGATCGCCCGCATGAGCGAAGAGGAGCTGACCTCAACCTTTATCAACGGCGCGCGAGATTTGCTGGGCGTCGCGCTGATAATCGGCATCGCGCGCGGTATCGTAGTGATCATGGATAAGGGCATGATTACCCACACCATTTTGCACAGCGCCGAGGGAATGGTCACCGGATTGTCGACGGTGGCGTTCATCAACGTGATGTACTGGCTGGAAGTGGTGCTGTCGTTTCTTGTGCCTTCTTCGTCCGGCCTGGCCGTTCTGACGATGCCGATCATGGCGCCCCTTGCCGATTTCGCTAACGTCAACCGCGACCTGGTGGTTACGGCTTACCAGTCGGCGTCCGGCATCGTCAACCTGATCACTCCCACCTCTGCCGTCGTGATGGGCGGGCTGGCTATCGCCCGCGTGCCCTACGTGCGTTATCTGAAATGGGTCGCGCCGCTGCTGGGGATTTTAACGGTGGTGATTATGGTGGCGTTAAGCCTGGGCGCTTTGTTGTGATTTGCCGGATGGCGCTGCGCTTATCCGGCCTACGGATCGGTGCGGTGCCACCGGTTATTTCGGGAACTGATATGGGAACTATGATGGATTACGAAGAGTACTCTCCCAAAGAGCAACTACAGCTAACGGTCTGCCAGCGTCTGATCGCGGAAAAGAGCTATCTCTCCCAGGAAGAGATCCGCCGTGACTTACAGGAGCGTGGTTTTGAGACCATCAGCCAGTCCACCGTTTCACGTCTGCTCAAGTTGCTTGGTGTCATAAAAATTCGCAATGCCAAAGGGCTAAAGATTTATTCGCTGAATCCCCAGCTGCGCCCGGCCCCCGACGCGGCGCGTACGGTCTCTGAAATGGTGGTGAGCGTGGAGCACAACAGCGAATTTATCCTTATCCATACCGTCGCCGGATATGGCCGCGCGGTGGCGCGTATTCTGGATTATCACCAGTTACCGGAAATTTTAGGTGTAGTGGCCGGGAGCAGTATTGTCTGGGTCGCGCCCCGCGTAGTGAAGCGCACCGCGCTGGTACATAAGCAAATTAATTATTTACTCAGAACGCATTAATATTCACAAAGAACCGTTTGCATTGAGTAAAGCGTGCATTAAATCGCTTGATCCCAAAAGCGAGCTGCGTATAATGCCCGACAATTTGCCGGGAGGAAGCATGGTCAAGCGTGTACGACATAACGTCTTACCGCGTCTGAAATCAGACGCTGGCCTGCCGTTTTTCTTCCCGTTGCTAAACCTATTCCCAGAGCCCCTCATTTGAGGGGCTTTTTTTTGCCCGGCGTCAGGAGATAAACATGAATCCGCTTTATCAAAAACACATCATTTCCATAAACGACCTCAGCCGCGAAGAGCTGGAACTGGTTCTGGAAACCGCGGCAAAACTGAAGGCCAATCCGCAACCGGAGCTGTTGAAGCACAAGGTGATTGCGAGCTGCTTCTTCGAAGCCTCGACCCGCACCCGCCTCTCCTTCGAAACCTCCATGCACCGTCTGGGCGCGAGCGTGGTGGGCTTCTCGGACAGCAGCAACACGTCGCTGGGCAAAAAAGGCGAAACCCTGGCGGATACCATTTCGGTTATCAGTACCTACGTTGACGCGATTGTGATGCGCCACCCGCAGGAGGGCGCGGCGCGTCTGGCGACCGAGTTTTCCGGCCGCATTCCGGTGCTGAACGCCGGTGACGGTGCTAACCAGCATCCGACGCAGACCCTGCTGGATCTGTTCACCATTCAGGAGACGCAGGGCACGCTTGAGAACCTGAACATCGCCATGGTCGGCGACCTGAAATATGGCCGCACCGTCCACTCCCTGACCCAGGCGCTGGCGAAATTTAACGGCAACCGCTTCTTCTTTATCGCGCCGGACGCGCTGGCGATGCCGCAGTACATTCTCGACATGCTGGACGAGAAAGGCATCGCGTGGAGCCTGCACGCCAGTATCGAAGAGGTGATGGGCAACGTGGATATTCTCTACATGACCCGCGTGCAGAAAGAGCGTCTGGATCCGTCCGAGTACGCCAACGTGAAGGCGCAGTTCGTGCTGCGCGCCAGCGACCTTGAAGGCGCGCGTGACAATATGAAGGTGCTGCACCCGCTGCCGCGCATCGATGAGATCACCACAGACGTGGACAAAACGCCGCACGCCTGGTACTTCCAGCAGGCCGGAAACGGCATCTTCGCTCGCCAGGCGTTACTGGCACTGGTTCTGAATCGCGAATTAGCTCTGTAAGGGGAGACGACCATGACACACGATAACAAACTCCAGGTTGAAGCCATCAAGCGTGGCACCGTGATTGACCACATCCCTGCGCAGGTGGGCTTTAAACTGCTGACGCTGTTCAAACTGACCGAAACGGACCAGCGCATCACCATCGGCCTGAACCTGCCGTCGGGCGAAATGGGCCGTAAAGACCTGATCAAAATCGAGAACACCTTCCTGACCGACGAGCAGGTTAACCAGCTGTCGCTGTACGCGCCGGACGCCACGGTTAACCGCATCGACGATTACGACGTGGTGGGCAAATCCCGCCCAAGCCTGCCGGATCGCATCGAAAGCGTGCTGGTCTGCCCGAACAGCAACTGCATCAGTCATGCTGAGCCGGTTTCCTCCAGTTTCACAGTGAAAAAACGCGCCAATGACATCGCACTCAAATGCAAATACTGCGAAAAAGAGTTTTCTCATTATGTGGTGCTGGCCAACTAATTGAGGTTGGTAATGAAATCCCGGCTGTTATAATGGCCGGGAACATTCTTAACGCTGTAATTCTGGAGAAAAAATGAGCAAAGTACTCGCGACGGAAAATGCACCAGCGGCTATCGGCCCATACGTTCAGGGCGTTGATCTGGGCAGCATGATCATCACTTCTGGTCAGATCCCGGTGAACCCAAAAACCGGTGAAGTGCCCGCCGACGTAGCGGCGCAGGCGCGTCAGTCGCTGGAAAACGTGCAGGCGATCGTGGAATCTGCCGGTCTGAAAGTGGGCGATATCGTCAAAACCACTGTGTTCGTGAAAGATCTGAATGATTTCGCGACCGTTAACGCCACTTACGAAGCGTTCTTCACCGAGCACAACGCGACCTTCCCGGCTCGCTCTTGCGTGGAAGTGGCGCGTCTTCCAAAAGACGTGAAAATTGAAATTGAAGCGATTGCCGTACGTCGCTAATTCAATTCAATTAAGAAAGGGCAGCTTAGCTGTCCTTTTTATTTCGGCTATTTTTACTCTCCATATAAAATGACAAATCGCACCGTCCATTATTAAGCTTCTCCACCCGGTAATATTCTCTAATAATGGATGAGTAATGAAACTTTCAAAAATTGCACTTGCCCTCGCGACAGTGACCGTTGCATCGTCGGCATTTGCTCACGGCTATATTGAATCTCCAGCCAGCCGCGCCTATATGTGTAAGCTTGGCCAAAATATTGATTGCGGCGCTGTACAGTATGAACCGCAGAGCGTGGAAAAAACTTCCGGTTTCCCGACCGGCGCTATGCCGCCGGACGGCCAGCTCGCCAGTGCAGGTATTTCCCAGTATTCTCAGCTGGATAAGCAAAGCCTGAATGCCTGGACCAAAAACCCAATAACGGCAGGCCCGCATGAGTTCGTCTGGCATCATACTGCACCGCATAAAACCACTAACTGGCGCTATTACATCACCAAACAAAACTGGGATCCAAATAAGCCGCTGACTCGCGATCAATTTGAATTAACTCCATTCTGTACGATCAACGGAAATAGTCAGGCACCAGCCGTAACAAAATCCATGACTTGCAATGTTCCTGCGCGTACGGGGTACCAGGTTATTTACGGCGTGTGGGAAATTGCGGACACCTCAAATAGCTTTTATCAGGCCATTGACGTTGATTTCGGGAATGGTGGCAACGTAACCCCGGACGAAACGCCTGCGATCGTTTCCGAATGGAGCAATACCCTGAGCGGCCAGATTGCCGGTAATAACCTGAACGTGGGCGATAAGGTTATCGCACGCTTCTTCGACGCCAACGGTGAAGTGACCGCCATGCGTACCGAAATGACCATCGGCTCTGCTGAACAAGGCGACGCTAATCAGTGGTCTTACGATCTGGCGCAGAAGATCAACACCGCTCAGAGCGATGTCCGCGTCGGTGTTAAAGATGAAGCCGGTGACATCAGCCCGGTTCACGGCGCCAACAGCGTATTCGTGAAAGAGGGCAGCACGCTGAAATCCGTTGCCATCTCCTATGAAGAGCAAAAAGCGCAGGTGAGCGAGACCATCGCCGTTTCCGATCTGCAATACAGCAAAATCGAACATGGCAACGCGACCGTCACCTTCCACGTCAACACGCAGGGTGACGTTAATTTTGAAGCACACGTGATGAACCACCACGGTGCGGAAAAAGGTTACCTGAAGCAGGACATGAACAACGTCAATCAGGACGTGACCATGACGTTGACTGACGTGACGGCGGGACACCATATGCTGAAATACTACGCGACCAATAAAGACGGCACGATGTTCGCCCAGGACGTGCTGAACCTGATGCTGGAAAGCGATGCGGCTGCGGACAGCACCGGCCACCACGACTTTACCTTCCCGGACAATATCGCCTCGTACAAAGCAGGCACCGTGGTACTACAGCCAAAAGACGGTAAGACCTACGAATGTAAGCCTTTCCCGTACAGCGGCTACTGCGTGCAGTACAGCCCAACCGCAAACCAGTTTGAGCCTGGCGTTGGCGCGCACTGGAAAGAGGCGTGGGTGTTGAAGAACTGAGTGGAAAAACCTTACCCCTCACCCTAACCCTCTCCCCAAAGGGGAGAGGGAACGGATCGAGCCCCCTCGCCTGGCCCTCTCTCCAAAGGGGAGAGGGTACCGATAGAGCCCCCTCGCCTGGCCCTCCCTCCAAAGGGGAGAGGGTACCGATAGAGCCCCCTCGCCTGGCCCTCCCTCCAAAGGGGAGAGGGGTTGGGGTGAGGGGTATTTTTTTCTACTGATTCTGCGTCGCACGCAGCAGCGTTTCCAGCGGGTACACCGCCGCAATCACCACCTCGTCCTGGATTTTCGCCGCGTTATCCAGTTCGCTCTGGATCGACGCGATCTCTTTATCATCCAGCGTTCCCTGGCGTGCCACCAGATCCGTCAGCCGCAGGCCAATCGAGGCCAGCTTGTCCACCTCCTGAATTACCGGTTTGATGGCCTTCAACTGATAGCTGTTTTCGCTCAAGGCCAGCACGTCGCTGGTGTTGTTCTGCCAGCGGTTAAAGACGTGGCGCAGCGCGTCGGCGCTCTCCGTGTCTTCCGCATCGCTCACCAGACGATCAGCCCATTTATTCATCTGACGCACGGTCGCACTTTCCGCGTTTAGCGCGTCAGCGAGCCGGTTGAGCGGCTCAAACTGATGATAGTTTCCGGCCTGGAACTTAAGATGCTGGCGGGTGTAATACTGCGCCGGTTCAAGCGCCTGGGCGAGGATTTGCAGCGGCAAGGTATCCGCATTATTAGCGAGGCGCGTGAACTGTACCTGCTGCTGGGTATGCTGCTGTAGCCCAACCGATACCGTGGACCAGCTGTCCATCGCCTGGAGCCGGGTATACATGTTGTCGATGTCGTTGACGTCCTTCGCCGACCAAAGCCGCTCCGCCACCGCAAAGGCGCGCGGCCACAGACGGATATCCAGCACTGGCGCGACTACGTTTTCCGCCCACAGCGCGGCTTCACCGCCGAGCAGATTGGCCTCGTTCGCCGGGTCCGGCACCACCGGCGGAACGCCTTTCGGCACCTCGTCCAGACGCGTGCCGCTAATCAGGTAGCGGGCGTTACCCACCAGGAAATAGCCGCTGAGCTTATCGTTCTCAACAGAAACGACCGGACGCGTTTCACCCATCCAGGTATCAACGGTAAACGTTACCTGATTGTCGTCCCGCCACTGAATGTTATCCACCGCCCGACGCGATTTCCCGGCAAAATCAATGAATCCGCGCCAGCCAGCATCGCCTTTCACCAGCGTAAAGCTGCCTTCCACCGGCTTGCCTTTCAGACGCGGCATCGAGAAAGCCCAGCTCTGGACGCTGTCGGTGTCTGCTATCACATCCACGCCGTTCAACCCCTGCGGCACAATTTCATTGCGGTAGTGGTAGGCGGTGGATTGCGGCTGATCGAGGTAGAAACCGGTAGAAAGAATGCCCTTATAGCCGTTCTGCGCCACCTGCCCCAGCGCGTCCTGTCCCTGCCAGGACTGGATCAGAATGCTTTTCGGCAGATCGGGATGGTAGATCTCATCCCAGCCAACCATCTGCCGGTGGTGCTTCTCAAGGATCGTCTCCAGCTTGCGGTTGAAATACGCCTGCAACGCATGGCTGTCCGCCAGTTTGTTGTCGCGCATGAATCTCTGGATCGCAGCGTTCGCTTTCCACTGGCTGTCGTCAACCTCATCGCCGCCAATATGCAGATACGGATCCGGGAAGATCGCCGCCAGTTCGCTGACCATCGCGTCGGCAAAGGTATAGGTCGCCTCTTTGGTGGGATCCAGCACTGGCTTAAGCACGCCCCAGTGGCGCTCCATGGCGTACGGCCCCGGCGCGCTCATCAGCTCCGGGTAGGCGACGGCAATCGCCGAGGCGTGGCCCGGCATATCAATTTCCGGCACCACGCGTATGCCGCGCTCGGCAGCGTAACGCACAATCTCGCGCATCTGCTCCGGGGTGTAGAACAGCCCATCGCTGGCAAGCTGGGTTAATTTTGGATAACGCTTCGAGGTAAAGCGCCAGCCCTGATCGTCCGTCAAATGCCAGTGCAGGACGTTGAGCTTAGCCGCGGCCATGCCGTCGATCTGGCGTTTGATATCGGGTAACGGGATGAAATGGCGCGCTGAATCGAGCAGCAGCCCGCGCCACGGGAAGCGCGGCGAATCTTCAATGGTAACCCACGGAATCGAGGTGTTTTCGGCACCGTTCTGCATCAGCTGGAGCAAGGTTTCCATGGCGCGCAGCGCGCCGAAGCGGGTGTTGGCGGAGATATTTACGCCGTTGGCGTCCACCGTGAGTTTATAGCTCTCATCGCTGTCCGGCAGCGGCTGCGGCTTCACTTTTTTAGCGATGGAAATACGGATGGTTGGCTTGTCAGGTTTTTCGGCCTGCGGCTGTAGCATCCAGCCAGTTTGCAGGGCGATGCGCTGGCGCAGGCGGTTGACCGCATCCCCCAGATCGTCGCCGCTGACGCTCACGGAGAGTTGATTGTTAAGCACCAGCGCACCCTGTGTGGTCGGGCGTTCAACCTTCGCAGGCCAGGGCATTAAGGGAAGGTCGCCTGCCGGGGCGGCAAAGGCGGAGGCGCCGAGCATGAGCCCGGCGGTTAAGAGGCTGTACCGTAACATGAATGTTCCTTATCTGACGGGCCAAATAAAGGCAAAACATTCTGTTAACATGCGCTCAAATTGTCGTCAAGCGAATGCGCCGACGGAGATCACAGGTTGTTGAATTTGGGAGGAAAGCCAGCTGCCGGGTGGCGGCTTCGCCTTACCCGGCCTACGTTCGGATCGTAGGCCCGGTAAGCGCAGCGCCACCGGGCTTGCCGTTACTGCCATCCATACCGACGGCTATAGAACCCTTTGACCATCTGCGTCAGCACCATGTAACCCGCGAGGATCGCCACCAGCCACGGGAAGTAGCTCAGCGGCAGCGCCTGAAGTTGCAGGTAACTTGCAAGCGGCGAGAACGGCAGCGCGATCCCGAGCGCCATCACAATGCCCGTCATCACGATCAGCGGCCATGCGGCACGGCTCTGGATAAACGGAATGCGGCGGGTGCGGATCATATGCACAATCAGGGTCTGGGACAGCAGCCCCACCACGAACCAGCCGGACTGGAACAGCGTCTGGTGTTCCGGGGTATTGGCGTGGAACACAAACCACATCAGGCAGAAGGTCAGAATGTCAAAGATGGAGCTGATCGGCCCAAAGAACAGCATAAAGCGCCCCAGATCGGCGGGGTTCCAGCGCTGCGGCTTCTGGATCTGCTCGTCGTCCACGTTATCAAACGGGATGGCGACCTGAGAGACATCGTACATCAGGTTCTGGATCAGCAGGTGCAGCGGCAGCATCGGCAGGAACGGCAGGAAGGCGCTCGCCACCAGCACGCTGAAGACGTTACCGAAGTTGGAGCTGGCGGTCATTTTGATGTATTTGAGCATATTGGCGAAGGTGCGACGCCCTTCGATGACGCCCTCCTCCAGCACCATCAGGCTCTTTTCCAGCAGAATGATATCTGCCGCCTCGCGGGCGATATCCACCGCGCCGTCCACGGAGATACCGATATCCGCCGCACGCAGGGCTGGCGCATCGTTGATGCCGTCGCCCATAAAGCCCACCACGTGCCCTTCACGACGCAGCAGAGTGACGATGCGTTCTTTATGCATCGGCGTCAGGCGGGCAAACAGCGTGGTGCGCAGGGCAAGCTCGGCCAGCTCATCGTCGGACAGGTGCTCAATGTCGCTCCCCACCACGACGTCGCCCGCGTCCAGGCCCACTTCGTGGCACACTTTGGCCGCCACCAGCTCGCTGTCGCCGGTCAGGATTTTGACGGTGATCCCGCTCGCTTTCAGTGCTTTCAGCGCCGGCGCGGTGGTCTCTTTCGGCGGATCGAGGAATGCGATGTAACCCTCGAGGATCAAATCGGATTCATCGATACGCTGGTAATCCCCTTCCCGCGCGGGCAGGAACTTGCTTGCTACCGCCACCACGCGCAGCCCCTGACGGTTCAGGTTATCGGTGACGCGTTTGATGCGGCGCAGCATGGTCTCATCCAGCGGCACGATCTCGCTGTTATGACGCACCTGCGTGGAAACATTCAGGATCTCCTGCAATGCCCCTTTGCAGATCAGCTGATGTACGTCCGGCTGCTCGCTGACCACCACCGACATGCGGCGCCGTTCAAAGTCGAACGGAATTTCGTCCACTTTCTGCCAGCGGCCGGAGAGCATGCGGGCAGACTCTTCATCCACACCTTCCAGCACCGCCACGTCGAGCAGGTTTTTCAGCCCTGTCTGGTAGTGACTGTTCAGCCACGCGCTGTACAGCACCCGTTCGCTGGTCTTTCCGGCGATATCGGTGTGGTTCTCCAGCACGATTTTGTCCTGGGTCAGGGTGCCGGTTTTATCGGTGCAAAGAATGTCCATCGCGCCAAAGTTCTGGATGGCGTCGAGGTGTTTGACGATCACCTTTTGTTTAGAGAGTTTGACCGCCCCGCGCGCCAGCGTGGAGGTGACAATCATCGGCAGCATTTCCGGCGTTAAGCCGACAGCCACGGAGAGGGCGAACAGCGCCGCTTCCCACCAGTCACCTTTGGTGTAGCCGTTGATCAGCAGGACAATCGGCGTCATGACCATCATAAAGCGGATCAGCAGCATGCTGACGCGGCCAATGCCTTTCTGGAATGCGTTCGGCTCGCTCTCCTGCTCGCTGACGCGTCCGGCAAGCTGTCCAAACCAGGTGTTGCCGCCGGTAGCGGTGACAATGGCCTGCGCCGTGCCGCTGACCACCGTGGTGCCCATAAAGCACAGGGTGTCGCATTCCAGCGGATTCATCTGCTGCGGATCGCGGGTCCTCGCCACCTTCTCTACGGGCAGGGATTCACCGGTGAGTGACGCCTGCGCGACGAACAGATCCCGCGCCTGGATGATGCGTAAATCCGCCGGGATCATGTCACCCGCCGCCAGCTTCACCAGATCGCCCGGCACCAGCTGGTCAATGGGCAGTTCAATCCAGGCGTTTTCGCCGAGGTCGTTAATCACGCGCGACACGGTGGCAGTATTGCTGACCATCGCTTTCAGTGCATCCGCCGCTTTGGTGGAGCGCGCTTCCTGAATAAAGTTAAGCAGCGTGGAGATCCCCACCATCAGGGCAATTACGCCTGCGGCAAACAGATCTTCAGTGGCGTAAGAGATAATCCCGAGCACCGTCAGCAGCAGGTTGAACGGATTGCGGTAGCAGAGCCACAGGTGGACCCACCATGGTGAGGGTTTTTGCGCCGGGATCTGGTTATCGCCATGTTCCTCGCGGATTTTTGACACTTCTTGCGCATTCAGCCCTTCCGGGTGGCCGCCAAAGGCGCGCCAGACTTCGTTTTCATCCATCGCCGCCACGTTCAGGCAGCGCTCGGTCAGGGAAGCGGGGATTTCCGCGCCCGCCAGGGTGTTGGCATTTGGCAGCGGATCGCGCGCAATCAGGCGATGTGGCAGGTGGCGGCTCAGCTGCGCGAACAGCTGCCGGGTGATATTTTTCAGCATAGTCATTCCCCCGCATCCGCAAAGGCGGACGCAGTTTTCCCGCAGGCGTGGCAGAGCCGTACCTGTCAGGCACTTAATTTATCAAGCAGGAACGTATGAACGTTGCTGCCTCACGCCGGTGAGACAGCAAAAGGCTGGCTTACCGGAAAGAAGGTTTTCTCCTGGTCAGGAGAGGTGTGGGATCGGGATCCATGTGGCCTCCGGTAAGTTAAAAATGGGATGTCGTCGCGCAGTATAAGGATTTAACCATACCTTTTGTGACTATTCGGGCGGTATGATACCCCCTCGTAAATAAACCGCACGTAAACCAGACTTTGCCCATAGCGAATTCGCAGGATAGCATTAGGCTCAACTGATTATTTTATCGTTGTTACAGGGAATACAGCATGCAGAACCGCCTTACGATTAAAGACATCGCGCGTTTAAGCGGCGTGGGGAAATCGACCGTCTCACGCGTGCTTAACAACGAAAGCGGTGTCAGCGAGCGCACACGCGAGCGCGTCGAGGCGGTGATGAATCAGCACGGTTTTTCCCCTTCCCGCTCCGCGCGCGCCATGCGCGGGCAGAGCGATAAAGTGGTCGCCATTATTGTCTCGCGTCTGGATTCCCTCTCCGAAAACCTCGCCGTACAGACGATGCTGCCCGCGTTCTACGAGCAGGGCTACGATCCGATCATGATGGAGAGCAAGTTCTCGGCGCAAATGGTGGAGGAGCATCTCGGTATGCTTCAGCGCCGCAACATTGATGGCGTAGTGCTGTTCGGGTTTACCGGCCTTAAAGAGGACATGCTTAAACCCTGGCAGCCGTCTCTGGTGCTGCTGGCGCGCGACGCCAGCGGGTTTGCCTCTGTCTGTTACGATGACGAAGGGGCAATCGTGATCCTGATGCAGCGCCTGTATGAACAGGGCCATCGGCATATCAGCTATCTCGGCGTGCCGCATGCCGACATCACCACCGGCAAGCGTCGCCATGAAGCGTACCTGGCGTTTTGTAAAAAAAACAATCTCCCCGCCGTGGCCGCGCTGCCTGGACTGGGTATGAAACAGGGATATGAGCAGGTCGCCAGCGTGCTGACTGCACAAACCACCGCCCTGGTGTGCGCCACGGATACCCTTGCATTGGGTGCGAGCAAATATTTGCAGGAACAACGCATCGGGGAGCTGCAGTTAGCGAGCGTGGGAAGCACGCCGCTGATGAAGTTCTTACACCCGGAGATTATCAGCGTTGACCCGGGTTATGCCGAGTCTGGCCGGCAGGCTGCCGCGCAGCTGATCGAGCAAATTACCGGGCGTACCGAGCCCCGTCAGATCGTTATTCCAGCCCGCCTCTCATAATTTTTTTGAATGGATTATTGTGATCTTCGCCCGATTTCGGGAACGTTCCCATTTTCGCCGTCACGTTGAAGGAGTAGGCTTGCGCACAGGTCATAACCCCTTTCACCATCTGTCATGAGGTTTCATGATGAGTAAAGTCAAACAAGCCGATATCGATCAGCTGATCGTCCTGGTCGGCGGACGCGAGAACATCGCCACCGTCAGCCATTGCATTACCCGCCTGCGCTTCGTGCTGAACGATCCGGCCAAAGCCAATCCGAAAGCCATTGAAGAGTTGAAAATGGTTAAAGGCTGCTTCACCAACGCCGGGCAGTTCCAGGTGGTGATTGGTACCGAAGTGGGCGATTACTATCAGGCTCTGCTGGCGACTACCGGGCACTCTTCCGCCGATAAAGAGCAGGCGAAGAAGGCAGCGCGCCAGAATATGAAATGGCATGAGCAGCTGATTTCCCATTTTGCGGAGATCTTCTTCCCACTGCTGCCGGCGCTGATCAGCGGGGGCTTAATTCTGGGCTTCCGTAACGTCATCGGCGATGTGCCAATGAGCGACGGCAAAACCCTGGCGCAGATGTACCCGGCGCTGCAAAGCATCTATGACTTCCTGTGGCTGATTGGCGAAGCCATCTTCTTCTATCTGCCGGTCGGGATCTGCTGGTCAGCGGTGCGCAAGATGGGCGGAACGCCCATTCTCGGAATCGTACTCGGCGTGACGCTGGTCTCTCCGCAGTTAATGAACGCTTACTTACTTGGTCAGCAAACGCCAGAGGTGTGGAACTTCGGCCTGTTTACCATCGCCAAAGTGGGCTACCAGGCGCAGGTTATCCCGGCATTGCTGGCGGGTCTGGCGCTGGGCTTTATTGAGACGCGTCTGAAGCGCATCGTGCCGGACTATCTCTATCTGGTGGTGGTCCCGGTCTGCTCGCTGATCCTGGCGGTGTTCCTGGCGCATGCCTTTATCGGTCCGTTTGGCCGCATGATTGGCGACGGCGTGGCCTTCGCGGTCCGTCACCTGATGACCGGCAGCTTCGCACCGATTGGCGCCGCACTGTTCGGCTTCCTGTACGCTCCGCTGGTGATCACCGGCGTGCACCAGACCACGCTGGCGATCGATATGCAGATGATCCAGAGCCTCGGCGGCACGCCGGTCTGGCCGATCATCGCCCTGTCTAACATTGCGCAGGCCTCCGCTGTAACCGGCATTATTATCGTCAGCCGTAAGCACAACGAGCGTGAGATCTCCGTTCCGGCTGCTATCTCCGCCTACCTCGGCGTCACTGAACCGGCGATGTACGGTATCAACCTGAAATATCGCTTCCCGATGCTCTGCGCGATGATCGGCTCCGGTCTGGCGGGCTTGCTGTGCGGCCTGAACGGCATAATGGCAAACGGGATTGGCGTCGGCGGCCTGCCGGGTATCCTCTCCATTCAGCCTTCATTCTGGCAGGTATTTGCGCTGGCGATGGCGGTGGCGATTATCATCCCAATGGCGCTGACTACCGTGGTTTACCAGCGTAAGTTCCGTCAGGGCACGTTGCAGATTGTTTAATTCCCTTTTTCGGGGCGCAGTTGCGCCCCTTCGCATTTGCAGGAACGTACTATGAATACCCTTCCTCACTGGTGGCAGAACGGCGTTATCTATCAGATTTACCCAAAGAGTTTTCAGGATACCACCGGCAGCGGCACCGGCGATCTGCGCGGCGTAACGCAGCGCCTTGACTACCTGAAAACCCTTGGCATTGACGCCATCTGGCTGACGCCGTTTTATATCTCGCCGCAGGTGGATAACGGTTACGACGTGGCGAACTACACTGCCATCGACCCGACCTACGGCACGCTGGACGACTTTGACGAGCTGGTTGCCCGGGCGCATGAACGTGGCATCCGCATTGTGCTGGATATGGTCTTTAACCACACGTCCACGCAGCACGCCTGGTTCCGTGAGTCGCTGGATAAAGCGAGTCCGTACCGTGAGTTCTATATCTGGCGCGACGGTACGCCGGACGCGCTTCCCAACAACTGGCGCTCCAAGTTTGGCGGCAACGCCTGGCGCTGGCATGCCGAAAGCGAGCAGTATTATCTGCATCTGTTCGCGCCGGAGCAGGCGGATCTCAACTGGGAAAACCCGGCGGTGCGCGCCGAGCTGAAAAAAGTGTGCGAGTTCTGGGCCGATCGCGGCGTGGACGGCTTGCGTCTGGACGTCATTAACCTGATTTCAAAAGATCAGGATTTCCCGGACGACACCATCGGGGATGGCCGACGTTTCTACACTGACGGGCCGCGCATCCACGAATATCTTCAGGAGATGAGCCGGGATGTCTTTACGCCGCGCAACCTGATGACGGTGGGCGAGATGTCCTCCACCTCGCTGGAGAACTGTCAGCAGTATGCGTCGCTCGACGGGCGCGAGCTGTCGATGACCTTTAACTTCCATCATCTGAAGGTGGACTACCCCGGCGGCGAAAAGTGGACGCTTGCGAAGCCGGATTTTGTGGCGCTGAAAACCCTTTTCCGCCACTGGCAGCAGGGGATGCACAACAAAGCCTGGAACGCGCTGTTCTGGTGTAACCATGACCAGCCGCGCATCGTGTCACGCTTTGGTGACGAAGGGGAACACCGCGTGGCGGCGGCGAAAATGCTCGGCATGGTGCTGCACGGGATGCAGGGCACGCCGTATATCTATCAGGGTGAAGAGCTGGGCATGACCAACCCGCATTTCAGCCGTATCACCGACTACCGCGACGTAGAAAGCCTGAATATGTTCGCCGAACAGCGGGCTAACGGCCGCGATACGGATGAACTGCTGGCGATTCTGGCGAGTAAGTCACGTGATAATGGGCGCACGCCGATGCAGTGGGACGCCTCGCACAATGCGGGCTTTACCGGGGGCGAACCGTGGATTGGTGTCTGCGACAACTACGAAATCGTGAACGCCCGCGCGGCGCTGGACGACCCCGACTCGGTGTTCTACACCTATCAGTCGCTGATTCGCCTGCGCAAAACCCTGCCGGTGCTGACGTGGGGGGATTATGAGGATCTCCTGCCTGACCACCCTTCCCTGTGGTGCTATCGCCGCCAGTGGCAGGGGCAAACGCTGATGGTGGTGGCGAACCTGAGCCATTTGCCTCAGGAATGGCAAGCGGACGCTCTCAGCGGCGAGTCGCAGGTGGTGATAAGCAACTACCCCGGCCCTCAAACCTCAATGCTTCGTCCGTTTGAAGCCGTGTGGTGGTTAAAGCAGTAATTCCTCCGCCGGGCACGATGCCGTGTCCGGCTTACTTTACTGTTTTTGTTGAATAATTAATCAGATTTTTCCTTCGCGTCTTTACAATTGCCTCAGCGCCCGCCGTTTGTACTCTCGTCTTTTTACTTTGTCCTGCATCAAAAAAATCGCAAACATGTTTGATGCAAATCACTATATGTAGCACTTAAAATGCACGCCGACCCAACATCTTGTATTTATCGTCTACTATTCCAACAACAAGACGGCGCGAACGCTGGCCGGAATTGTGGATAACACGAGCTGGGCACGCGGGAAGTCTTTGCCTCGGCGAGGAATACGCCCGGTGAATACTTCTCCACCTCTGTGGATAACCTGTTTTTAAAATGGAGTGATCATGACACCGCATGTGATGAAACGTGATGGCTGTAAAGTGCCGTTTAAATCAGAGCGCATCAAAGAAGCCATTCTGCGTGCAGCTAAAGCAGCGGGAGTCGATGACGCAGATTACTGCGCCACCGTCGCAGAAGTCGTTAGCAGCCAGATGCACGAACGCAGCCAGGTGGATATCAACGAGATCCAGACCGCGGTTGAAAACCAGCTGATGTCTGGTCCGTACAAGCAGCTGGCGCGCGCCTACATTGAGTATCGTCACGACCGTGACGTCCAGCGTGAGAAACGCGGTCGCCTGAACCAGGAGATCCGCGGCCTGGTAGAGCAAACCAACTCGTCGCTGCTCAATGAAAATGCCAATAAAGACAGCAAAGTGATCCCGACCCAGCGCGACCTGCTGGCTGGTATCGTCGCCAAGCACTATGCCCGCCAGCACCTGCTGCCGCGCGATGTAGTCTCGGCGCACGAGCGCGGTGAGATCCACTACCACGATCTCGACTACTCGCCGTTCTTCCCGATGTTTAACTGCATGCTGATCGACCTGAAAGGCATGCTGACCCAGGGTTTTAAAATGGGTAACGCCGAGATTGAGCCGCCGAAATCCATCTCCACCGCGACGGCGGTTACGGCGCAGATCATCGCCCAGGTGGCGAGCCACATCTATGGCGGCACCACCATTAACCGCATCGATGAAGTGCTGGCCCCGTTCGTGACCGAGAGCTTCAACAAACACCGTAAAACGGCGGAAGAGTGGCAGATCCCGGACGCCGACGGTTATGCCCGTTCCCGCACCGAGAAAGAGTGCTACGACGCGTTCCAGTCGCTGGAATATGAAGTAAACACGCTGCACACCGCCAACGGCCAGACGCCGTTTGTGACCTTCGGGTTTGGCCTCGGAACCAGCTGGGAATCACGCCTGATCCAGCAGTCTATTCTGCGTAACCGTATCTCCGGCCTCGGTAAAAACCGTAAAACGGCGGTGTTCCCGAAACTGGTGTTCGCCATTCGCGACGGCCTGAACCACAAGTTTGGCGATCCGAACTACGACATCAAACAGCTGGCGCTGGAGTGCGCGAGCAAGCGTATGTACCCGGACATTCTGAACTACGACCAGGTGGTAAAAGTCACCGGTTCGTTTAAAACGCCAATGGGCTGTCGCAGCTTCCTCGGCGTGTACGAGGATGAGAACGGCGAGCAGATCCACGACGGGCGCAACAACCTGGGCGTCATCAGCCTGAACCTGCCGCGCATCGCGCTGGAAGCCAAAGGTAATGAAGCGGCCTTCTGGGCGCTGCTGGATGAACGTTTACAGCTGGCACGTAAGGCGCTGATGACCCGCATCGCCCGCCTTGAAGGGGTGAAAGCCCGCGTCGCGCCAATTCTCTATATGGAAGGGGCCTGCGGCGTGCGCCTGAAGGCGGATGATGATGTGTCGGAGATCTTCAAAAACGGTCGCGCGTCGATCTCTCTCGGCTATATCGGCATTCACGAAACCATTAACGCGCTGTTTGGCGACAAGCACATCTATGACAACGACGCCCTGCGTGAGAAAGGTATCGCGATTGTGCAGCGCCTGCGCGATGCGGTAGACCAGTGGAAAGAGGAAACCGGCTACGGTTTCAGCCTGTACAGCACGCCGAGCGAAAACCTCTGCGATCGCTTCTGCCGTCTGGATACCGCCGAGTTCGGCATCGTGGAAGGGGTGACCGACAAAGGTTACTACACCAACAGCTTCCACCTCGATGTGGAGAAGAAGGTGAACCCGTACGACAAGATCGACTTCGAAGCGGCCTATCCGCCCATCGCGAACGGCGGTTTTATCTGCTACGGCGAGTACCCGAACATTCAGCATAACCTGAAGGCGCTGGAAGACGTGTGGGATTACAGCTATCAGCACGTTCCGTACTACGGAACCAACACGCCAATCGACGAGTGCTACGAGTGCGGCTTTACCGGTGAGTTCGAGTGTACCAGCAAAGGCTTCACCTGCCCTAAATGCGGTAACCACGATGCAGCCCGCGTCTCCGTAACCCGCCGCGTGTGCGGCTACCTCGGCAGCCCGGACGCCCGTCCGTTTAACGCCGGTAAGCAGGAAGAGGTGAAGCGCAGGGTGAAACATCTGGGGAATGGGCAGATCGGGTAATCCACTGCCACGTTAATGCCCGGTGGCGCTGCGCTTACCGGGCCTACGGACCGCTCTCTTTTGTAGGCCGGGTAAGCGCAGCGCCACCCGGCGTGGTTATTCGCGATGAACTATCACCAGTACTACCCCGTCGACATCGTCAACGGCCCCGGCACCCGCTGCACCCTCTTTGTATCAGGCTGCGTTCACGAGTGCCCCGGCTGCTATAACAAAAGCACCTGGCGCCTGAACTCGGGTATGCCGTTTACCGCTGAGATGGAAGACCGCATCATCAACGACCTGAACGACACGCGCATTAAACGTCAGGGGATCTCGCTCTCCGGCGGCGACCCGCTCCATCCGCAAAACGTGCCGGCGATCCTGAAGCTGGTAAAACGCATCCGCCGCGAGTGCGCGGGAAAAGACATCTGGGTCTGGACGGGTTATAAGCTGGATGAACTGAATGCGCAGCAGAAGGAAGTGGTGGATCTGATTAACGTCCTGGTCGACGGCAAGTTCGTGCAGGATCTAAAAGATCCTATGCTTATCTGGCGCGGCAGCAGCAACCAGGTTGTGCATCATCTGCGTTGAATGAAGGCGGATATCCTCTGTCCGCCTGAACGTCAAAACCGACTCACACTCTCCATTGCCTCAGCCTTAAACGCCGCAAAATCCTCGCACTGGCACAGGCGCGCCATCGCGCGTTCACGCAGGAAAGTGACAAAAATATCGTAAATCGCCATTGCCTCTTCGTACTCGCTTTTGCTGATGGCGAGCAGAAAAATGACATGGGCAGTTTCATCTCCCCACTGAATGCCCTGCGGCGCCAGCACGGTGTAGACCACCGTTTTTTGCGCCAGCAGGCCGAGGGAGTGCGGCAGCGCGATGCCGTCGCCGAGCATAGTGCTGACGATAGCTTCACGCTCGATAACCGATTCCAGAAATTCCGCGCCGACAAAGCCTTCGCTTTCAAGCTGCCCACACAGTTCGCGGAACAGCGTTTGCTGGTCGACAGGCTTGTCGAGAATGCGGAAATGGGCCGCGTCGAAGTATTTCTCCAGCATCCACGGGCGGGTACGGTCCACCAGCACCAGCTTGCCGATCTGCTCTAACTGATAATCGGTCGGGAACGGGGCGATTATCACCACCGGTTTGGATTTTTCGCTCACGCGAGCGGTGGAGATCACGAAGTCTTCGCCGATGGCATCGGCAAGTTCGTACTCGCGCAGGGTGAGCGTGCGCGTCACCTCAATCTGCGGGTATTTGCGCTGAAGCACCGCCTCGATCATGCGCACCATCGCGTTACCGGCGTCACATACCAGCAGCACGCGCGGCTGACGCTGGTAGCCGATGTTGTAGTGGCGCTCCAGACCGACACCGATATGCAGCACCAGAAAACCAATTTCGTTTTCGCTGATCACATACGGCGTGTATTTGCCCCAGCTCGACACCGCCGCCAGGGTCATATCCCACGCCATCGGGTAGTGCTGCTTGATGTTATCCAGCAGCGGATTGGGGATCATGATTTGATACCGCACGCGGGTAATCATGGTTTTGATGTGCGTGAGCAGATCTGCATGCAGTTGCTCGTCGCTCAACAGGTTGTAGTTATAGTGGGTGTTGATGTAGCGCAGGATATAGTTGACCAGGGCTTCGTCGTCGTCAGCATTAATGGCGCTGGGGGCGATCTCCTGGATCTGCCGCGCCGCAATGTGCACGCACAGCCAGCTCTCTTCCGATGGCGAAAGCGCCTTGCCCGCCAGCTCCTGGATAGCCACAGCGATATCTTTAGCCGCCTCGCGTACGTTCTCTTCCACGTCTTCAGCGTGGAATTCCGGCAGCGGATACCCCTCGCTGATGCGCCGCACCGACACCGCGCAGTACAGGCGCAGGAACAGCTCGCCTTCATCGGTCAGGCGAATGTGATGGCGCGTCAGCGCGTCGTGCAGGACAGGGACCATCTTTTCCGCCACGCCCGCGTTGAGCGCCACGTCGGTCACCAGCGGGTTAAGGCTATCCTGCTGCGCCAGCTCCCACAGGAGGTCGGTCAGGCAGGCGCGGATCGCCATCTCGCTGCCAAACAGCTTCATGCCGTGGCGCGGGCGGGTTTCCAGCGTCAGGTTGTAACGGTGAAACCACTCGCGCACTTCCACCATGTCGCTCTGCAATGTGGCCCGGCTGACGAACCACTCATCGGCCAGATCCTCCAGCTTGAGGGAAAAGGCTGACGTCAGAAAACGCACCACCAGATAGTGCACACGCTCCGGTCCGGTTCGCGGAATACGCAGCGCGCGCGGGTGGGACGACTGCAATTGTTGATAGCGCACCACATCATTGATTTTGAGCTGATAGCCGTTGCCCCGGCTCAAAATGAACTGCGCGCCGTGGCTGGCCAGCAGCGCGTTCAGGGCGGTGATATCCGCCCGGACGGTTCGCGTGGAGACCGACAGCCGCTGCGCCAGCTCGTCCTGCGGCAGCGTCTCGTTTTGCAACAGATCGAAAAGTTGTGCTAAACGTTGGTTCGGAAATCGCACGTCGTTGTCCTCTTACTGCTCAGGGTGAAATGACCATCTGGGATGGGCTGCCGACCGGGGTATAGTCTGACTCGGCGCTCAGCTTGCCGTCCGGCGCCACGCGGAAACGGGTAATGTTGTCGCTGCGCTGGTTCATGACGTACAGCCAGCGCCCCTGCTTATCAAGCGTCAGGGTGCGCGGATAGTCGCCTCGCGTCCAGACATCGTCCTGATGCGTCAGCGTGCCCTCCGCCGTTACGGTAAAGTGCCCGATGCTGTTATGCAAACGGTTAGCGACATACAGCTGTTTCCCGTCGGCGCTTAGCGCCAGCCCGGCGGCAAAACTGGTGCCTTTATAACCGTCCGGCAAGGCTGAAATCGTTTTACCCTCTTTCAGCCTGCCGTTGCTGTCCAGCGCATAATGGGTGAGCGTAGAGGCTTCTTCGTTAATCAGCCACAGGGCATCCCCCTTCGGCGTAAAGACGAAGTGGCGCGGCCCGGCCCCTTTTGAGGAGGCGCGGATAAACGGCGGATCGTTCGGGGTCAGCTTTCCGGTTCGATCGTCAAAACGGTACTGATAGATGCGATCCAGCCCCAGATCGGTGGAAAAAACGTATTTCCCGCTCGGATCGGCGGCGATCATGTGCGCGTGAGGGCCGTTATGATCGCTGATGGCGAAACTGCCCTCGACGGCAGCTTCCGGCTTTGCCGCGCCCGGTTCGCCTTTGTCCTGATGGGTGTCCGTAGCATCGCCCAGGCTGCCGTCTGCGTTAACGGGCAGCACCGCGATCGATCCGCTGACGTAGTTCGCCACCAGCAAATGTTTGCCGTTCGGCGTCAGGGAAAGATACACCGGTCCCGCGCCGCCGGAGGCCACCTGATTCAGCTCGCTCAGCGCGCCGTTATCGCCTATTCGCAACGCCTGCACCACGCCCTGCTCCACCTCGCTTGCCAGGTAGAGCGTTTTGCCGTCGTGCGAGACGGTAAGCTGCGCAGCGTTCGGGAGTTGGCTCACCAGCGTTTTGTTATCGAGCGCGCCGGTTTGCGGGTCGACGGTAAAACGGTACAGCCCTTCGCCGTTGGGATTATAGGTACCCACCCAGGCGTATTGCGTCTGGGCGACAGCGGCGGTGGCGAGCATTGAGAGTGAAGCGACAAGCAGGGTACGGGTGTGCATGGTGGCTCCTTCGGGTGTGTGCGGTGTGTTTCCCCTCACCCTAACCCTCTCCCCAAAGGGGAGAGGGGACGATTACACCCTCTCCCCTTTGGGGAGAGGGCTGGGGTGAGGGGCAGGTTCTACTTCACCAGCTTCTTCGTCATCTCCAGCAGCGTACGCACATCTTCCGGACGCGTGTCGCCGCTGGCTTTGTCGATAATCGAGCTGTAGATATGCGGGATGATTTTGCTCACGCCCGCGTCCAGGGCGATCTGTAGGATCTCCTCAAAGTTCTCCAGATCGATTCCCCCGGTCGGCTCCAGCCAGAAGTCGTGACGGGCGCAGGCTTCCGCCACCGCTTTATACTCGTCACGGCACTTGAGGCCGCCCATCGGGAAGTACTTGATTGAGCTGCCGCCGAAATCTTTCAGCAGGGCAATCGCGGTTTCCACCGGCACAATGCCGTCCGGCGCGTTGCTGCTCAGCGGGCCGGTGGAGATTTTCACCATGCCGACGGTGCCGGTCGGGGAGACCAGACCGTTGACCACGGACTCATTCTGCCCCAGCAGCGCGCGGCTGGCGGCCACGCCGGTAAAGACCTGATTGACGTGCTGCGGCTGTACCTGGCGGGAGATTTCACTCACCATCGCCGACTGGTTCGGATCGCCTGCGCCCAGCCCCACAGAGAGCGCGTTATCAATCAGTGCCGCGTACTCGCGCATATCCGCGACGGCGCTCGCCACGTCGGGGTAATTTTTGGAGAGCACGCCCACCAGCACATGACCTTCCGCCGCCTCGTAAATGGCGCTGGCGTTGGCTTTCGATCCTGCCAGCACGTTCAGGCAGACGCGGTCACGGTAAAAGTTGGGGGTCAGTTTCATGCTTTTTTCTCCTGTCCTAATACTTCGCTAATGCGGCGGTACACGATGTTTAGCTGGTCAGCATTCACGCTGCGCACATCCGCTTCGATAATCCCTTCGTTGGCCTTGTAGCCACGGAAGTAAACGGCGTATTCGCCCTGCTTGAGTGCGTTCACCAGTTCACCGGTGCCGACGCCGGTGGTCGCTTCGTCAAACTTAATCTCGGTGCGCGCGATATCGCGACCCGCGCTGTCCCAGACCACGCGGGCGGTGACGCCGTTCAGGGTGTTGAGCGCGTCAATAAACGGCGTCATCTTCGCCACCATCTCGGCCCCGCTCTCCCTGGTGGCCGTCAGGTAGTGTTCGATGGCGCAGGTCAGGCCGAGGATCCCCTCTTTGCCCACCTTCATCGCGCGGCCAATGCCCGCCGTCTGGCGCTTCACCCACTCAACGTACTGGGTTTTGCCGATCACCAGGCCGCTGGTTGGGCCTTCAATCGCCTTCGCGCCGCTGTAGATCACCAGGTCCGCGCCGGAGCGGTAATAGGTATGCAGATCTTCTTCCGCCGCGGCATCAACGATCAGCGGCAGGTCGTGTTTACGCGCCACCACCGCCGCCTGCTCGACGCTGAGCATGCTTTTCTGTACGCAGTGGTGCGATTTAATGTAGAGGATAGCCGCTGTACGCGGGGTGATCGCTGCCGCCAGCTGATCGGCAGAGCATTCGTTGGCGTAGCCCGCTTCCACCAGCCTGCCGCCGCCCAGCGCTACCATGGTGCCTACCGGCGCGCCAAAGTTAACGTTGTGGCCTTTCGGCAGGACGATCTCGTTGTTCTCAATCGGTGTGACGTGCAGGTTTTCCAGCAGCCAGTCGCTGTCTTTCACCAGTACCGCCGCCACGGACTGGGCAATGCCCGCCGACGCGCAGGAGACCACCGTTGCGCCTTCCACCTCCAGCAACTTCGCGATGTATTCGCCGGTTTTATTGACCAGATCCTTTATCTCGAAATAGTGATTCATGCCGTCCATCGCCGCCTGCACCACTTCCGGGCGCGGCGTGGAGACACCCAGCGCCGTCATGCGGCCAGAGGTGTTGATAACCTGCTTTAAGTTGTACTTCTCATAAATCGAAGGCATGTTCCGTGCTCCCTTGTTCGGTCATGTAGCCCTTGCCCGCGCGGATCGCGGCAAGCGGCACCAGAATGTGTTCAGCCTGCAGGCTGTCGTTTTCAGCATCCGTCAGCACCGTCGGCTGGCGTTTGAGGGTGAACAGCGTCAGATCAGCGTCGAGACCAGGCTGAATGCGGCCTTTGCGCGTCAGGCGCAGGCCGTCTGCGGCGTTGGCGGTGACGCAGTCAATCACCTGCGGCAATGACATGCCGATGGCGAGGAATTTCGACATCACGCTGGCCAGCGAGCCGACCGGGCCGTTGATGCGGTTGCGGCAGTAGATATCCGAGCTGATGGTGTGCGGCAGAATGCCCATCGCGATGGCGCGTTTCGCCACCTCAAAGCTGAAGCTCGCCGTGCCGTGGCCGACGTCCAGACGCACGCCGCGCTTCAGCGCAGACGTAATGGAGGCGCGCAGCTCGCCGGAGGGCGTCAGGATGCGGTTAGGCTTGCCGTTGTAGCAGTGGGTAATGATGTCGCCGGAGCTTAACAGCTCGGCAATCTCATCAAGGTTCGGCGGGTTGTTGCCGATGTGCACCATCAGCGGCAGGTCGCCATTCTCTTTTTGAATCGCTTTCGCGCGCTCCAGCGGGGTAATGCCGTTTTCACCGACCACGCTGCTGCTCATGCGCGCCTTCAGGCCGACGATAAAATCCGGGTAGCGCGTCACCGCCTGCTTCACCGCATCAGCATCAATATTGGCCATATTGGCCAGCTCGTTCTGGGCAATCAGCCCCACGCGGGAGATGTTCAGCAGGGCAAACACCTCGGTGGATGCTTTGCGGGTGATGGCGTAAAAATCATCCACGTCGTCGGCCCCGGTACTGCCCGCGTCCACCACGGTGGTGACGCCGGTGGCAATGCCCACGCTGTCCGGCTCGTCGTGGTAAATTGGGGAGTTCGGGTAGCAGTGGACGTGGGAGTCAATCCAGCCCGCGCTGACGAACACGACACCGTTAAGCTCAACCGTTTTACGAGCGGGAGCGTCAATTTGGCCTGTCGCGGCGATCTTCCCGTCCTGAATGGCGATATCGGTCAGGGTATCGTCGGCGAGGCGCGCACGGCGCAGGAGTAGATCAAACATGGGGTTCTCCTGATAAGGCGGGCACCGAAGCGCCCGCAGGTATTAAAGGGCGACCGGGAACAGCCAGCCCAAAATCATTGCGCCGAGGATGGCGCCACCGGTAATCGGCTTCTGCCAGATGTAGAACAGCAGCGCGCCCACCAGGGAACCGACGCCGATTGGAATGGAGGCGGTCATGGCGCTGAGGATAATCAACGGCCCGAGGAAGCGGCCGGAGGCGTTACCCGCGCCCATCATCACGTCTGCACCGTAGGTGGAGTTACTCTGGTTGATGGTGAACTTACGCGCCAGGATGATGACGTAGCCAATCGCCAGACCAATCACCAGGCCGGTAATCAGCGAGGCAATAAAGTTGGTCACCGGGAACATGATCCCCGCGCCCAGCAGCAGCGCCGGTACGCCGAGGCCCACGCCGGTCTGGATCGCCCCGCCGATGTCGAGAATCCCGACCAGCGACCCTTCGATGATACGGGCGAACAGGAAGCTCGCGCCGAACGCCGCCACCGCGCCGTAAACGCCGGTATCGATTCCCGCTTTCAGCATCGCCACGAAGGCCACTTCGTTAAACGCGCCGATGCCGTAGAGGTAGTACATGTGCGTCCCGGCAAAGACGCCGGAGGAGAGCAGGCCAACGAAGATCGGGAACGACCAGTCGGCATACCAAAAACCTTTATTCTGTTCCATGTCGAGGCTCCTGTTATTTACCGCTGAGCGAGTTGTGGATCATATCGAGCCAGTTCGGCACGGTCAGATGGAAGGATTCGATCATCTTCATGTCGAAGCCGCGGAAGAAGCCGCTCAGCACAAACAGCAGGACGATCGCCGCCATCATCACTTTGGTGACGTGGTTCCAGCCGCTCTCTTCCACGCCTTTACCGATCAGGATCCCCAGCACCAGGCCCGGCACGGCGTTACCCATGATCAGCTGCGCTGCGCCGCCAAAGATGGTGGCCCAGAAGCCCGATTTTTTACCCGCGTCGATGGCTGCCAGCCAGAAGATCACCGGCATCACGGTGTTGACCAACAGGTTCGCGGCAGGCACCAGCACCTTCACGGCGGTGACCTGAAGCGCAGCCGGAACGGAGGAGGCGGTCAGGTTAAGGAAGGTCACGACAATCATGCCGATAATGCCGCAGGCAATCGCCATTTTGCGCGGGTCATGCAGCGTTTCACCGACGTTACGGTTTTTGATCATCAGTGCAGCAGCACCCCAGTTCGGGATGATGCGGTGGTCAACGTCCTGTGTGAAGGCACCTGCGGCCACGGAAGAGGCCCAGGCGTTAAAGAAGAAACCTAACCCAAAGGAGAAGTGGGACGCCGGATCCCCTTCACAGGAGTTCAGTTCCCCCAATGTACGAAACGCGCCCATACCCTGAGTGGTAGGCGCATGAAACATGCGTGCAGCCCCGGCTCCAACACCGACGCCAACCAGGCCGCCAATGATGAGCGATTTTATTAATATAATTAAGAACATCAGTCTGCCCTTTTATGAATAATCAGCGTTGCGTGACGAAATCCACCTGGTCGAGATTGATGGCGGTCACGTTGACGGTCACATCCAGCTCCACGCTGTAGGTGCGTCTTTCCCGACGCAGAAAGAAGAACAAAAACGCTTCTTTTCGCACCGCTTCTTGCGCCTGAACAACCTGCACATCCTGTGGCTCAATACGCAGTAAGATATGCGGTGAGGCTTTCATCACCGCGGCCTGTACGTGGTTGAGGGCGTCGGCAAAGGCGCGCGCTTTGGCATCGCCCTTCCCCTTCACTCTCACCGTGGTCGTGAACTGTTCTTTCATGCTTACGCGCCGTATTTCTTCTGCCACGCCTGTACCAGACGCTCGCCCAGCTCTTCTTTATCCATAAAGCCAAAGCCCAGCACGTTGCAGCCTTCGTTGATAGCGGTCACCCCCTCATCCACGGAGCGCATGCCGTATTTGGCCTTGTAGCCGTATTTGGTCTGGGCGGTGATGGCACCCGCGCCGCCGCTGCCGCAGAACGAGATCCCGAAGGTGGCGTTTTCTGCTTTCATCACGTCACCGAGCTTCATATCCGCTGCCATGCCCGGTACGACAACCGCGCGTCCGCCGACTTTTTCCACACCCGCAGCCACTTTCTGACCTTTACCCAGGCGATCGCCAATCACGACTGTAATCTGTTCCATGTGTTGCTCCTTAAAGGTTGTCTTTCGCGACTTCGAAGTGAACGGAGAGCAGCCAGGCTTCTTCATCAGGAAGATTGCCAAACTGCGCTACCACTTCACGGGCAAGTTGCATTGAATCTGGTGAAATTTCGTCGAACAGCTCTGCTTCAACCTCCGGCAGCGGCTCGCCGGTCACAGACCGGTGCGCCATTGCGCGAACGTGGGAGGTCAGCATCTGCTCCTGTACCGCGTTGGGGATGATGTTGTGCCGGGCCAGCAGGGCGTAGACCTGCTGAAGCATGGTGTTCGCGAGCTGTTCTGTTTGCACCGCCTGTTCCCCAACGTCGTTCATTACCGCTCCGTTAATCACTCGTCTTACCCCGTTAATGGCTCTGGAATAAAACTAACGTCGAGGGGGCGTTGTTTGTAGCGAGTTGTTTTCCACTTCGAAGTGGAAAGGCGAGCCGCGGCAGTGATCTGTGCCACATAAATGCGGTGAATCTGGATTAATCGCTGGATTTACGTGATGAATATCACGCTATTACGCGGCACTAAACAGGTAAGCGGAGTGGAAAAGATTACGAGCAGGCTCGTAGAAATGTGATGTGGATAAGGTTTTCTTATGGGGAGGGAGAAGAGTGTGAGCGGGGATGCTTAACGCGCCCCGCTCATCCAGACTATCAACGATACTTTTTGTGATACGCGTTGCGGGTCGCCGCAAACTGGTCGGCTGCCGCCTGGGCTTCCTTCACTTTGCCTTCGTTCGCCAGCTTCAGCGCGCCGTCGATCTGGCCGACCAGCACGTCAAAACCGTGGCGGTAGTCTTTCATCTCGGCGCTGTCCGCCGCTTTGCTTTCCAGCTTCGGCGGCGTCGCTTTTTGCGCATCCAGCGCCGCTTCACGCATTTTAGTCAGTGCGTCTTTCATCTCCGCCGCATCGTCGGTTTTCTGCACCACCTTCAGGTTTTGACTGAGGATGTCCATGTTGTCTTCAAGATCGGCAGCAAACGCAGATGAGCCAAGAACCAGCGTTGAAGCCGCGACGATCGCTAACAGGTGTTTACGCATTGCTCACTTCCTTTTTTATTATAAATCACGCTTTTACGGGGATTATTGCCCGGCGATTTTCATCTCCGGCAGTAATACAGAACCACACTGAATATTGCTGCGTGTTTCAATATCGTTACCGACCGTAACAATATTGCGCCACATGTCCTTGAGGTTGCCGGCGATGGTGATTTCGCTCACCGGATACTGAATTTCACCGTTTTCCACCCAGAAGCCCGCTGCGCCGCGAGAGTAGTCGCCGGTGATACCGCTCACGCCCTGCCCCATCAGCTCGGTGACCACCAGACCGGTGCCCATCTCTTTCAGCATCTGTTCAAAATTCAGGCCCTGCCCGGCAATGCGCCAGTTATGAATGCCGCCCGCGTGCCCGGTGCTTTTCAGCCCCAGCTTACGCGCGGAGTAGTTGGTCAGCAGCCACTGGGTCAGAATGCCGTCTTTAACGATATCCCGGCGCTCCGTGCGCACGCCTTCGCTGTCGAACGGCGTGGAGGCCAGCCCTTTCAGCAGGTGCGGGTGCTCTTCGATGGTCAGCCATTCCGGCAGGATCTGCTTGCCCAGCGAGTCGAGCAGGAAGGTCGATTTACGGTACACCGAACCACCCGCAATCGCCCCCACCAGATGACCAAACAGACCGGTTGCCACTTCGTTGGCAAAAATGACCGGGGCTTTCATGGTGGAGAGTTTACGCGGCGAGAGGCGTGACAGCGTGCGTTCGGCGCACTCTTTACCCACCCACTCCGGAGACTGCAAATCCCCCAGCGCGCGGCCAATGGTATACGCGTAATCACGCTCCATATCGCCGTTCTCTTCGGCGATCACGCAGCTGGAAAGCGAGTGGCGGGTTGAGCAGTACCCCTGCAACATGCCATGGGAGTTACCAAACACTTTGATGCCGTAGTGGCTGTTAAAGCTGCCGCCTTCGGTATTGGTGATGCGTTTGTCAGCCTGCAAAGACGCCTGCTCGGCGCGCGAGGCCAGCTCAATGGCTTCATCCGGGGTCACTTCCGCCGGATGGAACAGATCGAGATCCGGCGCGTCAAACGCCAGCAGCTCTTTATCAGCCACGCCAGCGTAAGGATCCGGGGAGGTGTACCGCGCGATATCCAGCGCCGCCTGCACTGTACGGGCGATGGCATCCGGGCTGAGATCGGTAGACGACGCGCTGCCTTTGCGATTCTGGTGATACACCGTGATCCCCAGCGCGCCATCGCTATTAAATTCTACATTCTCCACTTCGCCATAGCGGGTGCTCACGCTAATGCCGGTGGTTTTGCTGACCGCCACTTCGGCGCCATCTGATTTACCTGAAGCGAGCATCAGCGCGGTGGAGACGGCTTCTTCCAGGATCTTACGCTGCGCTTCAACTTGTGAGGTTACTTTCATCGCAAATGCCATACTGTAAGAGAGAGTTAAGTGAAGTCTAACAGAGAACCGTTTTTCAGTGCGCGTCTTAACTGGTAACATTAGCCTCTTTTTTTAAGGAGCCTGACATGACTAAGCAGCCCGAAGACTGGCTCGACGACGTTCCCGGTGATGACATCGAAGACGAAGATGATGAGATCATCTGGGTCAGTAAAAGTGAAATTAAACGTGACGCCGAAGAGTTAAAACAGCTTGGCGCAGAAATGGTAGAACTGGGTAAGAACGCGCTGGATAAGATCCCGCTCGACCAGGATCTGCGTGATGCCATTGAACTGGCACAGAAAATCAAGAAAGAAGGGCGTCGCCGCCAGCTTCAGCTTATCGGGAAACTGCTGCGTCAGCGCGATGTTGAGCCGATCCGTCAGGCGCTGGATAAACTTAAGAACCGCCACAACCAGCAGGTTGCGCTGTTCCATAAGCTGGAGCAGATCCGCGACCGTCTGATCGAGCAAGGTGATGACGCGGTACCTGAAGTGCTGAACCTGTGGCCGAATGCCGACCGCCAGCAGCTGCGTTCTTTGATCCGTAACGCGAAGAAAGAGAAAGAAGGGAATAAGCCGCCGAAGTCTGCGCGTCTGATTTTCCAGTATCTGCGCGAGCTGTCTGAGAACGAAGAGTAAACCCCTCACCCCAGTCCTCTCTCCAAAGGGGAGAGGGAGAAGAGATAATGTAGGCCCGGTAAGCGCTAACGCCACCGGGCCTTTTTTTACTCTGCGGCCGCGGCTTTCTTCGCCAGACCGTCCAGCAGCTTCTGATGGATCCCACCAAACCCGCCGTTGCTCATCACCAGAATGTGATCGCCAGGCTGTGCGGCTTTCACCACCATATCCGCTAAGACATCCACGTCCGCACTCCAGTGCGCTGGCTGAATGCAGGCGTCGGCCACTTCGGCCACCTGCCACGGAATATGCTGCGGTTGCAGGAGGAAGACCTCGTCGGCACGCCCTAAGGACGGCGCGAGATCGTCTTTGCAGATGCCCATCTTCATGGTGTTCGAGCGCGGTTCCAGCACGGCCAGAATACGCGCGGTGCCGCCAACTTTGCCACGCAATGCGGCAAGCGTCGCCAGAATGGCGGTTGGGTGGTGCGCGAAATCGTCGTACACCGTCACGCCATTCGCTTCACCACGCAGCTCCAGACGGCGACGGGCGTTAATGAACGAACCCAGCGCATTGGCGGCATCCGCAGGCAGTACGCCCACGTGACGCGCCGCGGCGATCGCCATCAGGCCGTTGTGCATATTGTGCTCGCCCACCAGGCCCCACTTCACTTCGCCCACTTTTTCGCCGTCGAGCAGCACTTCCCATTCGGAAGCATCCGCGTTGAGCTTTTTCGCCTGCCAGTGCCCCTGCTCGCCAACCAGCTCCTGCTCGCTCCAGCACCCCATCGCCATAGTCTGCTTCAGGTTGATGTCGTTCTCCGGCAGGATAATGCGGCCCTGACCCGGAACAATGCGCACCAGATGGTGGAACTGTTTCTGAATCGCTTTCAGGTCGTCAAAGATATCCGCGTGATCGAACTCAAGGTTGTTGAGGATCAGCGTGCGTGGGCAGTAATGCACGAACTTGGAGCGCTTGTCGAAGAACGCGCAGTCGTATTCATCCGCTTCAATCACAAAGAACGGGCTGTCGCCCAGACGCGCGGAGACGTCGAAATTCCCCGGCACGCCGCCGATCACGAACCCCGGCTTGTAGCCGCAGGCTTCGAGGATCCAGGTCGCCATACCGGCGGTGGTGGTTTTGCCGTGCGTCCCGGCAACGGCGACAACCCAGCGGTCGCGGAGGACAAAGTCATGCAGCCACTGCGGGCCAGACATGTACGGGATATTGCGTTCCAGCACCGCTTCAACGCATGGATTCCCACGGGTCATGGCGTTACCAACGATCACCAGATCCGGCTGCGGCTCGAGCTGGCTGGCGTCATATCCCTGAATCAGAGAAATCCCCTGCTTCTCCAGCAGCGTGCTCATCGGCGGATACACATTGGCGTCCGAACCTGTCACTTCATGGCCCAGCGAGCGCGCCAGCATTGCCAGTCCGCCCATGAAAGTGCCACAAATCCCCAATATATGAATGCGCATACGTCACTATCCTTCTTCAATGTGGCGCACATTTTACTCACATGTCAGCGGCTGTGAAACGCATTTCAGGTAAATCCGTATTTTGCTGGCGCGATTCACCTCTGCGCTAATATTTGAATGTTTGTTAAGATTGTTGGACATCAACCGCTTTACTCAACATAAGATGCAGGGAAAGTGTTATGAAAACGTTAGGTGAATTTATTGTCGAAAAGCAGCACGAGTTCTCTCATGCTACGGGTGAGCTCACTGCTTTGCTGTCGGCAATAAAGCTGGGCGCTAAGATCATCCACCGCGATATCAACAAGGCCGGTCTGGTCGATATCCTGGGTGCCAGCGGTGCCGAGAACGTTCAGGGTGAGGTTCAGCAGAAACTCGACCTGTTCGCCAATGAAAAACTGAAAGCAGCACTGCGCGCGCGCGACATCGTTGCGGGTATCGCCTCTGAAGAAGAAGATGAGATCGTCGTATTCGAAGGGTGTGAACACGCAAAATACGTTGTTCTGATGGATCCGCTGGACGGCTCCTCCAACATCGACGTTAACGTTTCTGTCGGTACCATTTTCTCCATCTACCGTCGCGTCACCCCGGTTGGCACACCGGTGACGGAAGAAGACTTCCTGCAGCCGGGCAGCAAGCAGGTTGCTGCCGGTTACGTGGTGTATGGCTCATCCACCATGCTGGTGTACACCACCGGCTGCGGCGTGCACGCCTTTACCTACGATCCGTCGCTGGGCGTTTTCTGTCTGAGCCAGGAGCGCATGCGCTTCCCGGAGAAGGGCAATACCTACTCCATCAACGAAGGCAACTACATCCGATTCCCGAATGGCGTGAAGAAGTACATCAAATTCTGCCAGGAAGAGGATAAAGCCACCCAGCGCCCGTACACCTCGCGCTATATCGGCTCGCTGGTGGCGGATTTCCACCGTAACCTGCTGAAGGGCGGTATTTACCTCTACCCAAGCACCGCCAGCCACCCGGACGGAAAACTGCGTCTGCTGTACGAGTGCAACCCGATGGCATTCCTGGCCGAACAGGCAGGCGGCAAAGCGAGTGACGGTAAAGAGCGTATTCTGGATATCGTGCCGGAAAGCCTGCACCAGCGCCGTTCGTTCTTTGTCGGCAACGACCACATGGTGGAAGACGTTGAACGCATGATCCGCGAATTCCCGGACGCGTAACGCGTAAATAGGGGAGCCCGACAGGCTCCCCTATTTTTATCATGCCGTTTGCGCCGTCAGTTTGAAGGATGCCATCGCCTCCATCAGCTCGCGCGATTGTTCCTCCAGGGAACGCGTTGCCGCAGAGGACTGCTGAACCAGCGCCGCATTTTGTTGCGCCGTTTCATCCATCTGATTGACGGCAATGTTAACCTGCTCAATACCGCGGCTCTGCTCCTGAGACGCCGTCGCAATTTCTCGCATCAGTTTGGTCATACGCAGCACTTCGGTAGCGATCTCGTCCATCGTCTCACCGGCCTGTTGCGCCAGCTCGCTGCCCTCGTTCACATGGGTTTGCGAATCGCTGATAAGCGAGCGGATCTCTTTCGCCGCATCGGCACTGCGGCTGGCGAGATTGCGCACCTCACCCGCCACGACCGCAAAACCCCGTCCCTGCTCGCCCGCGCGCGCCGCTTCCACGGAGGCGTTCAGCGCCAGAATATTGGTCTGGAAGGCAATGCCGTCGATGACGCTCAGGATATCGGCGATGCGCGCCGAGCTGCCGGCGATGTCGCGCATCTTCTCAATGACGTAGCAGACCATTTCGCTGCCATGATCGGCGGTATCGGAGACCGACTGCGCCAGCTGGTGCGCCTGCCCGGCGTTATCGGCGTTAAGTTTCACCGTGGCGGTGATCTCTTCCATGCTGGCGGCCGTCTGTTCCAGCGAGGTGGCGGTGGATTCCGTGCGCTGGGCAAGGTTCAGGTTCCCTGCCGTCAGCTCGCGGCTGCCGGTATCAATCTGCGAGCTGGCGTCACGCACCCGCAGAACGGAATTCATCAGCGACTGGCGCATCTCTTCGATGACCGCGTTGAGGCGATTAAATTCCTGGCTCGCGGGCGCGTTCAGGGTGTGGGTTAAATCCCCGGCCGCTACGTGCTCCAGCTGGGCAATTGAGGCTGAAAGCGGCTTGAGCAGCATATGGCGCAGCACCAGCCAGGCCAGCACGATAATGCCTGCCGTCAGCAGCGCCGCGACGATAATCAGGATCAGCACACGGGTTTTACTCGCCTGCACGGCGCTCACCTCCGCTTTGCCGCGCGCTTCGCTCCACGTCTGGAACGCCTGCATATCGTTATCAAACTGCTTCGCCACCGGGACCAGCTTGCTTTCCAGCAGATCGTAATAGCCGTCCGCGCTTTGCTCGTTCAGGGCTTTCAGCATCGGGCTGATACCCTGCTGGTTGTACACCGCCAGGCTCGAGGCGACGTTATCCAGCAGCTTTTGTCCCTGCTCATCCGCCACGCCGCCGCCGATCACGCCCTTGAGCGTTTTCTGTGCCAGCGCCACTTCCTGGTTAATGGTTTTGACCGCCCTGGCCGCATCGTCCAGCAGGCCGACCTCCATCATGCGGACGGCCTGACCCGCTTCGTTACGCGCGCGCAGGATCAGCGTATAGCCGGCATTCAGCTGCACCATCTGTTCACCCTGAAGATGATTGATGCGCTGGAGAGAAGCAGAACTTTGCGTAAGGGCATAAATGCCGATGCCGCTGACAATCAGCAGCAGAAGGGTCATAACGGCCAGTAAAGAGAGCAAGCCGGTACGAATCGATAGCGTTTTAAGCATGATGTTATTTCCGGTAGCGAGATATTTCTGGGCATAAAAAAAGAGTATCGACCGCTACCGGAAAATGTTTAGAGTTTAAGCAATTTCAGCATATTATCGTCCTGTTAAAGATGTATTCACACGGGTAACAGGCGAGCTCTGGCGGTTCTCCCACAGCAACGTCAGGCCGCGCTGGAGCGCGATAAAAATAAACAGCAGAATACCGATGGCGATTTTGGTCCACCAGGAGCTGAGCGTGCCGTCGAAGTTGATGTAGGTCTGAATCAGCCCCTGGATCGCCACGCCAAACAGCGTGCCGAGCACCGTCCCTACCCCGCCGCTGAGCAGCGTACCGCCAATCACCACCGAGGCAATGGCATCAAGCTCAACGCCCACCCCCGCCAGGGCATAGCCTGCCTGGGTGTATACCGAAAACACAATCCCCGCGAGCGTGGCAAGGCCGGTCGAAAGCATGTAGATGCGGATGGTGGTGCTGCGCGTGGAAATCCCCATCAGGTTCGCGGACGTGGCGCTGCCGCCAATGGCATAAACCTGGTTACCAAACCGGGTACGGTGGGCGAGGAAGATCCCGATAACCACCACGCCCAGCATCAGCAGCCCCATTGCGCTCAGGCGCCCCCCGCCGGGGATTTTCCACGCCAGGCTGGAAAGCGTGTCGTAGATCGGATGGTTAATCGGAATTGACTCCTCCGACACCAGATAGCTCACGCCGCGCAGGAAGAACATCCCGGCGAGAGTGATGATAAACGCCGGGATTTTCAGCGCGTCGATCAAAAGCCCCATAAAGGCGCCGAACGCGCAGCCCATGACCAGCACCAGCGGAAACGCCAGCAGCGGCGAAATACCCCAAAAGCCAATCGCCTTGGCAAGGAACACGCCGGTAAAGGCGATCACCGACCCAACGGAGAGATCGATCCCGCCGGAGAGGATCACAAACGTCATGCCGACGGCGATAATGCCTAAAAAGGCGTTGTCGGTCAGGATGTTGCAAATCACCCGCGTGGAGGCGAAGCCCGGGAACTGGGTCAGGCAGTAAAGGTATCCCAGCACGAACACACCCAGCGTGATTATTAACGGCAAATTACGTTTTATCATGACCGCGGAACCCCTTAATGAGAGTGATAAAGCGCGGCGACTGCACGATAAGTACGATAAGCACCACGACCGCTTTGACGACCTGATTAAGCTCCGGCTGGAACCCGGAGAGCAAAATACCGGTATTCATACCCTGAATAATTAACGCCCCCACCACCGAGAGCAGCAGATTAAAACGTCCGCCCATCAGCGACCCACCGCCGATAACCACCGCGAGGATCGCATCAAGCTCCAGCCAGAGTCCGGCGTTGTTGGCATCCGCCCCGCGAATGTCGGCCGCCACAATCACCCCGGCAATCGCAGCACAGACGCCGCTCAGCACATAGGTCAGCATCACCATCAGCCGTGTATTTACCCCGGCGTTTTTCGCGGCCCGAATGTTAATTCCCACCGCTTCGATGAACATCCCGAGCGCCGTTTTGCGGGTGAAAAGCCAGAACACCACCAGCGTCACCAGCGCGACGATCACCGGGGTCGGGAAGAACAGAAAATTGCCGCTGCCAATCCACGCAAGATTCGGGGAGGTAAAGGTGACGATTTGACCGGAGGTGATAAGCTGCGCCACACCGCGCCCGGCCACCATCAAAATCAACGTCGCGACAAACGGCTGGATCTTGAGCACCGCGACCAGAATGCCGTTCCACAGCCCGGCTAATACACCGGAGCCCAGCGCGGCCAGCAGAACCACCGGCAGGCTGTGCCCGGCAACGGTCATCGAGGCGGCGGTGGCGCCCGCAATCGCCATTACCGCACCGACGGAGAGGTCAATCCCGCCGGTGGCAATCACCAGCGTCATGCCAATCGCCAGCAGCGCCACGGGCGCGGCACGGTTTAAGATGTCGATCGGGCTACCAAACAGGCGGCCATCCTGCACGACGATCTGGAAGAAATGCGGAGCCACCAGGCTATCCACCAGCAGCACCAGCAGCAGCGCCACGATTTGCGGCGTGCCGGTCGGCCAGCTGAAGCGGCGCTTCGCTTCGCCAGTTTGCGAAAGAGAACGGGACATCACATATGACTCCTTACGCCGCGATGGCATTCATGATCGCCGGAACCGACAGTTTATCCAGCGGGATCTCTGCCACCTGCCTGCGATCGCGCATGATGATGACGCGATCGGCATAGCCAACCAGCTCCTCCAGCTCAGACGAGATCACCAGCAGCGCCAGACCGTCGGCGCACAGCGTTTCGATAAGCCGGATGATTTCGGCATGCGCGCCCACGTCGATACCGCGCGTGGGCTCGTCGAGGATCAGGAACTGCGGTTTGGTCAGCAGCCAGCGCGAGAGCAACACCTTCTGCTGATTACCGCCCGAAAGGAACTCGATGGGCTGTTCCGCGCTCGGGGTACGGATACCGAGCTGGCGGATGAAGCGCTCGGCAATCGCGTTCTGCTCGCGCTTAGGGATCGGACGCAGCCAGCCGCGCTGGGCCTGTAGCGCCAGAATGATGTTTTCCCGCACCGAGGCGGCGGCAATAATCCCGTCCGTTTTTCTGTCCTCCGGGCAGAAGCCCACGCCGAGGCACGACGCCTGATGCGGTGAACGTAGCGTTTGCGGTTTGCCTTTGATCAGCGCCGTTCCGCTGTCGGCAGGTTTGATCCCGAAGATCACTTCGGCGGTTTCGGTGCGCCCGGAGCCTAACAGCCCTGCCAGACCCACAATTTCACCGGGGCGTACCTCGAGGTTAAACGGCGCGATGGTCCCTTTTTTGCCGTAATCGTGAAACGCGGCGATCGGTTTTTCGCTCAGCAGCGTGCGGCCCGCACGCTGGAGTGCGTTGGTCTCCAGCTCGCGGCCCAGCATCATTTTGACCAGCTCAATCTGCGGCAGCTCGCGGGTTTCCCGGCAGCCGACAAAGCCGCCGTTGCGCAGCACCGTAATACGGTCGCTCACCTCGTAAACCTGATCGAGGAAGTGCGTAACAAAGATCAGGCTCACGCCCTGATCGCGCAGCTGGCGCATCAGGGTAAAAAGCATCTCCACTTCCTGGGTATCGAGGCTGGCGGTGGGTTCATCGAGGATCAGCACTTTCGCCGAGAGATCGATAGCGCGACAGATCGCCACGATCTGCTGCATCGCCACGGAAAAACGGTTCAGCGGTTCGCGCACGTCGAGAGAGAAGCCATACGATTCCATCAGCTTCGCGGCGCGCGCTTCCATCTCTTTGCGGCGCAGCAGGCCAAAACGTCTGGGCTCGCGGCCAATAAACAGGTTATCCGCTACCGACATGTTTGGCAGCAGGTTCACTTCCTGGTAGACCGTGCCGATCCCCAGTTGCTGCGCATGCGCGGTGTTTTTGGGCGAAATAGCATTACCTTCCAGCCAGATAGCGCCGCGATCGGCGTGATAGACCCCGGTCAGGGTTTTAATCAGCGTCGACTTCCCCGCCCCGTTTTCGCCGAGCAACGCCATGATCTCCCCCCGCCGCAGGCTGAAATCAACGTTATCCAGCGCCTTAACGCCAGGGAAAAATTTACTCAGGCCCTCTGTGCGGAGGATTTCCTGGTGTTGTTCGGTGGTCATGGTTTCCCCTCACCCTGACCCTCTCCCCGGAGGGGAGAGGGGATTATTCGTGCCAGTCTTTAATTTTCTGCCCAAACTGCCCTTTTCCCTCTCCCCTCCGGGGAGAGGGCTAGGGTGAGGGGGGGCTGAGCTTAGTAGCCCATATTTTTCTTCTTCTCTAACTCTTCTTTCGCCGTGTCCGGCAGGTAGAGCGTGGATTTGGTGATGGTCAACTTCTCAGGCTGGGTGCCGTCTTTTTTGAATTTCTCCAGCGCATCGAATGCCGGGCCCGCCATGTTCGGCGTCAGCTCCACGCTGGCGTTCGCTTCGCCGTCAATCATCGCTTTGTAGATGTCCGGTACGCCGTCGATCGAGCCGGTGAGAATATCTTTGCCCGGCTTCAGGCCCGCTTCTTTGATGGCCTGGATGGCGCCGATCACCATGTCGTCGTTGTGGGCGTAAACCATGCAGATATTTTTGCCGTTATTTTCTGCCTTGATGAAGCTTTCCATGACCTCTTTACCTTTGCTGCGGGTGAAGTCGCCGGACTGAGAACGGATGATCTTGATGTTTGGTGCTTTGCCGATGGCCTCCGCGAAACCTTTCTTACGGTCGATAGCCACGCTCGCCCCGACGGTGCCCTGCAACTCAACCACGTTACACGGCTTGCCATCCACCTGCTTCACCAGCCAGTCACCAATCAGTTTGCCTTCCAGCACGTTATCGGCGGTGACGGTGGTCATATAGAGAGATTTGTCTTTAACGTCGATGGAACGGTCGAGTAAGAACACAGGAATTTCAGCCTCTTTAGCTTCCTTCAGCACCGGCTCCCAGCCCGTGGCAACAACCGGGGCGATAAAGATGGCATCCACGCCCTGAGCGATAAAAGAGCGCACCGCTTTAATCTGATTCTCTTGCTTTTGCTGACCATCGGCGATTTTCAGGGTAATACCGCGCTTTTCGGCCTCACTTTTCGCCACGTTCGTTTCAGCGGCGCGCCAGCCGGATTCAGATCCGACCTGCGAAAATCCAACGGTTAACGGTGCGGCCATCGCCATAGACGACATGGCTGCCGAAACTGCTGTAACAAGAAGTAAGCGCTTCCACATATGAACGTCCTCGTAGGGTAGGTTATTGTTGGTTAAAAGATGTTCTGCGGATGAACTATAGCCAATGGAATATGTTACGGATTGCGTTACATCACACTTCAGAAAAGTGAATAAAACGTTAATCACAAGTTTGTAATCGCTTTCATTTCCACATTTAAAATGCGGCTGAGTTTATGGATTATCCTGTCATGGAAACGGTCTGAAAAGTGAAAGCGCGAGGGAGATAAGACGAAAACAGGCGAAGACTTTCAGCGCCAGTTGGCTATAATACCTGCCACTTGTTTACCATCCATTTTAAAGGACACCGACATGAGCTTACTCAACGTCCCTGCGGGTAAAGAACTGCCAGAAGACATCTACGTTGTGATCGAAATCCCGGCCAACGCAGATCCAATCAAATACGAAATCGACAAAGACACCGGTGCGCTGTTCGTTGACCGTTTCATGTCTACCGCCATGTTCTATCCGTGCAACTACGGCTACATCAACCACACTCTGTCTCTGGACGGTGATCCGGTTGACGTACTGGTCCCAACGCCATACCCATTGCAGCCAGGCTCCGTCATTCGCTGCCGTCCTGTTGGCGTGCTGAAAATGACTGACGAAGCGGGTGAAGATGCGAAACTGGTTGCCGTACCGCACACCAAGCTGAGCAAAGAGTACGATCACATTAAAGATGTGAACGACCTGCCAGAGCTGCTGAAAGCGCAGATCGCCCACTTCTTCGAGCACTACAAAGATCTCGAAAAAGGCAAATGGGTTAAAGTTGAAGGCTGGGATAACGCAGAAGCGGCGAAAGCAGAAATCATCGCGTCTTTCGAGCGTGCTGCTAAGAAGTAATTCTTACTGCTGATACTAAGCCCCGCGCGTCGGGGCTTTTTTATGCCTTTCGATGCGCCCGGCGGCGCTACGCTTGCACGGGCCTACAATCAGCAAGAGGCGCAAAACGATAACGCCACCTTACGGTGGCGCTGTCGTTTTTCAGAACTGGTCTCTGTCTAACCAGTTACCGCTTTCAATCAGCGTTAACCCGTTGACCGAACGTTGGTACACATACATCCATGCACTGCCGTAAGGCGTCTGGATCAACTGGCGAGCGTATTCACCGCCCCTGGTGCGCAAGGCATCAAGTTCGGCCAGCGTAGCATTATCAATACGATAAACCTCACCCTGTACCGTTCCGTTCCCCGGAACCGCGCCTGGATAGTGGCCCAGACTGTACAACTGGTAGTTTTCGATTGTGTAATTTCCCAGCAACTGGGCGTTGGTCATCCAGTGGCTGTTGCCTTGCTTGGTTCGTAAACTGCCATAAACAAATATTCGCATTGCTAAAACTCAAACTGATAGAGCAGATCAAGTGCCTGGTCTACGCCGGACACTGCTTCCAGATATAGCTTAGGCATCAGGCGATAACGTAACGTGAGTGTAGCCAGTGAGTCAAAGATCCCCACGCCATATTTTACCTGTAGACCCGGCAGTACATAGCCGCTGACCACTACCTGCGAAGAGTCACCCACGCCCTGAGTGTCCAGCGCCAGATTGCTTACGCCAAACGTCTCGCCGATTTTACCCACAACCTGACCACTTTGTGCAACCCCCAGACCGACTAACATCGATGTCATTGCCGCACCATCGCCCTGTTGGCTATCCAGACCCTGGCCGCGCAGCAGGTAGGAGAGCGCTTCCTGCTGCGACATGGCCGGGTCAGAGAAGATCTCTGCCTTAGGTTCATCGGCGGAGCCCGTCACGCGCACGCCCGCAATCACATCATCTTCGGTGGCTTCCGGGTTACGGATCGCTTCGATATTGAGTACCGGCTGATCCGGTGGGCCGGAGAACAGCAGCTCACCTTTACGCACAATCAAATCCTGACCGTAGGCATGGAAGCGCCCTTCAGGAATATTTATTTGTCCATTGAGGCCAAGCCCCTGTTGATCCTGCGCCACCTTCAGGTCACCCGTGAGTCTCGCCTTCAGCCCAAACGCGTCCAAACGCACGTTATTCCCCACGTGCACAATAAGATTACTATTGATCGGTATGCCAGCGCTCTTTTGTTCAACAGGTTTCAGATTTTCATTGAGCATAACTTCATCACTGGAGACGCCAACCGCGCTTTCCGGCACTTCGTGAACCACGATGCGCGCCCAGGGCACGTCGACGCGGCCGTCCAGGGTGAAGAGACTCGGCGTTGCCTCAAAGACCACGTCTGGCGACACGTCCAGGCGCACCATCGGCGGTACCGTGATACGCACCCTGCTGCCCTTGGCCGCTATAC
The DNA here is from genome assembly GCF_049238585.1 of Enterobacter cloacae complex sp. IR5428. NCBI lineage: Bacteria > Pseudomonadati > Pseudomonadota > Gammaproteobacteria > Enterobacterales > Enterobacteriaceae > Enterobacter > Enterobacter cloacae complex sp. IR5428. Next base: position 87,327 of record NZ_JBMKHV010000008.1, on the reverse strand, counting down.
GGGCGCGCCAGTTGTCGAGCTGGCTCCAGTCTGCGTCACCATTCAGGTTGATTTGTCCCTGCTGTGTCAGCACTGAGCCACTGAGGGTTGAGCTTTGGCCGTTAAAGTTCATCGTCAGCTGGCTTGGCTGCATATCGAACGGCATAAAGTTACCGTCAATGTCCACGCCGTTTAACCGCATCTGGCCAAACAGCTGCGGGCTTTGCGCATCCCCCGCCAGACGCAGGTTGGCGCTGAGCATCCCCGCCGCCTTTTCTCCCCGCGAGAAAATCGGATTCACCATCGCCAGGTTGAAGTTGCGAATATTGACGTTGCCGCCGAGATTGCGCCGCCCTTGCGGATCGGTAATTTGCACCTGTCCGTCAAGCTGACCGTTGTTGGTCAGACGAATAAGCCATCCCAGTTCCGCACGATTGTTACGCAGGTCAGCGTTCACATTCAGGGTGTCGAACGCCACCGGCAGCGGCGCGTCATTGACCTCCTGCGTCACCTTCACGTTACGCCCGGAGAGGGTAACGCTGCCCTGCGGCAGTCCCTCTTTGGTGGTGTCCCACGCGACGTCCGCTTTACCGCTGAAGACCCCGCTGGCTTGGGTGGTTTCCGGCATAAACGGTTTCAGCATCGCCAGGTCAAAACGGTTGAGGTTGATCTGCGCGCGTCCTTCCGCGCCCGCATCAATGGTCTGCGGCACGCACAGCTCAGCATTCGGGTTGGTCCAGCAGTGTGGCCCAATGCTGATCTTTTGCTCCGCATTGCGGTAGTCCAGCGCGATGGATCGGGACAGCAACAGCGGGCCGACTGGCGTGCTGAAGCGGGTGTTATCCAGCACGCCCTTCCAGCGCGTTGCCTGGCGGTCAAAACTGCCCGTCAGGTGCAGCTGCCCGGAGACCGGCTCGCCCTGCACGCGCAGCTGGAGATCGTGCTGCTTTTCGTTACCTTTTGCCGCCAGCGTAACCAGACTGATGTTCACGTCCGGCTGGGAGATACGCTCCACGCGCAGGTCCAGGTTTCCGCCGATCTGATCGGTGGATTTCACGTCCCCTTCGACGCGCACGCGGGCAATGGAAAGTTCCTGCCAGCGCAGGTTATTGGCGGTGATGTCCGCCAGCAGCTGCGGCGCCTCCACTGTACCGCGAACCTTCACTAACCCCTTCGCCGTCCCGCCAAGACCCGGCAGGGCGTTATCGAGATTTGGCGCGTCGATGGTGGCATCCAGATCGAGATCTTTCACCCCCAGCTCGCCTTTGATATCTGCCGTGTTGCGGCCCAGCGCCACGTGCAGGCCCGGGATCACCCACTGGAGATAGCTGTTGCCCTTAAGCGAGCCCTCTACGTTGACTTTGTTCTGCTTCACATTACCGGTGAGCTTGAGTTCCGGCACGTCCATCTGCCAGGTGCCGCCGTACAGGCTACCGCGGGTTTTGATCAGACCATTCAGTTTTGACGGCCAGTCCGGGACTTCTTTAGCGGTGTTGATCCCGGTCAGCTTCAGCTCGCCGCGCCAGCTGATCGCCTGCTGCCAGTCGAGCAGCGCGGTCAGCTCGGTTTTCCCTTCCAGCGCCGCCACGGTCAGCTTGTCGAGGTTAACCTGCAACTCGTTACCCTTCGCATCCAGAGTAATATCGGCGGGCGGTACTCCCTGCCCCTTCACTGCCGTACGGAACGACAGCGTGTAGTCGGTCATTTTGCCACTCAGCTTCAGCTTTAGATCGTCGGCCTGGAACTGCTTTTCACCGGTGAACGGCCAGTAAAGCTGCTTGCTGACAATCTCAAGGTTGAGCGGTAGACCGGCCTCTGCCAGCTGGGTTTGCCCGCGCAGTACCATATCCACAGGGCCGGAGAGGTTCACGCCGAACTCCAGCTTCTCGCGCAGCGCGCCGCCGACTTTCACCTTCACCTTCTCGCCTTTCAGCGGATCGATGTTCAGGGCGCTGTTAAGGGTAATATCTACCGGCCAGTTATCGCGCAGCAGCGCATTGCCTGAGGCGTTTACCGACCCCTGGTTGGTATCGATATCCAGCGCGTCGAGCTTCATGTTGCCGTCGATACTGCTGACTTTAAGCAGCATGTTGAAGACCGTCAGATCGGTATCGCCGGTCAGACGCAGCTGCTCGCCCTTAAACTCTTCGATATTGAGGTTCAGCGGCAGATGCACGTCGGTCATCTCCGGCAGAACCGGTTTCGAGAAGAGATCTTTCAGCGTTTCACCCAGCGGTTTTTCTTCCGGCTGCGGGTTCTGGATCTTCGGCTCGACGATCTCTTCCTGCGCCACGTCGGCCACCTTCGGCAGCGCAATCAGCAGCCCTTGCAGGGAGGTTGGGGTCAGGGTGAGGTTTTTCTCCTGCCAGCGCAGACCGGAGGTGAAATCCATCACGGATACCGTCGTGTCGTCGATTTTGATATTGACGTTATCCAGCGCGACCCGGTAGAGCGCAATCGGGTACGGCGTGGAGAGATTCAGCGGGCCGCTGTCCTCTTCCTCGACAGGCTCAGACTTCGGCATTTTTTTGGAGTCTATCGCCACATTCACATCTTTTAGCGACAGATCGTTTACGCACAGCTGGCTATCCCGCAGGCAGCCGAGCTTGACCGCCAGATGAAACTCGCCCGCGTTCACCGCCACGCCGGGCTGTTCATAACGGATATTCTTCAGGCGCAGATCGCGCCAGCCGCCCGTCACCTGGCCGATTTCCAGCCCTGGCACCCAGCGGTTCGCGGCGTTAAACAGCAGATGCAGGCCCGTGGTGGTACCCACCAGAAATGCCACCGTACCGAGCAGTAATACGATAAAAATCAGCACCCCGAGGCTTATCTTCCTCCATAAACTCATAATTCAGGCCCCAGACCGATGTAAAACTGTAAACCGTGTTCTTCTTTGTCGCCCACCGGAACGGCGAAATCGAGCTTGATTGGCCCGACCGGTGACTGCCAGCGCACGCCCACACCCGCGCCGGTTTTGAAATCGCTGCGGCGGATGTCGTTCACCGCCTCGCCGCTGTCGACAAACATGGCGCCCCACCATTTGCCGCTGACGTTGTACTGATACTCCAGCGAGCCGGTCGCCAGTTTAGAGGCCCCGGTCAATTGGCCTTTCTCGTTTTCAGGTGAGATCGATTTGTACTTATAGCCGCGAATGCTGCGGTCGCCCCCGGCGAAGAAACGCAGATCTGGCGGAACGCGTTCGAAGTCACCGGTTTCGATCCAGCCCAGGTTGCCGCGAACCACAAAGCGGTGCTTATCGTAGAGGGTACGGATCCAGACGTTTTGCGCCTGCACGACGGAGAAATCTACGTCTGAGCCCCAGGCGGAGTTGGAATAATCGATGGAGTAGCGCTGTGAATCGCCCCAGGTCGGCATCAGGCCACCGCGAGAGCGGGTACGGCTGATCATCACGCCCGGATAAAGCAGCATGGTGGTGTTGGTGACGTTTGCCTGAGTAAAGTGGTCAAGGCTCCAGCGCAGGTTAATGGCGCGCTGCCAGCCGCTGGAGAGATCCCAGAAGCGTGATACCGCAAGCGTCGTCGAATCCTGTTCGGTATCGTTCAAATCGGTACGCTTAAAGCCGCCCTGCACGAGGTAGTATTGCTCAAGCGGATTTTTCAGCAGCGGCATTTTATAGCTGAAGTCCAGCTGCTGTTCAGGCGCAGACAGGCTGAGGCTGGTGGTCAGGCTGTGACCGTAGGAGTTCATCCACGGTTTTTTCCACGAGGCTTTCACACGCGGGCCGACGTCCGTGGAGTAGCCGACACCGGTCTCAATGGTGTTCTCGGTGCGCGGTGAGACCACGCCATGCAGCGGTAACACTTTCGTTTTACGGGATTTATCAAATTGCGGTGCCACCACCACGGAGTTAAACCAGCCGGTGGCAGATAAACGACGGTTCAGCTCGCCCAGGTCGCTAGACTGGTAGTAGTCGCCCTTTTTGAACGGCACCAGGTTTTGCAGATACTCATCACGGATTTGCGATCCTTCAAAGGTTACATCGCCAAACCGATAGCGCTCGCCGCTGTCGTAATCGATATCCCAGAATGCCTGACGTCGTTCAAGCGCAACGCCCAGCTGGCTTTTGTTGAACTGGCTGTCAAAGTAGCCTTTGCGCAGCGAAACGCTGGTTAAGGATTTTTTAAAGCGATCGTAATCCCCGTGATTAAGCACGGTGCCCACTTTCGGGCGGTTGCTGAGCAGATCCAGGTAGTCACGATCCGTGCGTGCACCGCCGCGCAGCACCACGTTCGTGCCGCCAATCAGGACGGGTTCTCCCGGCGAGACGCGGGCAATCAATACCTGACGTCCTTTAGCCGGCGGCGGCCGTAAATCGAAATCAATGGTGGGTTCGTAGTACCCCAACGCCTTTAAGCCTTCGCGAATGGCGTCATCCACGCGCGCGCGAAAACGCCGATCCGGCGTGACTTCATCGCTCTGGATGGTGGAAAGCTGCGCACGCACGTTTTTTTCCAGCGCCCCGGATAACCCCTCAACCTGCAAACGGACATTCGCCGCGCTGGCAATCCCGCTTGTCAGCATTAAACTGACTAAACATAACTGGCGGATCTTTGTCACGTTTTCTCCTGAATATCCCTGTTTCCACCCTGGAAGCAAATGCAGTGCCGCTCCGCGGCAAAATACGGCCTGAAAGCCAAAAACCCAAATTACGGGTTGAAAAAGGGCCTAACACCCAAATATTTCTTATGATTAAATCTAGACTCATTCATCGCATTTATTGTGTTCAATTAAACGCTTCGTGACAACCTTAACCGAAACAACGCTACCCCGGAGGCCCCACCGTGAGTTTATTTGATAAAAAGCATCTGGTATCACAAGCCGATGCGTTACCGGGACGCAACACCCCTATGCCAGTGGCGACATTACACGCCGTAAACAACCATTCAATGACAAACGTTCCTGATGGAATGGAGATCGCCCTGTTTGCCATGGGCTGCTTCTGGGGCGTAGAACGCCTGTTCTGGCAACTGCCGGGCGTGTACAGCACCGCTGCGGGCTACACCGGAGGATATACGCCTAACCCAACCTACCGCGAAGTCTGTTCCGGTGAGACCGGTCATGCTGAAGCGGTACGTGTGGTGTATGACCCGAGCGTCATCAGCTATGAACAGCTGCTCCAGGTGTTCTGGGAAAATCATGACCCGGCGCAGGGCATGCGTCAGGGTAACGATCACGGCACCCAATACCGCTCGGCCATCTATCCGCTCACCCCTGAGCAGGAGACTGCGGCCCACGCCAGCCTGACGCGTTTCCAGGAAGCGATGCAGGCAGCCGGTGATAAACGTCAGGTCACGACGGAAATCGCTACTGCGAAACCGTTCTACTATGCCGAAGACGACCACCAGCAGTATCTGCATAAAAATCCGTACGGCTACTGCGGCATTGGCGGCATCGGCGTCTGTCTGCCTCCACAGCAGGACTGATTACTACATCAGCGCCACGCGAGCCGCGTGGCGCGCCTGTAAGCAAAAGTGTCAGTTCATTACTTAACCACTCACTGCCTTTTCATCCGGCCACTTTTTGCCGAAAACGTGACCTCTGGCAGATTTACACGCCTTTACGCTATACTACCGCTGAAATAATCGGCTCAACGCTACGAGCTGAGTTCAATGTGTCTTCACACGAATGGTATCAACTCCCCTTCTGAGGATCTGGCGAGAAGCCGGATAAACTATGTTAAACAGTATTTTAGTAATACTTTGTCTTATTGCCGTCAGTGCATTTTTCTCGATATCGGAGATCTCGCTGGCTGCCTCCCGTAAAATCAAACTGAAGCTGCTTGCCGACGAGGGCAACATCAACGCATCACGCATTCTGAAAATGCAGGAAAACCCAGGCATGTTCTTTACCGTGGTGCAGATTGGCCTGAACGCGGTCGCCATTCTTGGCGGTATCGTGGGCGATGCAGCATTTTCTCCGGCGTTTTATAGCCTGTTTGTAAAGTACATGTCCGCAGAGCTGGCCGAGCAGTTGAGCTTCATCCTCTCCTTCTCGCTGGTCACCGGTTTGTTCATTCTATTCGCGGACCTGACCCCGAAACGCATCGGTATGATTGCGCCAGAAGCTGTGGCTTTGCGTATCATCAACCCGATGCGCTTCTGCCTGTATGTCTTCCGTCCGCTGGTGTGGTTCTTCAACGGCCTGGCGAACGTCATTTTCCGCATCTTCAAGCTGCCGATGGTGCGTAAAGACGACATCACCTCTGACGATATTTATGCGGTGGTGGAAGCCGGGGCGCTGGCAGGCGTGCTGCGCAAGCAGGAGCACGAGCTGATCGAGAACGTTTTCGAACTGGAATCCCGTACCGTGCCGTCCTCCATGACCGGCCGTGAGAACATCATCTGGTTCGATCTGCATGAAGACGAGCAGAGCCTGAAGACTAAAGTGGCGCAGCATCCGCACTCCAAGTTCCTGGTCTGTAACGAAGATATCGACCATATCATCGGCTATGTGGACTCCAAAGACCTGCTGAACCGCGTGCTGGCAAACCAGAGCCTGGCGCTGAACAGCGGCGTGCAGATCCGCAACACCCTGATTGTGCCGGACACCCTGACGCTCTCCGAAGCGCTGGAAAGTTTCAAAACCGCCGGTGAAGACTTCGCGGTGATCATGAACGAATATGCGCTGGTGGTGGGCATTATCACCCTCAACGACGTCATGACGACGCTGATGGGCGACCTGGTCGGCCAGGGGCTGGAAGAACAAATTGTGCAGCGTGATGAGAACTCATGGCTGATCGATGGTGGTACGCCAATTGAAGACGTCATGCGCGTGCTCGATATCGACGAGTTCCCGCAGTCCGGAAACTACGAGACCATCGGCGGCTTTATGATGTTTATGCTGCGTAAGATCCCGAAACGTACCGACTCGGTGAAATTCTCTGGCTTCAAGTTTGAAGTGGTGGATATTGATAACTACCGCATCGACCAGCTGCTGGTAACGCGCATTGATAGTAAACCGACCGTGCTGGTACCGAAGCTGCCAGATGCGGAAGATAAGGTGTCGGCGTAACCCTTTGTATGTCCTACAAACATCAACGGCTCCCATCGGGAGCCGTCTTTTTAACTACTACTGCATAGCACGTTGGTTAAGCCATCTCAGTTTGCAGACGCATAACCTGACGGTTGACTTCGGACATCACAGAGAAGTGCTGTTTGTCCTTCACTTTCGGGATAAGGATTTTGCCCTTATCGAACTCAAAAGCACCAACATCCTTGATATACAACCGTCCACGGAACAGGATCTTCACGTACTTCGCCACCTGAAGCGGGTTGTAGCGTTGGAAAATTTTCATTCTTGTATCTCCTGCGAATCATACGCCCTTGCGGTGCCACAATCGGCCCGACTGTCCTGAGCGCAAATTTTGATGCCCAATGACTATAGACCAGAACCTCGTACTTACCCAGTGTGCATAAGTTTATTTACCGTTTGATTACAATTATTCAGAATAATCTTTGCAAAGCGTGATACAGAGCAGTATATGCCGTCGTTTTTGCGTGGATATGTGCGTTCGCCCGCAAACTGGCATCGGGATTGCGGGAAAAGCCCATTGATCGCACTTATGATTAAAAGCGCATGACCAAGTGGTCGGATCACCTGCTCACAATAAGGAAACACCATGACCCTACGTAACCTCCTGGCAGCAGCTTGCCTGTTGCTGCCGCTGATGGCTTCCGCACACAACATTGAAAAAAAACAACGTGTCCCGCCGGTCGGCATTGCTGACCGGGGAGAATTGATTCTCGACAATGATAAGTTTAGCTATAAAGCCTGGAATAGCGCGCAGCTTGCGGGCAAAGTGAGAGTTGTACAGCATATTGCCGGACGTACATCCGCTAAAGAGAAAAACGCCACCCTCGTGGAAGCGATCAAGGCCGCAAAACTCCCGCACGATCGCTACCAGACCACCACCATCGTGAATACCGACGACGCGATTCCCGGCTCCGGGATGTTTGTGCGCTCAAGCCTTGAGAGCAATAAGAAGCTCTATCCCTGGTCGCAGTTTATTGTCGACAGCAACGGCGTGACGCGTAAGGCGTGGCAGCTGGAAGAAGAGAGTTCAGCGATTGTTGTGCTGGACAAAAACGGTCGCGTACAGTGGGTTAAAGACGGCGCGCTGACGCAGGATGAGGTGCAGCAGGTAGTAGCCCTGCTGCATAAGCTACTGGCTCAGTAAAGTGACACCCTGAAGCCAGGGTTGAGGAACGACTCGCGCGGGGTGTAGTCCAGTGGCTTACCCTGCCAGTCATGCACATGCGCGCCTGCGGCCGCAGCCACCGCATGCCCTGCCGCCGTATCCCAGACGTTCGTCGGCCCGAAACGGGGGTACAACTGCGCCTGCCCTTCCGCCACCAGACAGAACTTCAGCGACGAGCCAATCGACGTCGTCTGGTGTTCGCCCAGCTGTTGCAGGTACTCCTCCAGCTCGCTGTCGCTGTGCGAGCGGCTGATCACCACCAGCGGAGGACGGGCATCTCGCACCTGGATCTGCTTACGCACGCCGCACTCTTCCTTCCAGGCTTTACCTTCCGCCGCGCTGTACATCACCTTCATCACCGGGGCATAAACCACGCCAAGCACCGCCTTTCCTTTTTCAATCAGGGCGATATTCACGGTAAATTCACCGTTACGCTTGATGAACTCTTTCGTGCCGTCCAGCGGGTCCACCAGCCAGTAACGCTGCCAGTGCTGACGTTCGTCCCAGCCCTGGGGCGCTTCTTCAGAAAGGACCGGAATATCCGGCGTCAGGGTCTGCAAACCTTTCAGGATCACCGTATGCGCCGCGATATCCGCCGCCGTCACCGGGGAGTCGTCCGCTTTGCTGACAACATCCATCGGTTTCGCACCGTCGTACACCTGCATAATGGCATCACCCGCATCCCGTGCGAGCTGACAAATTTGATCTAACATTCTCCACCTCTTCGTTAACGCAGTGGGCATAACTTATTGTTTTAGTTATATCGTAATGTGAACAATTCCGCTATCTGTGAAGCAATTCTGGTTTCAGCGTTCTTTTTTCTGGCAGCATTCACACTTCTGTAAGCAACAAATACTACATACATACTCTTTTGTGGCTTGGATCGAAAAAAGGACTCCTCAGATGATTAAGTTTAGCGCAACGCTCCTGGCAACGCTGATTGCGGCAAGCGTTCAGGCAGCGACGGTGGATCTCCGCATTCTGGAAACCACCGATCTGCACGGCAACATGATGGACTTCGATTACTACAAAGATACGCCTGTCGAAAAATTCGGACTTGTACGTACGGCAAGTTTGATCAACGCCGCCCGCGGTGAAGTGAAAAACAGCGTGCTGGTCGATAACGGGGACTTAATTCAGGGCAGCCCGCTCAGCGACTACATGGCGGCGAAGGGGCTGAAGAAAGGCGAGATCCATCCTGTTTATAAGGCAATGAATACGCTGGACTATGCCGTCGGCAACCTGGGCAACCACGAATTTAACTACGGCCTGAAATACCTGCACGATGCGCTGGCAGGGGCAAAATTCCCGTACGTTAATGCCAATATCATCGACGTTAAGACGAAAAAGCCGCTCTTTACCCCTTACCTGATTAAAGAGACCGAGGTTGTCGACCAGGACGGTAAAATACAGACGCTGAAAATCGGCTATATCGGCTTTGTGCCGCCGCAGATCATGACGTGGGATAAAGCCAACCTCGACGGGAAAGTAACCGTCAACGACATTACCGAAACGGCGCGCAAATACGTGCCGGAGATGCGGGCGAAAGGCGCAGATGTGGTGGTCGTTGTGGCCCACTCTGGCCTCTCGGCCGCCCCGTATCAGGCGATGGCTGAGAACTCCGTGTATTACCTCAGCCAGGTACCGGGCGTGGATGCGATCCTGTTTGGTCACGCCCACGCCGTCTTCCCGGGCAAAGATTTCGCCAGTATCAAAGGCGCGGACATCGAAAAAGGGACGCTCAACGGTGTGCCATCGGTGATGCCGGGCATGTGGGGCGACCACCTTGGCGTGGTAGATCTGGTGCTGAATAACGACAGCGGGAGCTGGAAAGTCACGCAGTCGAAAGCGGAAGCGCGTCCGATTTATGATGCCGCTGCAAAAAAATCCCTGGCCGAGGAAGATAAAAAGCTGGTCGACGTCCTGAAGCATGACCACGACGCAACGCGTGAATTTGTCAGCAAGCCGATCGGTAAATCGGCTGATAACATGTACAGCTTCCTCGCGCTGGTACAGGATGACCCGACCGTGCAGGTAGTCAACATGGCGCAGAAAGCCTATGCCGAGCACTATATTCAGGGCGATCCGGATCTGGCCAATCTGCCGGTTCTGTCTGCCGCGGCGCCATTCAAAGTGGGCGGGCGTAAGAACGATCCGGCCAGCTACGTTGAGGTGGAAAAAGGCCAGCTGACCTTCCGTAATGCCGCCGATCTCTACCTCTATCCCAACACCCTCGTGGTGGTGAAAGCCACCGGGAAAGAGGTGAAGGAGTGGCTGGAGTGCTCTGCCGGACAGTTCAACCAGATCGATCCGCACAGCAGCAAACCGCAGTCGCTGATAAACTGGGACGGTTTCCGCACCTACAACTTCGACGTGATCGACGGCGTGAAGTATCAGATTGATGTTACCCAGCCCGCGAAATATGACGGCGAATGTCAGGCCATTAATCCGCAGGCAGAACGCATTAAACACCTGACCTTCAACGGCAAAGCGATTGATCCGAATGCCACTTTCCTGGTGGTGACCAACAACTACCGCGCCTATGGCGGTAAGTTTGCCGGTACGGGTGACAGCCACATCGCCTTTGCCTCGCCGGATGAGAACCGTTCGGTGCTGGCGGCGTGGATTAGCGCGGAGTCGAAAAAAGCGGGTGAAATTCATCCGGCGGTGGATAACAACTGGCGTCTGGCGCCGATCCACAGCGACACGACGCTGGATATTCGCTTTGAGACATCACCGTCCGATAAAGCAGCCGCGTTTATCAAGGATAAGGCGCAGTATCCGATGAAACAGGTCGCGACGGATGATATTGGGTTCGCGATTTATCAGGTGGATTTGAGCAGGTAGCGATGATTGTGCCGGGTGGCGCTTGCGCTTACCCGGCCTACGGGATCGAGGATTGCGGGTAGGCCGGGTAAGGCGAAGCCGCCACCCGGCATTTCATGCCGCACGCTCGTCCCGATTCGCCATCACCTTCGGCGTATTCACCTCAATCCAGTCAGCCAGCGCGGCCACCTTCTCGCTCACCTCCAGCCCCATCGGCGTCAGGCTATATTCCACGTGCGGCGGCACAACCGGATAAGAAACGCGATCGACAAACCCGTCCTGCTCCAGCGCCTGAAGCGACTGGGCCAGCATCTTCTCGCTGACACCACCCAGCTTGCGGCGCAGATCGCTAAAACGATGCGTCCCCTGACGTAACGCCACCAAGATCAGCACGCCCCAGCGGCTGGTAACATGTTTGAGCACTTCCCGTGACGGGCACTGTTCTGCAAAGAGATTGCCATCGCGCATTTGCTCGCTGAGCGTCGGTATCGGTGTTTTCATACTTACCTTTTTGTGCGTACTTACTAAAAGTTAGTTATGGTGATAGTGTGCCACAACACCAGACAAACACGAAGGAGATTCATCATGATCGCGATTACCGGCGCAACCGGCCAGCTTGGCCAACACGTTATTGAAGAACTGCTGAAAACCATTCCTGCCAGCCAGATCGTGGCTATTGTGCGTAACCCGGCAAAAGCCGACGCCTTAAGCCAGCGGGGAATTGTGGTACGTCAGGCGGACTATACCGACCAGGCCGCGTTCACCACCGCCCTGAACGGCGTGGATAAGCTGCTGCTTATCTCCTCCAGCGAAGTGGGCCAGCGCGCCGTACAGCACCAGAACGTGATAAACGCCGCCAAAGCCGCCGGGGTGAAATTCATCGCCTATACCAGCCTGCTGCATGCGGACAGATCCCCGCTGGGTCTGCACGTTGAGCACGTCGAAACCGAAAATGCACTGGCGGCTTCAGGCGTGCCTTACGCCCTGCTGCGCAACGGCTGGTACACCGAAAACTACCTGGCAAGCGCGCCGCCAGCGCTGGAACACGGCGTATTTATAGGTGCCGCAGGCGAAGGCAAAATTGCCTCTGCGACCCGTGCGGATTACGCGGCGGCTGCGGCAAAAGTGATTTCTGAAGAGGGTCACGCCGGCAAGGTGTATGAACTGGCAGGTGACAATGCCTGGACGCTGAGCGAACTGGCTGCGGAGCTTAGCAAGCAGAGCGGTAAGCCGGTAACGTATCAGAACCTCAGCGAAGCCGATTATGCCGCTGCACTGAAAGGCGTTGGTCTGCCTGCCGGGCTGGCGGAGATGCTGGCGGATTCCGATACCGGTGCGTCCAAAGGCGGCCTGTTTGACGACAGCCGTACCCTGAGCAAACTGATTGGCCGTCCGACCACGCCGCTGGCGGAGAGCATCAAAGCCATTCTGTAATTGTTAAGAATTGGTTATTTTTTGTGGCATCCCTTCGGGTCATCTCGGATAATGAAGCGATGACCCACAAGGAGGCTCACCGTGCAAGGCGTACCGGAACAGTTTACTGATGAGAGAGACAGCGCGCGCTTTCGCCATCTGGCGCAGTTGCCGGGTCTGGAGCTATATCACGCGCATATTGCTGACTACGCCTTTGAGCCTCACACGCATGAAGCCTTCGGTATCGGCACCATTGAAACCGGCGCCGAACGCTTCCGTTACCGCGGAACCCAACACTTAGCCGCTGAAAAATCGGTCGTGACCATGAACCCGGACGAGATCCACACGGGCGAATCCGCCACCGAAGGCGGCTGGCGCTACCGGATGGTCTATATCGAACCCGACCTGCTGGAAGAAGTCACCGGCCTTCGCCACTGGTGGTTTAGCGACGTGACCCGCCACGACCCGCTGCGCTCGCAGCAAATTGGCCAGCTGATTTACGGCCTTTGGCATACGAACGATGCGCTGGCACAAAAAGGGTTGCTGCTGGATCTGATTGAGACGTTCCAGCCGCTGGCCCGTCACGCGCCGGTAGCCCGGGAGGGCGCGCACCGCTTCGAGCGCGTTCGCGACTATCTGCACGACAACTATATGCGCGCGCTCACCCTGGACGAACTGGCGAGCGTTGTGTCGCTCAGTCCGTACCATTTCCAGCGCCAGTTTAAGGCCCATTTTCACGTCACCCCACACCAGATGCTGATGGCCATCCGGCTGTGGCGCGCCAAAGCATTCCTCACCCACGGCATGCCTGCCGCCGAGGTGGCCGCCGCAACGGGGCTGACCGATCAGTCTCACCTGACCCGCGCCTTTACCCGCCGCTACGGCATTACGCCCGTGCGTTACCAGAAGCAGGTTTCGCCGCGCTAATGCGCAACCTCATACAATACGCGTGCATCTGTGCCTCCTACACTGGCTACAACATGTATTACTGTGGACGAAAAGATGATTAGCGGCGTGTTGTATGCCCTGCTTGCAGGGTTGATGTGGGGGCTGATTTTCGTCGGCCCGCTGATTGTGCCTGAGTACCCGGCAATATTGCAGTCGACCGGACGCTATCTGGCGCTGGGGCTTATTGCCGTGCCGCTGGCATGGCTGGGGCGTGCGCGTCTGCGCCAGCTGAGTCGCCAGGACTGGCTCACCGCGCTGTGGCTGACCATGATGGGTAATCTTATCTACTACGTCTGCCTGGCGAGCGCCATTCAGCGTACCGGTGCGCCGGTGTCGACCATGATTATCGGCACGCTGCCGGTGGTCATTCCGGTTTTCGCAAACCTGCTTTATAGCCAGCGAGACGGGAAACTGGCGTGGTCAAAGATGGTGCCTGCGCTGGTATGCATCGCCGTGGGGCTGGTGTGCGTGAATATTGCCGAGCTACGCCACGGCCTCGAAAACTTCAGCTTGTGGCGTTACGGTTCTGGGATCTTTCTGGCGGTTATTTCAGTTGTCTGCTGGGCCTGGTATGCCCTGCGCAACGCACGCTGGCTGCGGGAAAACCCGGATAAACATCCGATGATGTGGGCGACGGCGCAGGCGCTGGTCACGCTTCCTGTCTCGTTGCTGGGCTATGTGGGTGCATGTATCTGGCTGGGTAGCCAGCATCCGGATTTCGCCCTGCCCTTCGGACCGCGCCCGTGGGTATTCGTCGGGTTAATGGTCGCCATTGCCGTGCTCTGTTCGTGGGTTGGCGCACTGTGCTGGAACATTGCCAGCCAGAAGCTGCCGACGGTGATACTGGGGCCGCTGATTGTCTTTGAAACGCTGGCCGGGCTGCTCTATACCTTCCTGATGCGCCAGAGCGTGCCGCCGCTGCTAACGGCCTGCGGGATCGCGCTGCTGGTCGTTGGGGTGGTGATTGCGGTGAGAGCGAAGCCGGAAAAACCGATGGTCGTTCCGGCGTCGGAGGGGTGAGCTTTTCGACCAGCGGCGCTTAGCTTGCAGGGCCTACAAAACCGTAGGCCGGGTAAGCGTCAGCGCCACCCGGCACAGTATCAGAACGTTTCCCAGTTCGCTTCAGACGCCGCTACGGGCTGCGCTTTAGGTGCATAGGTCTTTACCGGCGCGGCTTTCACCGCCTGGTTACGGGTGATCTTAAACACCGCCACCGCGTCGTTCAGGCGCGCGGCCTGATCTTCCAGCGCCGCCGCCGCCGCCGCAGACTCCTCCACCAGCGAGGCGTTCTGCTGGGTAACGCGATCCATCTCCGCCACCGCCTGGCCCACCTGGTCGATACCGCGGCTCTGTTCGTCGGAGGCCGACGCAATCTCACCCATGATGTCAGTCACGCGCGTAACTGCATTGACGATCTCTGCCATCGTCGCGCCCGCTTCATTTACCAGCTGAGAGCCCGCGTTAACGCGCTCGCCGGAATCATCGATCAGGGCTTTGATCTCTTTCGCCGCCTGAGCGCTGCGCTGGGCAAGGGTACGCACCTCACCCGCGACAACCGCGAAGCCACGCCCCTGCTCGCCCGCACGCGCCGCTTCTACCGCCGCGTTCAGCGCCAGAATATTGGTCTGGAAAGCAATGCCATCGATTACGTTGGTAATTTGCGCAATTTTGCTGGAACTGGTGGCGATTTCGTCCATGGTGCGCACCACGCCTTCTACCACATTTCCGCCCTTCTTCGCGGTGGAGGAGGCGTCCAGCGCCAGACGCGACGCCTGACGCGCGTTATCGGCGTTTTGCTTCACGGTGGCGGTTAACTGTTCCATGCTGGCTGCCGTCTCTTCCAGAGAAGCGGCCTGCTGCTCGGTGCGAGACGAGAGATCGTTGCTGCCCGCCGAGATTTCACCCGCGCCGGTGTAGATGGTATCTGCGCCTTCACGCACTACGCCCACCGTGTTGGCCAGCGCAGTCTGCATCTCCTGAACGTTGCGCGCCAGGATCGCCATTTCATTTTTACCCTCAGCCTGAATCGGCTGGGTTAAATCCCCTGCCGCAATGGCGCGGATATGGCTGATCACCTCTTCCAGCGGCAGCAGCAGCACGCGGCGCATCGCAATCCAGCTGGAAATAATCACCGCGATCACCAGCAGCATCACCGCAGAGAGGATCCACAGAATGCGTTTGTAGTCGCTTTCATTGTCTTTGATGCCTTTGTCGGTGAGCGCGGCCTGCGCCTCGCGCCATTCGCGATAGACCTTTTGCATCGCGGTCTGCTTCTGTTCGGCATTTTGTTTGAACATATCTTCCAGATTGCCCTGCCCCAGCAGAACGTTCATTTGCGTCAGCGTGGCGGAGTAGATGCGGTAGTGCTCTTCCAGCCTGTCGGCCAGGTGCTCGTCCATACCCGGCGTTTCCGGCAGCGCGTAATATTTATCGTAATGTGTCTGGGCATCAGCCAGCAGGTTTTTCGCGGTATTGACCAGCTCGTTCAGCTGCCCGCCGTTAATCTGCGACGCCATGCTGCTTTGCAGACGCAGCATGCCGCGGTTAAGGGTGACACGCGCCTGATTCAGGCTGATCCAGGCGTCGGTAAACTCCGCGACGTTCTGGCTGGAAAGCTGAGAAACGGTGAAGTTCTCTTTGTCGTTATTGAGCGCATTAATGAAAATGCCGGCGGAGATCAGTTGCATGATGCCGAGCACAAGCAGCACCGAAATCAAAAGAGTAATGACTTTTATACGTTTAAACATGCGTTGCCTTTTTTATATACAGGTATTGTCTGACCTGTATCTATCGGCACGCGCGGCAGGTTGTTTACTGTTTCTCCACCTTTAAAAACTTTCGAAAGCCCTTTTCTGCATTCAATCAGCAAGTTAAAAGCACGATTATTTTGTGATCCCCTTCTCATTTTTACCCTTGCCTCTAAAGGGTTATAGTATCCCCATAAAGATGCATTTAAAATGCATCTTATATTCCTGATGATGAGGTAACTGCTATGGCCTTCCGCGACCAACCCTTAGGCGAGCTGGCGCTCTCCATCCCTCGCGCTTCAGCGCTGTTCCGTAAATACGATATGGATTACTGCTGCGGCGGTAAGCAAACGCTGGCGCGCGCAGCGTCGCGTAAAGAGCTGGATGTAGAAGCTATCGAAGCGGAGCTGGCTAAGCTGGCAGAACAGCCTGTCGACAAAGACTGGCGCACCGCGCCGCTGGCTGAAATCATCGACCATATCATTGTGCGTTACCACGACCGTCACCGCGAACAGCTGCCGGAGCTGATTTTACAGGCCACCAAAGTTGAGCGCGTTCACGCCGATAAACCTTCCGTACCGCGCGGCCTGGCAAAATACCTGACCATGCTGCACGAAGAACTATCCAGCCACATGATGAAAGAGGAGCAGATCCTCTTCCCGATGATCAAACAGGGCATGGGCAGCCAGGCAATGGGGCCCATCAGCGTGATGGAAAGCGAACATGATGACGCCGGAGAACTGCTGGAAGTGATCAAACACACCACCCACAATGTCACACCGCCGCCAGAGGCGTGCACCACCTGGAAAGCGATGTACAACGGCATCAACGAGATGATCGACGATCTGATGGAACACATCAGTCTTGAGAATAACGTTCTGTTCCCGCGTGCATTATCGGGTAAATAAAAAAGCCCGGTGGCGCTAGCGCTTACCGGGCCTACAACGTCCTCGAACGTAGGCCGGGTAAGCGACAGCGCCACCCGGCAACATGCTTAACGCATGCCAGCCATCCGTTTCTTACCGATAAACAGCCAGCCCAGCCCCAGCGCGATAAACCACAGCGGCGTGACGATCAGCGCCTGACGGGTATCTTCTTCCAGCGTCAGTAGCACCAGCACGAAGACGAAGAACGCCATGCACACCCAGCACATCAGCTTGCCCAGTGGCATCTTGTAGATCGACTTCTCATGCAGATGTGGACGCTGTTTGCGGTACACCAGGTATGAGCAGAGGATGATGGTCCAGACGAACATAAACAGGATCGCCGACACCGTGGTGATCATGGTGAACGCGCCGATTACGCTCGGGTTAACGTAGAGCATCACCACACCGCCCAGCAGACAGATGCAGGAGAAGGTCAGCCCTTTCGCCGGTACCGCACGTTTAGACAGTTTGGCGAACGCGCTCGGGGCAACGCCCTCCTGCGCCAGACCAAACAGCATACGGCTGGTGGAGAAGACGCCGCTGTTCGCGGAAGAGGCCGCAGAGGTCAGCACCACGAAGTTAATCAGGCTCGCGGCAGCGGGCAGCCCCACCAACACGAACAGCTCGACGAACGGGCTCTTGGTTGGCACTACTGAGCTCCATGGCGTCACGGACATAATGATGATCAGCGCGAACACGTAGAACATGATGATACGCAGCGGAATGGAGTTGATCGCGCGCGGCAGGGATTTCTCCGGATCTTTAGTTTCCGCCGCCGTGGTCCCCACCAGCTCAATCCCGACAAACGCGAACACCGCAATCTGGAAACCGGCGAAGAAGCCGCTGATGCCTTTCGGGAACCAGCCGCCATCATTCCACAGATGGGCAAACGAGGCCTGAACGCCAGTTGGCGACTGGAAGTGCGTCAGCACCATTACCAGCCCGACGACAATCAGCGCGATGATGGCGACGATTTTGATCATCGCGAACCAGAACTCCATCTCACCGAACATTTTAACGGTCGCGAGGTTGAGGCTCAGCAGCAGGACAATCACCGCCAGCGAGGCCACCCAGTCCGACAGGCCGGGGAACCAGAATTGGGCGTAGGCCGTAATAGCGACAACATCCGCCATGCCGGTAACCACCCAGCAGAACCAGTAGGTCCAGCCGGTAAAATAGCCCGCCCACGGGCCGAGCAGGTCTGACGCGAAGTCGCTGAAGGATTTGTATTCGAGGTTCGAGAGCAGCAATTCACCCATTGCACGCATCACGAAAAAGAGCATAAAACCGATGATCATATAAACGAAGATGATCGACGGGCCTGCAAGACTGATAGTTTTGCCCGAGCCCATAAATAGCCCTGTGCCGATGGCGCCGCCAATGGCAATGAGCTGAATGTGACGGTTCGTGAGATTTCGCCGTAGCGACTGTTCAGACGTCGCCTCTTCTGCGGCGGCGACTTTGACCTGATCTACCATGTGATATTTTCCTGTTTATGCCTGTCTGTGTTGTTAAGGCTCTTCTGGCCTTTAAATACGCCAAAAAAATGACGTTCCCTGTGTAAGGGCTTATCGATAGTAGGTAAGAATCGGCGGGATGAATACTATGATTTGAATATTATGTTAATAATATGTTGAAAGTGAGTGTCATATCACTCATACAGCGCGAAACAGCTCACAAAAATACACGTAACAGTTTCGTTTGCAATACAAAATGTTGATTCCGTCGTAACTCCAGGTTTTATCGCTATTTTCCTCTCCCCGATCGGAGAGAGGAAAATAAGAAAAACCGATTACAGGATTTCCAGCAGCTCGACTTCAAACACCAGGGTGCTGAATGGCGGAATGGACGCGCCAGCGCCACGCTCGCCGTATGCCAGGTTGTGCGGGATAGTCAGTTCCCATTTTGAACCTACTGGCATCAGGGTCAGGGCTTCGATCCAGCCTGCAATCACGCCGTTGACCGGGAATTCAGCCGGTTCGCCACGCGCGACGGAGCTGTCGAACACGGTGCCGTCGATCAGCTTACCGGTGTAGTGTACGCGAACGTGGTCGGTACGCGCCGGGATTGCGCCATCACCCTGATTGATTACGCGGAACTGCAAGCCGGACTCGGTGCTGTTCACGCCTTCACGCTCACGGTTCTCTTCCAGATATTTCACGCCTTCTGCCGCCATCTCTTCGAAACGCGCGCGACGTACGGTGTCAGCACGTTCGTGGATTTCACGCAGCGCACGGTGCACAACGTCAACCGGCACAGCGGGCTGCTTGCCTTCCAGCGCGTCAGCGATACCCGCCACCAGCGCTTCCGGTAACAGACCTTCCAGGCCGGATTCGCTCAGCTGCTGTCCTACCTGCAAGCCGATGCCGTAGCTTGCCTGCGCTTCGATAGTGTCAAAAGTCGGGGTGGTCATGGGTTTTCCTTCCATCACATTTAAAGTAGCGGGCAGCATATCAGCCATGCCCTTATGGGTAAAACTTTGTCTTAAGTAAAGGTGACAAACTGCGACGAAACGGAAACAATAGCAGCCGTCAGGATTTTCCCTAATATATGTCACGAAAGCTGGCTTTGTTACGCCCATCAGGCAGTTAGCAAACTACACTTCTCAGGACAGGATAAAAAGACGCGGAGCAGGAGGAGAGCCATGCCCGGGCGATTTGAACTGAAACCTACCCTGGCGAAAATCTGGCATGCGCCGGATAACTTTCGCATCATGGACCCGCTGCCGCCTTTGCACCGCAGAGGCATTATCATCGGCGCGTTGCTGATGGTCATCGGTTTCCTGCTTCCTTCCGGCAGTGACAAAGTTGATACCGGGCCGGTAAGCCGCAATGCTGAGCTGGATATCCAGTCGCAAAGCCAGCCGCAGCCTGATTCACAGCCGATGCAGACGCAACTGGTCACACCGTCTAACGATCCGGGCCAGGTTGCGCCGGTTGAACCAGAACCTGTTCAGGAAGATCAGGAGCAGACCGTCGCCCCTTCAGAGCCACAGGCGCAACAGCCCACCGGCATTGAGCAGCAGTGGCGTTCGTATCGCGTAGAGCCAGGGAAAACCCTTGCTCAGCTGTTCCGCGACCACAGCCTGCCTGCAACGGATGTGTATGCCATGGCGCAAGTCGAGGGGGCAGGCAAGCCGCTCAGCAACCTGCAAAATGGTCAGATGGTGCAGATCCGCCAGAATGCCAGTGGGGTGGTGACCGGGTTAACGATCGATACCGGAAACGGGCAGCAGGTACTGTTTACCCGCCAGCCGGACGGCAGTTTTATCAGAGCACGTTAATAGCCCAGGCCGGGTAAGGCGAAGCCGCCCCCCGGCACTTTTGTTCTCAGGCACGACGTTTATTCACCCACCAGATCCCCGAGCAGACCAGCACCAGCGCAATCGCGTATTTGATGTCCAGAATGTCTTCGCCGAGGAATATGGCGGAGAGCACCGTTCCTGCTACAGGTATGACAAAGTTGAACGGGGCAATCATACTCACGCGGTTCACTTTCAGCAGCGCGCTCCACAGGGCGAACGCCACGGATGAGAGCAGCGTCAGATACCCCAGCACGGCGACGGCCTTCATGCTGTGCACCTCCAGCGCCCCGCCCGTGGCATAGCCTCCCGCAACCAGTGCCGCCCCGCCTATCGCCAGCTGCCATCCCGTCATCACCGTCGGGTCAACGGTCTGGGAAATGCGTTTCCCGTAAAGCGTGGCCGCAGAGAGAATAAAGGCCGCCAGCACCACAAATCCGTCACCTTGCCAGACAAACTGGAAATCACTTAACCCGCCGTGGAAGTTCACCAGCATCACGCCGGTAAAGCCCAGAACACAGCCCAGCGTTTTGTTATAGCTGAGTTTGTCGTTGTGGTAGATAAAGTGCGCCAGCAGCACGCTGAAGAAGGTCCCGGTGGCATTCATGATCGAACCGTTCACCCCGGTGGTGTAAGCAAGGCCGATATAAAAGAAGGTGTACTGGAGGGTGGTCTGGGTCAGCCCGAGGATCGTGAGCTGACCAAACTGCGTGGGTGTGAGCCTGCCAATCGGTTTACGTTGGGCCAGGGCAAAGAGCAGCAGCAACGCACCGGCAAACAGAAAACGGTATCCAGCAAAGACGACTTTGGACGGAATATCATCGGTCGCGATCTGGAAGAGTTCGTAGCCGCTTTTAATGGCCGGGTATGAGCTTCCCCAAAGCAGACAGCAGAGCGTGGCGCAGGCATAGGCCACATTTCGACGGGCAAAGACGGGCGTGGGCAGAGCGGTATCCATGACAAATCTCATAAATAAAATTGCGTTTCAATTTATTATCAGAGAATGCATCAGGAATAGCGACCTTACAATCGCAAAACATGACGTAGGGTCACGCTAAAAAGCAAAACGCCGGCACAAGGCCGGCGCTTCGACGTGAGCAGAGTAAAAAATTACTCAGCTACTACGTTAACAACCAGTTTAGCGAACACTTCGCTGTGAACCTGGAAGTCAACTTCGTGCTCACCAGTGGTACGCAGAACGCCGTTCGGCATGCGAACTTCGCTCTTAGCCACTTTAACGCCTGCTGCAGTGACTGCATCAGCGATATCGCGGGTACCGATGGAACCGAACAGTTTACCTTCATCGCCAGCTTTAGACGCGATGGTAACGGTGCCCAGTGCGTTGATTGCTTCAGCGCGAGCGTTAGCAGCCGCCAGAACGTCAGCCAGTTTGGCTTCCAGTTCAGCACGACGTGCTTCGAAAAACTCTACGTTTTTCTTAGTAGCTGGAACAGCTTTACCCTGTGGTACCAGGAAGTTACGAGCGTAACCCGCTTTAACGTTTACCTGATCACCCAGGCTGCCCAGGTTTGCTACTTTATCAAGCAGAATAACTTGCATTACCTTATCCTCTTAAAGTCGTATTAATGGACCGTGCCCGATTACTGATGACGATCAGTGTACGGCAGCAGAGACAGGTAGCGAGCGCGTTTGATAGCGCGAGCCAGCTGACGCTGATATTTTGCACGAGTACCGGTGATACGGCTTGGGACAATCTTACCGCTTTCGGTGATGTAGTTTTTCAGCGTTGCGATATCTTTATAGTCGATCTCTTGAACGCCTTCCGCGGTGAAACGGCAGAACTTGCGACGACGGAAATAACGTGCCATTTGGCTAGTCTCCAGTATCTATCAAATCAATCTGCTCGGCATGCAGAACCATTTTGCTCAGGCCGTTCTTTGCCTTGTGGCAAGAGATGAACCCCTGAACGATTACTGCACTACCGACCGTTAAACTGTGAGTAATGGCCTGGTTTTCGTGTCCGCTAATGATAACGGGCATTTGGCACCACGCCTGCCGGTGAAACCCGGCTTCCTCTTGCACAGAACGATGCTCAAGCACGAACTGGCAATGCGGAATTCCTGATGGGCTGACCTTTCGAAGGGGGGTCCTGCACACGGTGCCGGACAACACCAGACGGTTGGTCATCAGAAATTACTCTTCAGAATCCCCAGCATCAGAATCATCTGCGGTTTCGTTTGCGAAATCATCGCGACGCTCACGGCGCTCGTCTTTCGCTTTAACCATCGGAGATGCTTCGGTCACTGCGTGTTTGGTACGCATAACCATGCTGCGGATAACGGCATCGTTGAAGCGGAAGGTAGTTTCCAGCTCATCAATCACTTCCTGCGGCGCTTCAACGTTCATCAGAACGTAGTGAGCTTTGTGCAGTTTGTTGATTGGGTAAGCCAGCTGACGGCGGCCCCAGTCTTCCAGACGGTGGATCGTGCCTTCTGCACCAGTGATGGCAGCAGAGTAACGCTCGATCATGCCCGGAACCTGTTCGCTCTGGTCAGGATGGACCATAAAAACGATTTCGTAATGACGCATCGAATTGCTCCTTACGGATTATTCAGCCTCCTGTCTGGGTCAGCCGAGGCCCGGGGAGGCAAGGAACGTGTTAAAGGTCGGCTGAAAAATTGACGCGTCATAATACTTGCGCGCCCCGCTAAACACAAGGTGATTGCACAAATAATTCGCACAAAGGGTAAAGCTGTTCTAAGTGGGTGATTTAAAATCTCACTTATCAGAAACGCTGTTTTTTTGAACAACACCATCAGAAATGGTCACCCATCGCAACCCGAGTAGCGATTACACTTTAATCAGAAGCCTTAAGCAGAGAAGGAGAGCATTACCCCATATCACAGCACGCAGTCGTGGAGCGCATATCATGAAAAGAATCGCAATCGCCATTTTGGCTGCGCTTTTGCTCAGTGCAAACGCGATGGCAGCCATCAAGATAGACAGCCGACAGGCCAGAAACATGGATGATGTGCAGAGCTTAGGCGTTATTTACATCAATCATAACTTCGCCACTGAAAGTGAAGCAGATCAGGCGCTTAATGAAGAAACCGATGCGCAGGGCGCAAAATACTATCACGTCATACTGACACGTGAGCCCGGCAGCAACGGCAATATGCGCGCCAGTGCAGATATTTACCAGTAACGCTTTATCGCCAGCACCAGGAAAGCCAACGAAAATCATAGCTATATATGATTGCCCCCTGCCGGGGGCTTTTTTTATGAATGGCTCCGGAATACCACCGGTTACAACTGTTTCGGTATTCCAGAGCACTTATTCACTTCTGCCCGTAATAAGCATTCGGGCCGTGCTTACGCATGAAATGCTTGTTCATCAGATAATCATCAATGCCCTGAAGCTGTGGGTTAATGCCGCGCGCAATCCACGCCATTCGAGCCACCTCTTCCATCACCACCGCGTTATGCACGGCGTCATGCGCATCTTTACCCCATGAGAATGGACCATGCTGGTACACCACAATACCCGGCGTATGCAGTGGTTCCGTCTCACCCAGCGTTTCGATAATGACCCTGCCGGTGTTAAGTTCGTACTCGCCTTCGACCTCAGCCTGCGTTAACGCCCGCGTGCAGGGAATATCGCCGAAGAAGTAGTCCGCGTGCGTCGTACCCAAAGCAGGGATCGCCAGCCCGGCCTGTGCCCAGGCGGTGGCGTGCGTGGAATGGGTATGCACAACACCACCCAGGGACGGGTAACGCTGGTACAGCGCCAGATGGGTTGCCGTATCTGAAGAAGGACGCCATTTGCCTTCAACAACGTGTCCTTCCAGGTCAACCACCACCATATCGTCCACTTTCATGGCGTCATAGGCCACGCCGCTCGGCTTAATCACCACCAGCCCCTGATCGCGATCGATGGCGCTTACGTTGCCCCAGGTAAACGTCACCAGTCCATAGCGCGGGAGATCCATATTGGCCTCAAAGACCTGCTGTTTCAGCTTAAGCATGTTCCGCCTCCAGTAAGCCTGCCCGCGCCATGCGCTCGCGCACCCAGTCCCGGGCTTTCGCCACTTCTGCCGCCGGGTCGTCCGCGGTTTCGCTCCACATCTCAATCAGGTAAGGTCCGCAATAACCTGTCTGTTTGAGCGTCTGGAAGCACCGTTCGAAATCCACCACCCCGGTGCCGAACGGTACGTTTTTAAACACGCCGGGACGGGTATCTTTTACGTGCACCGCCACGATATGCCCGATGCCCGCCTGAAGCTCCATCTGTACGTCGTTATCCCATGCCGACAGGTTGCCGATATCCGGATAAAGCTGGAACCACGGATTGTTCAGATAGTGCGCGTAGCCCAGCGCCTTGCTGATGGAGTTCATCAATGGATAATCCATGATCTCCATCGCCAGCGTCACCTGCGCACGGCTTGCCATCTCAACGCTCTCTTTCAGGCCGTCACGGAAACGACGGCGCGTCTCATCGTTGGCTTCCTGATAGTAAACATCGTAACCCGCCAGTTGGATCACGCGGATGCCAACATCCTGTGCAAAGCGAATGGCTTTACGCATGATCTCCAGCCCTTCGGCGCGTACGGCATCATCTTCGCTGCCAAGCGGAAAACGACGGTGAGCGCTCAGGCACATGGATGGCACGCGCACGCCGGTTTCGGCAATGGCGCTCACCAGCGCCAGACGCTGGTCGCGGCGCCAGTCCAGGCGAGAAAGACGCTCGTCCGTCTCATCCACCGACATTTCGACAAAATCGAAACCCAGCTGCTTCGCCAGCTGTAACCGCTCCAGCCAGCACTCCCCCGCAGGGAGTGCCTTTTCATAGATGCCAAGCGGGACCTGTTTTGACAACATACCCGCTCCTTAACCCCAAAGCTGAGCGATTGAGCGTTTGAACTGACGCGCCGCTTCCACCGGAGACGCAGCATCACGAATGCTACGACCGGCAATAAAGACGTGAATCGGGATACCCTGGAACAGCGGCAGATCCTCCAGCGCCAGGCCACCGGTGACGGTCACTTTGAAGCCCATATCGGCCAGACGTTTGATCGCGCTGATATCGGCTTCGCCCCACGCCACGCCTGCGGCCTGCGCATCACGGCTACGGTGATAAACCACCTGCTGGATACCCGCTTCGCGCCACTCCTGCGCCTGCTCCCAGGTCCAGAAACCAGTCAGTTCAATCTGCACGTCGCCGTTGAACTCTTTCGCCACGTCCAGCGCGCCTTTCGCGGTGTTGATATCCGCACAGCAGATCACGGTGACCCAGTCGGCGTTGGCTTCAAAGCACATGCGAGAGAGAATTTTGCCCGCATCGGCAATTTTGGCATCCGCCAGCACGATTTTATGCGGATAGAGCGCCTTCAGGTCACGAACCGCACGAACGCCTTCGCCCACGCACAGAATGGTGCCGACTTCGATGATGTCCACCTCTTCCGCAATCAGACGGGTGGTTTCGTAAGCGTGAGACAGCGTCTGGTTATCCAGCGCGACCTGCAACATTGGTAATGACATTTTCAATTCCTCTTAAACGGCCGCCGCAGTGGCGTTATCAATTAAATCCAGCACGTCCTGCGCGGTACGGCAGGCACGTAAACGGTCAAAATTAGCTTCGTCATCAAACAGGTTAACGATCTGCATGATGCCCACCTCCTGGTGGGTGTTGGCATCGACAGCTGCCATGGTGATCAGAATGTCGACCGGGTCGTTATCTTCGTGGTTGAACACCAGCGGGGTTTTCAGCGTCACCAGCGCAAAACCGGTTTCCTTGACACCCTCTTCCGGGCGGCCATGCGGCATTGCCAGCCCCGGGGCAATCACAAAATAGGGGCCGTGCTGCGCCACGCCATCCAGGATGGCCTGGTAATAACGCGGCTCGACAACGTCCGCCTTAACCAGCAGGTCCACGCTCAGCTTCACCGCTTCCTGCCAGGTACTGGCTTCGGCCTGTAAAAGGATGGAGTTATTCTCAGCCAGCGAATCACGTAGTTTCATGTGGCATCCTTACTTCACGTCTTGTGGGAAGTGCTCTTTGATCACTTCCAGCAGTTTTGGCCCAAAATCCGCAGGCGACAGCATGTTGCGCACGCCTACCACGTATTTGTTGCCCGACACGCTAATCTCGCCGGCAATGTGCGTTGAAGCGATGATGATGTCCGCGCCGTTCAGTTCACTTTTGTATTCACCCACTGCGCAGCTGTTCACCGTGTGGTCAATGTTTGACTGGGTTAAAAACTGGTCCACTTTCATTTTCATGATCATGGAGCTTCCTTGCCCATTGCCACACACAGCCAGGATACGTACGGTCATAATCGAAACTCCTTAGTGAGCAGAAACTTCTGCTGTTTGTTTTTCCGCATCTTCTTCAGCTCGCAGCGAACGGCCAGCGAAGAACATATAAGTCAGTGCAATCAGGATGATGACGGCCATAAAGACCAGCCCGACGGACGCAAAGCCCTGCATCATCGGCGGCGCCAGAATTGACCAGTCCGCCATGCCCATCCAGGCGCTCATGCCGGTGAGCTTGACCGCCCACACGCACCCGAAGATTTCAACCATGCCCATCACCAGGCAGATCTTGAGCGCGGCGCGCCATCCGCCGAAGTGGTTAGCAAACACGCCGATAGTGGCGTTGGAGAAGAACATCGGGATAAAGCCAGGAATAATCAGGATTGAGGAGCCACAGCCCACCAGGATGCCGACCGCAATCAGCTGGCCGATGGTGCCCCACATAAAGCCCCAGACGACGGCGTTTGGCGCAAAGCTATAGATAGCCGCACAGTCAATCGCCAGCACCGCGCCAGGGATCAGGCGCTGAGAGATACCGTTGAACGCTTCCGACAGCTCGGCGACGAACATACGCACGCCCTGAGTGATGATGAAAATGGCCACGGCAAAGGAGAAACCGGTTTGCAGGATATAGACCGTCCAGTGGGTTTTACCCGCCATCGCCTGCACCACGTCAATGCCAAAGGAGAGCAGGATGGCACCGAAGAAAAGGGTCATCACAATCGCCGTGGAGACGATGTTGTCGTGGAAGATATTCAACCAGCCAGGCAATTTGAGGTCTTCAACACTCTCCTCTTTTTTACCCAGGTACGGTGCAACTTTGTACGCAATCCAGGAGGCGAACTGCTGCTGGTGACCGATGGAGAAGCCGCAGCCGTCAGTAACGTCCTGCGTTGGCTTATACATCATGTTGGAGGTGATGCCCCAGTAAAGCGAGACCAGCACTGCCGTGCAGATGACCGTGGTCCACATTGGGTAGCCGAAGATATAGAGAGAAACGGCAATCAGCCCCGCCTGCTGGAACATGATGTGCCCGGTGAGCATGATGGTGCGAATACCGGTGATGCGGCGCAGGAGCACGTAAATGATGTTCAGCGCCAGCGCGAGCAGTACCGCATACCCAACCCAGCTGTACGCATCCCCCATGCGATCGATGGTGGCCATCATGGACGCGTAAGTGTCAGAGATGGCGCCGTTAATGCCATATACCTCAGACATTTTGGCAACGACCGGCTTAAACGTGCTGGTCAGAATGCCAGACCCCGCCTGCAACAGCATAAAACCAATGATGGTTTTGATGGTGCCTTTGATAATCACGCTGACGCTTTTGCGCAGCAGGATGTACCCCAGGCACGTCACGATACCCAGCAACAGCGGGGCGTTGGTCATTACCTGATTAAAGAAAACGGTAAAGACGTTGTAGAGGATCTCCATAACTCTCTCCAGAAAATGAGAACACGAGGGGCAATCCCTGTGTGGTTGGTGTCATCACTCTATTAATCACAAATAATCACCACAAGATTGAATTTGATTATTTGTGACGGATCACGCAATTTATTTCCATGGAGTTAGTAATGATTTTCACTACCGATCCAGAAAGATAAATAAATTCTTAATTTTCAATATATTAATTATATGTAGCGGTTATCTTAACAACGACGAGGTGTATTTTCTGTGATGTGGCGAGGGGAATTTTCCGCAAATCAGCCATTGCAAATCGATTCAAACAGTGCCAGCATTAATCACAACAAGTCACAGTATGATTACTTTTGATTAAAACCAGGAGTCAAACGATGAGTAAAGTGAAAACCATCACCCGTGAATCATGGATTTTGAGTACCTTTCCGGAGTGGGGTAGCTGGCTGAACGAAGAGATCGAGCAGGAACAGGTTGCTCCTGGCACATTTGCGATGTGGTGGCTTGGATGCACCGGGATCTGGCTGAAATCAGAAGGCGGCGCCAACATTTGTGTCGATTTCTGGTGCGGCACCGGCAAACAGAGCCACGGCAATCCACTGATGAAAAAAGGCCACCAGATGCAGCGTATGGCCGGCGTTGAAAAGCTCCAGCCGAACCTGCGCACCACGCCTTTTGTGCTTGATCCTTTTGCCATTCGCCAGATCGACGCCGTTCTCTCTACCCACGATCACAACGATCATATCGACGTGAACGTGGCGGCAGCGGTAATGCAAAACTGCGCGGACGACGTACCCTTTATCGGGCCGCAGACCTGCGTGGATTTGTGGATTGGCTGGGGCGTGCCGAAAGAGCGCTGCATTGTGATGAAGCCGGGCGACGTGGTGAAAATCAAAGACGTTGAAATTCACGCGCTGGATGCCTTTGATCGCACCGCGCTGATCACCCTGCCTGCTGACCAGAAAGCCGCAGGCGTACTGCCAGACGGGATGGACGAGCGCGCAGTGAACTACCTGTTCAAAACGCCTGGCGGTTCCCTGTATCACAGCGGTGACTCTCACTACTCCAACTACTACGCGAAGCACGGTAACGAGCACCAGATTGACGTGGCGCTTGGCTCTTACGGTGAAAACCCGCGCGGGATTACCGACAAAATGACCAGCGCGGACATGCTGCGCATGGCCGAAGCGCTGAACACCAAAGTGGTGATCCCCTTCCACCACGATATCTGGTCAAACTTCCAGGCCGATCCGCAAGAGATCCGCGTCCTGTGGGAGATGAAAAAAGACCGACTCAAGTATGGTTTCAAGCCGTTCATCTGGCAGGTTGGCGGCAAGTTCACCTGGCCGCTGGATAAAGACAATCTCGAGTACCACTACCCGCGTGGTTTTGATGATTGCTTCACCATTGAGCCAGACCTGCCGTTCAAGTCCTTCCTCTGATTGTGCAGCCCAATCGCCAGACACTGTGTCTGGCGATGTCATATTTAATTTAGTAATTTCATGCTATTTCAAATATCATCTTTTCAAATCAATTCTTTTCGGAATAGCTCATGACGGAAGCGCAACGGCATCAAATTTTACTGGAACTCCTGGCGCAAACAGGGTTTATCACCGTCGAGAAAGTGATCGAACGTTTAGGGATCTCCCCTGCTACCGCGCGGCGGGACATTAACAAGCTGGATGAAAGCGGCAAGCTGAAAAAAGTCCGCAACGGCGCAGAGGCCATCAGCCAGCAGCGTCCACGCTGGACGCCGATGAATATTCACCAGGCGCAGAATCACGATGAAAAGGTGCGGATTGCCAGAGCGGCATCACAGCTGGTGAATCCCGGGGAAAGCGTGGTGATTAACTGCGGCTCGACAGCGTTTTTACTGGGCCGAGAGATGTGCGGCAAGCCGGTGCAAATCATTACCAACTATCTGCCGCTGGCCAACTATCTCATTGACCAGGAACATGAAAGCGTGGTGATCATGGGGGGCCAGTATAACAAGAGCCAGTCCATAACCCTGAGCCCGCAGGACAGTGAAAACAGCCTCTACGCCGGGCACTGGATGTTTACCAGCGGCAAAGGCCTGACGGCGGATGGCCTGTATAAAACCGATATGCTCACCGCAATGGCAGAGCAGAACATGCTCAACGTGGTGGGTAAACTGGTGGTGCTGGTCGACAGCAGCAAGGTCGGTGAACGCGCCGGCATGCTTTTCAGCCGCGCCGAGCAAATCAGCATGGTGATCACCGGCAAAAACGCCAACCCCGAGATCCTCAGCAAGCTCGAGGATCAGGGTGTCACGGTGCTGCGCGTTTAAAGGTGCTGACGGAAAAACTCCACGGTGGCTTCCAGCGCAGCCGGAGTAATACGGTGCCGGACACCGGCACCCCACAGGCAGGTCAGATTGCTGTCCAGCCCTTCACGCTGTAGCGCCTGTTGCAGACGGAACGTTTCACCGGGCGGTACGACATCGTCGGCATCCCCATGCCACAGCAGCAGGGGCCGATCGGCCAGCTGCGAAAGCGCATGGCTGACGTCCCATTCAGACAACAGGGCCTCAATCTCCTGAGGTGCCTGCGGCGGGAACAGCGTCTTTGCCAGTGACATAAAGTAGCCCGATCCCATCAGGCAAGCCACGGACGTCACCTCCGGATGCCTGGCCATGAGCCCCAGCGCCGTCATTCCGCCCATTGATGCGCCTGCGACCGCCAGCCGTTTCCCCTCCACCAGCCCGGCCTGTAAAAGCGCGTCACGCAGCCCGGCGAACTCGGTCAGATTGCCGTGCAGCGTTTGCCAGAACAGCCCCAGCCGCGCCTGTTCATCGCCCGTAAAGCGTGCCCCATGATTCGGCGCATCAGGCATGACCACCCGGAAACCGGCCTGCGCCAGCGCGACGGAAAAATAGCTGTAGACCAGCTTTGAGGAGAGAAAACCATGATAGAAAACTACCGTCGGCAGCGGCTGTTCACCTTTACCAGCCGGAAAAGCATGGATGATTTCATGCTCACTAAGCAGGCGAGTTTCAATTTCAATCATTGTCGATCCTGTGCTGATGAATGATTCATAATGTTGAGAGCTGGATTACGGTTTCACGATATTTTCATTCGAAATCTACGTCCCAGATAACACTTCGGGAACATTCCCCCAAAACTAAATTCGCAGACCACTACACTATGGCTATCAGGAAAAGAGACAGGTTTATGCGCAGGCTTACCGCTTTATTGCTGGTCTCACTGCTCAGCGGATGTTCCGTATTGCAGGGTACGCCAGAACCGGCACCGCCGGTTACCGATCATCCTCAGGAAATTCGTCGTAATCAGACGGAAGGATTACAACGCCTGGGAACCGTATCCGCGATGGTTCGCGGTTCACCGGATGATGCAGAAGACGCAATTGAAGCACAGGCCGTTGCCGCAAAAGCAGATTATTACGTCATCACGATGATTGATGAAACCATTATTACGGGACAGTGGTATGCACAAGGCATTTTGTACCGTAAGTGAGCATCATCATTTGAACGACCTTTACACTGCTTTGCGTCCGTAGACATTTTCCTGTCCACAATAAACTCCATGCCAGCAACAATGGAAATGAGTTTATTCGCGAAGGATTGCCCGGCGGATACCGGAGACACGTGAAAAGGAGCTGACGATGAAACGAACCCTTGCTTTAACGACGCTATTGCTTTCAGCGGGCCTGCTGAGCACCACGGCGCAGTCGGCTGAATTTGCCAGCGCGGATTGCGTCACGGGCCTGAATGAGATTGGTCAGATCTCCGTCAATAATATCACGGGGAGTCCGCAAGACGTTGAACGTGTCGTCGCCCTGAAGGCCGATGAACAGGGCGCATCCTGGTATCGCATCGTCCAGATGCAGGAAGATCACCATGTTAATCACTGGCGCGTGCAGGCCATTCTTTATGCATAATCCCCTCCGATAAAAGCCACTTAATTTTAGTGGCTTTTCACTTTTGCAAATTTTTTATCTCTCCCGAATCTCAATAAAAACAAACGCGTAACATTCAGTTACATTAAACAGATAAACGTTCTCTCCGCTCTGCCGTTGAACAGCCATCACTTTTCAATAATGAGCAATTTATGATCACCTTTTTCCGCCGGGCAGGACTGGGCACGAAGCTATCGCTGCTAACAGGTGTAAGTGTCGCTACGCTTTTTTTGCTGTTCACTTTCCTGTTGAGCCACAACGCCAGCCAGCAGCTTGAAGATCTTGCGGTTGAAGACCTGCATAACCAGTCCACTGGCATGGTGGATATGGTAGAGATGTTCAACACCAGCCTGAGCGAAGAGGTTGAAAGCTATACCCGTCTGTTCACCACCTTTTTGCCACAGCCATTAAACAGCGACAGCAGCCAGAGCCGGACCATAAATGGGCTTACCGTTCCTTTGCTGAAAGGCGGCGAAACGGAGCTGCATGAAAACAATACGCTTTCTGATGACTTCCTGAGCCGAACAGGAGCCATCTCGACGCTGTTTGTCCGCAGCGGTAACGATTTTGTCCGCGTGGCGACGTCGCTGCGCAAAGAGAATGGTGACCGCGCGATCGGAACCGTTCTTGATACCACCAGCCCGGCATTTGCCGCCGTCACTAAAGGGGAGGTCTATCGTGGCCTCGCGCTGCTGTTCGGCAAGCGCTATATCACGCAGTACCAGCCTGTTAAGAATGCGGAAGGCCAGGTTATCGGGATTATCTTTGTCGGCGTGGACATCACCCATTCGTGGAACGTCATGCGCGAGAAAATCCTTAACCGTCGTCTGGGCGAGAGCGGCCACTTCTTTGTACTGGATCGCAGCAGCGGCAAAACGCGCGGACAGTATCTGTTCCATGCCAGCGAAGAGGGCAAACTGCCTAACTGGGACACGGCAACACAGCAGCAGCTTCTGAGTGATAAAGCCGGCACGCTGGAACACGTGAGCGCGGATGGCCGTACGCTCAAAGTTGCCTACACGCCGCTGCCGGGCTGGAACTGGACCATCGTGGGTGAAGTGGATAAAGCCGTACTGCTTTCAAGCGTCACCACACTGCGCGATCGCTTCCTGATGGCGGGCGTGGTGCTATCCGCTCTCTTCGCGGGCCTGTTCGTTATCCTCATTCGCCGGATGCTAACCCGCCCACTGCGCGAGGTGATCGCGCTTGCCCGGCAGTATGCCGCAGGCGATCTGCGCGCCAGCCTGCCGGTTACCCGCCAGGATGAAGTCGGCCAGCTGATTGACGCCATCAACGGGATCGGGGAAGGCCTGCAAAAAATTGTGTTGCAGGTCCGCGAGGCCGCAAGCGAGATCCATCTGGGGACTAACGCGCTGGCTTCAGACACCGGCGAGATCTCTGAACAGATCAACAAGCAGGCCAGCAGCGTTGAGGAGACCTCCGCCAGCATGGAGCAATTAGCCGCCACCGTGCAGCAAAATGCCGCCAACATGGAGCAAACGCAGCAGCTGGTGGGTGAAACCTCGCGCGCGGTGCATCAGGGTGGAGAGACGGTGACCCACGCAGTCTCCACCATGGATGATATTCGCGATGCATCGAAACGCATTGAAGACATCACCCGCGTGATTGAGTCCATCGCTTTCCAGACCAATATCCTGGCGCTCAATGCGGCGGTTGAAGCGGCGCGGGCGGGCGAGCACGGGAAAGGTTTCGCAGTGGTGGCACAAGAGGTACGCGCCCTGGCCGCACGCAGCGCCAACGCGGTAAAAGAGATTGAACAGCTGATTGGGGATACGCTGAACAAGGTGAGCGAAGGCCATGCGCTGTCTGAGCAGACGCGTCTGGCGATGGATGCCATCATTGTTCATATCGATAACATCAGCCAGCTTGTCACCGAGATCAACCACGCCTCCCGCGAGCAGTCGGCGGGAATTGGACAGGTGAATCTGGCGATGACGCACATCGGTGAGGCATCGCACATCAATGCCGATCGCATCTCACGCAGCGAGCAGACAGCACAGACGCTGCGCGAGAAGGGTTCACATCTCACCCGGCTGGTGAGCCTGTTCCAGCTGAAGGCTTAACCGACCCGGCCCGTGGCGCGCAGCAGCAGGTCGTTTTGCACCTGCTCGCTCATCAGCGTGCCGCCCCGGGTATCCAGCATCATGCGGCACCACGCCTGCGCCACGGGCGGCGATGCGTGCCGCAGTATTTGACTTCCGGCCCCGAGTAAAAAGAGCTGCTGCGCGATCTCCCTGCCCTGCGCTTCCTGCGGTTTCCGCAGCTTCTGCTGTAGCTGACGCCAGCTGCGATCGAAGTGCCTGTCCTGACCTTTGACCTGCGCGAAATCATCGGCGAGCAGGTCGAGAATGCCCGGCTGCTTCGCCAGCACGCGCAGTACATCCAGGCACATAATATTGCCAGAGCCTTCCCAGATGCTGTTGACGGGCATTTCACGGTACAACCGCGGAAGCTCACTCTCTTCGCAATAGCCTGCACCGCCCAGCACCTCCATTGCCTCTGCCACAAACGGTATACCCGCTTTGCAGACGCTGTATTTTGCCGCCGGAGTGAAAAGCCGCGCCCATGCGGCTTCCTGCGGGTCGTTGCGGTTGTCCCACGCCCGGGCAAGTCGGAACAGCAGTGCCGTGTGTCCCTCCAGCACCAGCGCCATACGGCTTAGCACGTCGCGCATTAACGGCTGGTCGATCAGATTTTTGCCGAAGGTCTGCCGCTGATGGGCATGATAAAGCGCCACCGAGAGCGCACGGCGCATCAGTCCGTGACTGCCCAGCGCGCAGTCAAAGCGCGTCAGCCCGCCCATCTTCAGAATTTGCCGGACGCCTTCCCCCTCTTCGCCCAGCAGCCAGCCGGAAGCATCAAGAAATTCAGCCTCACTGCTGGCATTTGAGCGGTTGCCGAGCTTGTCCTTCAGACGCTCAAGGCGCACGGCATTACGTTGCCCGTCGGGTAAGAAACGCGGGACAAAAAAGCAGGACAACCCGCCCTTCGCCTGCGCCAGCACCAGATGCGCATCGCTCTGCGGCACGGAGAAAAACCATTTGTGCCCCACCAGCCGGTAACTGCCATCGCTGCATTTCTCTGCTTTGGTAGTATTACTGAGTACGTCCGAACCGCCCTGCTTTTCCGTCATCCCCATGCCGATCAGCAGGCCGCGCTTTTGCGCCCCCGGCGCAAGATGGGGGTCGTAGCGATCGCTCATCAGCGGCGTTAACCACTCATGAAACGGTTTGGGCAGCGACTGTTGCAACAGCGGCGTGGCCGCAAAGGTCATGGTCACCGGGCAAAGCGTTCCCGCCTCCACCTGAGCATGAAGTACGAAACGCGCGGCCCTGGCGACGAACGATCCTTTCCGCGCCTCCTCCTCCCACGCCAGGTTGTGCACCCGGTTGGCGCAAAGCCCCTGCATCAGAAGATGCCATGCCGGATGAAAGCGGACGTCATCCAGCCTCGCTCCCGTGGCGTCATAACGCAGCAGCTCCGGCGGATTAACGTTCGCCAGTCTGCCCAGCTCCAGCGACTCTGCCGTACCCAACTGCTGGCCGATGCTGGCAAGAAGATCCACATCCCACTCAGCCCCTTCGCGCGCTACCGCATCGCGCAGGGCGCAATCAGAGAGAAAAAGGTTGCTGTTCGATAGCGGTGCAGGTTGATTAAAAACGGTATGTGTCTGCCAGTGCATGCTGTCTCCCTCCTTTCATTGGCAATAAAGATAAGTATGGACAGAGGGCATGCACGCTGCATGGGAGGGGGGTCACACGATGACGATCATGTTGATATCATTCGTGAAATAGCTCACAGAACATAAGAATAAACTATTTCATTACTTCACTAATGCTGAATAATTTATTCTTACCCCGTTTTTGTGAGGATCGTTATGCAACAGGATGCGCACAAGCGTGCATTAATTGCAGGCTCCATCGGTAATTTCATCGAGTGGTATGAATTTGCGGTCTATGGTTTTCTGGCAACGGTGATTGCCAGAAACTTCTTCCAGCTTGAGGGGGAAGCGGAGCTCACCAGCCTGATCCTCACCTGGGCCTCATTCGCCATCGCTTTCTTCTTCCGCCCGCTGGGTGCGGTGGTCTTTGGCCGCATTGGCGACAGGATTGGCCGTAAACCGACGCTGATTATTGTGCTGGTATTGATGACGCTCGCCACCGCTGCCATCGGTATTGTGCCGGTCTACGCCAGTATCGGGATTGCCGCGCCGCTGATCGTTACACTCCTGCGTATTCTGCAAGGACTGTTCGCGGGCGGTGAGTATGGCGGCGCGGTCTCGTTGATGACGGAGTTCGCCCCGCGCGGCAAGCGCGGTCTTTACGGGGCATGGCAGTCCTTCACCGTGGCGCTCGGGCTGTTAGCAGGCGCAGGCATTGTCGCGTTGCTCTCTACCCTTCTCTCCCCTGAAGCCTTGCACGACTGGGGCTGGCGCATTCCGTTCTTCCTGGCGTTGCCGATGGGTGCGGTCGCGCTATGGTTGCGGGTAAGCATGGAAGAAACACCGAGCTTTGTGCAGCAACGGGAAAAACCGGTTGTTACTCAGGCCAGCACCGCCGCCACGTTCAAAACCATTCTGATGGGCATTGGTCGCGTGATGGTCTGGTCTGCGGCGGGTTATACCTATCTGGTGATTATGCCGACCTATCTGCAATCTGCGCTGCACACCGGTTTTAACCAGGCGCTGCTGATTGCGGTGATTTCTAACATTGGGTTTGCGTTCACGATCATTCCGTCGGGCATGCTGAGCGACAGGATCGGGCGGCGGACGGTGATGATTATCGCCACCGTGCTCCTGCTGATCCTCGCCCTGCCGCTGCTGAAAATTTTGCAGGCGGAGTCCAGCACGCTGGCTGTCAAAGCGATTGTAGTGCTGATTGCGGGAGGTCTGGTTGGGATGCTGGCAGGGCCGGGGCCGGCAATGCTGTCTGAGATGTTCCCGACGCGCGTGCGTTATACCGGGCTGGGGCTGGCCTATTCTCTGTCGAATGCGATCTTCTCGGGCTGTGCGGGGCTGATCATTACCGGGCTGATTAAAGAGACGGGCAATCTGGATATTCCGGCGTACTACGTGATGGCAACGGCGGTGGTGAGTATTTTCGCGCTGATGACGCTGAGAAAGGATGACCATTTGCGGTCGTTAGAGGAGTGAGATTGTTGCCCGGTGGCGCTGCGCTTACCGGGCCTACGGTACCATGCTTTTGTAGGCCGGGTAAGGCGAAGCCGCCACCCGGCACAACAGGCTACCCGCGCTGACGCACCGCTTCAAACAGGCAGATACCCGTCGCAACAGAAACGTTCAGGGACGATACGCTGCCCGCCATCGGGATGCTGATCAGCTCATCGCAGTGCTCGCGGGTCAGGCGACGCATGCCTTCACCTTCTGCCCCCATCACCAGCGCCATACGGCCGGTCATTTTGCTCTGATACAGGGTGTGATCCGCTTCACCGGCCGTGCCGACGATCCAGATATTTTCTTCCTGCAACAGACGCATGGTGCGCGCCAGGTTAGTCACGCGGATCAGCGGAACGTTTTCCGCCGCGCCGCAGGCCACTTTTTTAGCGGTAGCGTTAAGCTGCGCGGAACGATCTCTTGGCACAATCACCGCATGCACGCCTGCTGCATCGGCGCTACGCAGGCACGCGCCCAGGTTGTGCGGGTCGGTTACGCCATCGAGGATCAGGAAGAACGGGTTATCCAGCTCAGCGATCAGATCCGGCAGATCGTTCTCCTGATACTGACGGCCCGGCTTCACGCGCGCGATAATGCCCTGGTGTACAGCACCTTCGCTTTTCTCATCCAGATACTGACGGTTCGCCAGCTGGATCACGACGCCCTGCGCTTCCAGCGCGTGGATCAGCGGCATCAGACGTTTGTCTTCACGCCCTTTCAGAATAAAAACTTCCTGAAAACGCTCCGGCGCGCGCTCCAGCAGGGCCTGCACCGCGTGGATGCCGTAAATCATTTCACTCATTGATGGTTCTCGTAATAAATATTGTCCCTCTCCCCGTTGGGGAGAGGGTCAGGGTGAGGGGAAATTACTCCGCCTGCTGTTTCTTCGCCGCGCGCTTCGCTTTGGTTGCGGCCGCTATTTTTTGGGTCTTGGTCGACGGTTTTTTCGCTTTACGAGCGTCTTTTTTCGCCGCCTTGGGCTTCTGCTGCTTCTCGCCACGGAAGGCGCTGTCTGGCTCAAAGTTTACTCTTTTACCTGCCTGACGTCGCTTGCCGCCCGCTTTACCGTTGCCACCTTTTTTCGCTTTCTCACGCTCGGTTTTCCCGACGTTACGCGGAGCCCGTTCGCTGGAGATGAGGCTGAAGTCGATTTTACGGTCGTCCATATTCACGGCTTCTACCTTCACTTCCACCCGATCGCCCAGACGGTAGGTCTGACCGCCGGATTCACCGATCAGACGTTGTCCGACCTGGTCGAAGCGGTAGTAATCGTTATCAAGGCTGGAAACGTGCACCAGACCGTCGATAAACAGCTCATCCAGACGTACGAAGAAGCCAAAGCCGGTGACGCTGGCAATCACACCTTTAAAGACGTTACCCACCTGATCCAGCATAAAGTCACACTTCAGCCAGTCCGCCACGTCGCGCGTTGCTTCATCCGCACGACGCTCGGTCATGGAACAGTGCTGGCCCAGTTGCAGCATCTCTTCCATGGAGTAGTGATACCCTCCGGTTTCGGTCGTATTGCCTTTGTGACCTTGCTCGTGCGCCAGCAGATACTTGATCGCACGGTGCAGGGACAGATCCGGATAACGGCGAATCGGCGAGGTAAAGTGCGCATACGACTGTAACGCCAGACCAAAGTGGCCTCGGTTTTCCGGATCGTAAATCGCCTGCTTCATGGAACGCAGCAGCATGGTTTGCAGCATTTCCGCGTCAGGACGATCGCTGATGGATTCCAGCAGCTCGGCATAATCGCGTGGCTCAGGCTTATTGCCGCCAGGCAGTTCCAGGCCGAGTTCGGCCAGCACGGAACGGAACGAGGTTACGGCTTCCGTGGTTGGCTTATCGTGAATACGGAACAGAGCAGGCTCTTTGGCTTTCTCAACGAAACGTGCCGCCGAGATGTTCGCCAGGATCATACACTCTTCAATCAGCTTGTGCGCATCGTTACGCTGAGTCTGCTCGATTCGCTCGATACGACGCTCAGCGTTAAAGATGAATTTCGCCTCTTCACTCTCAAACGAGATCCCACCGCGCTCTTCGCGCGCCTGATCCAGCGTTTTGTAGAGGTTGTGCAGCTCTTCGATGTGTTTGACCAGCGGCGCGTACTGTTCGCGAAGATCCTGATCGCCCTGCAACATATGCCAGACCTTGGTATAGGTCAGGCGCGCATGAGAACTCATCACCGCTTCGTAGAACTTATAGCCCGTCAGACGTCCCTTGCTGGAGATGGTCATTTCGCAGACCATACACAGGCGGTCCACCTGCGGGTTGAGGGAACACAGGCCGTTCGAGAGCACTTCTGGCAGCATCGGTACAACCTGCGACGGGAAGTAGACCGACGTACCGCGGCTGCGCGCTTCGTTATCCAGCGGCGTGTGTGGACGTACGTAATAACTCACATCCGCGATAGCCACCCACAGACGCCAGCCACCACCGCGTTTTTTCTCACAGTACACGGCATCATCGAAGTCACGGGCGTCTTCACCATCAATGGTGACCAGCGGCAGATCGCGCAGATCCACGCGGCCTGCTTTGGACTCTTCCGGCACTTCTTCACGCAGGTTTTCGATCTGGTCTTCAACCGCTTTCGGCCAGACGTAAGGAATTTCATGGGTGCGCAGCGCCATATCAACGGCCATGCCGGTGCCCATGTTATCGCCCAGCACTTCGACGATTTTACCTACCGCTTTGGTACGGCGGGTCGGGCGCTGGGTAAGTTCAACCACTACCACAAAGCCCATGCGTGCGCCCATCACCTCTTCAGGCGGGATGAGAATGTCGAAGCTCAGACGGCTGTCGTCCGGCACCACAAAGCCTACGCCCGCATCGGTAAAGTAACGGCCTACAATCTGGCTGGTTTTCGGCACCAGCACGCGGACCACGCGCGCTTCGCGGCGGCCTTTACGATCTGCACCCAGCGGCTGCGCCAGGATCTGGTCGCCGTGAATACACATCTTCATCTGTTCGGATGAGAGGTACAGGTCGTCTTTACGGCCTTCCACGCGCAGGAAGCCGAAGCCATCGCGATGACCAATAACGGTGCCTTTCAGCAGATCGAGGCGTTCTGGCAGCGCGTAGCACTGGCGACGAGTAAAGACCAGCTGGCCGTCGCGCTCCATGGCGCGCAGGCGGCGGCGAAGGGCTTCAATTTGCTCTTCACCCTCAATGTTTAATTCAACGGCAAGTTCTTCACGATTGGCGGGTTTTTCGCGTTTTGTTAAGTGTTCAATGATGAACTCGCGGCTGGGGATAGGATTCGCGTATTTTTCGGCTTCGCGTTCCTGGAAAGGATCTTGTGACATGTCGGTTCCTCCGTTGTCAGCTCCGGTGGAAATTTTCTTCATTCCACCAGCAATAATTTATAAAGCGGTTGATTCTCTTCAACCAAATCGGCCAGCGTGTAGTTATCCAGTTCCTTGAGAAAACTTTGCACGGCCTTTGAAAGCGCCTGTTTCAGGCGGCAAGCGGGCGTAATGTGGCAAAACGCACTGCTACAGTTCACCAGAGATAGCGGCTCCAGTTCACGTACCACATCGCCGATACGGATACTCTGTGCCGGTTTACCGAGACGGATCCCTCCATTCTTCCCGCGGACGGCAGCAACGTATCCGGCACGACTAAGTTGATTGATTATTTTGACCATATGATTACGGGACACACCGTACACCTCTGTGACTTCAGAGATGCTGGTCATCTTCCCATCGGGTAACGACGCCATGTAAATCAGCGCGCGTAAGCCGTAATCGGTGAAACTTGTTAACTGCACATCAACCTCAGGAAAAAGGGAAAACGCGGTCAAACCGCAGAGATATTCATTAATGATGATAAACCAGCCAGATAGTTAGCGGCTAATTTATTTGACAGACGGGGCGAAAAAGCGGAGATCCAGGAGCGGT
This sequence comes from Enterobacter cloacae complex sp. IR5428, assembly GCF_049238585.1. Classification (NCBI taxonomy): domain Bacteria; kingdom Pseudomonadati; phylum Pseudomonadota; class Gammaproteobacteria; order Enterobacterales; family Enterobacteriaceae; genus Enterobacter; species Enterobacter cloacae complex sp. IR5428. Next base: position 46,245 of record NZ_JBMKHV010000008.1, on the reverse strand, counting down.
CGCCGGATGGCGCTGCGCTTATCCGGCCTACGGGTTTCCCCGCAGGCCAGCAGTCACGAAGATTATGCGTCGAACGGGTCGCGCAGGATCATCGTTTCAGTACGATCCGGGCCGGTAGAAATAATATCGATCGGCACTTCGGTCAGTTCTTCAATACGCTTAATGTAGTCCAGCGCAGCTTTTGGCAGGCCACTACGTTCTTTCACACCGAAGGTGGTCTCAGACCAGCCCGGCATGGTTTCGTAGATTGGCTCAATGCCTTCCCAGTCGTCAGCGGCCAGCGGAGTGGTAGTCACTTCGCGACCATCTGGCAGACGGTAGCCCACGCAGATTTTCACTTCTTTCAGGCCGTCCAGTACGTCCAGCTTGGTCAGGCAGAAGCCAGACAGGGAGTTGATCTGCACAGCACGACGCACGGCAACGGCGTCCAGCCAGCCGGTACGACGACGACGACCGGTGGTTGCGCCAAACTCGTTACCCTGCTTGCAGAGGAACTCGCCGGTTTCATCAAACAGCTCGGTCGGGAATGGACCTGCACCCACGCGAGTGGAGTACGCTTTGATGATGCCCAGAACGTAATCCACATAACGTGGGCCCAGGCCGGAGCCGGTTGCCACGCCACCCGCGGTGGTGTTAGAGGACGTTACATACGGATAGGTACCGTGGTCGATGTCCAGCAGGGTACCCTGCGCACCTTCAAACATGACGAAATCGCCACGCTTGCGCGCCTGGTCCAGCAGATCGGACACATCAACAACCATGCCGGTCAGAATGTCAGCAATCGCCATGACGTCATCCAGCACTTTCTGGTAGTCAACGGCTTCGGCTTTATAGAAATTCACCAGCTGGAAGTTGTGATATTCCATCACTTCTTTCAGTTTTTCAGCGAAGGTCGCTTTGTCGAAGAGGTCGCCCACGCGCAGACCGCGACGAGCCACTTTATCTTCGTATGCCGGGCCGATGCCACGACCGGTAGTGCCGATCGCTTTCGCGCCACGCGCTTTTTCACGCGCCACGTCCAGCGCCACATGATAGTCCAGGATCAGCGGGCAGGCTTCGGAGAGCAGCAGACGCTCACGAACAGGGATACCACGGTCTTCCAGACCTTTCATCTCTTTCATCAGCGCAGCTGGAGACAGCACAACGCCGTTACCGATGATGCTGGTGACGTTTTCGCGAAGAATGCCTGATGGAATAAGATGGAGGACGGTTTTTTCACCGTTGATTACGAGAGTATGGCCTGCGTTGTGACCGCCCTGGTAGCGTACAACATATTTAGCCCGTTCAGTCAGAAGATCGACAATCTTCCCTTTACCTTCGTCACCCCATTGGGTGCCCAGTACGACGACGTTGTTACCCATTTTTTTCAAAATCACCGTTTGCTTAAAAATGGATTCTACCATCGCTTTTTCAGATATACAGCACTTTTTGACCCTAAAATATGCCGATTGCGGTTAGTTTTTGATCAGCCAATCGTTTTCCTCAACATGTAGTAGATAACGATACCGGCAACCACAAGTCCACCACCAAAACGACGCAAAATATTGTCCGGAAGTTGGCTCATTGTCGCGATCATCCGTCGCCATGCGCGTGGATAGAGCATCGGGCCGAGGCCTTCCAGCACCAAAACTAAAGCCAGTGCGAGCCAGATCGTTGAATTCATTTTTCATCCTTATAAAAGAAAACCACCGCTCCGTGAAGAGCGGTGGTTTGAATACTCAAACGAGCCTGAGTTTATCGCGTTGCGTTAGTCGGCGTCTTCATATAACGGAAGAAATCGCTGTCCGGGCTGAGTACCATCACATCCTGGTTGCTCTGGAAGCTATTCTCGTAAGCACGCAGGCTACGGATAAAGGCGTAGAAGTCGGGATCCTGGCTGAAGGCATCGGCAAACAGCTTCGCGGCTTCGGCATCGCCTTCACCACGCAGGATACGGCCCTGACGCTCAGATTCCGCCAGCGTCTTGGTCACTTCGTAGTCCGCTGCGGCACGCAGTTTCTCGGCCTCTTCCTGACCCTGTGAACGGTGACGACGGGCTACCGCTTCACGCTCGGCGCGCATACGGTTGTAGATCGCCTCGGACACCTCCGCTGGCAGGTTGATCTGCTTGATACGCACGTCAACCACTTCGATACCCAGTGCAGCCATACTGTTCGGGTTGATCACCGGTACTTTACCGTTGGTTTCAGCCTGAACGCGTTCAGCCGCTTTGGCAATCGCGTCATCCGCTGCCGGTGTTTCCACTTCGTCTTCGGTACCCGCTGTACCTGAGTTCAACGCATCACGCACTTCCAGGGTCAGACGACCACGGGAGTCGGTCACGATGTCTTTTACATCCAGACGACCAATTTCAGAACGCAGACGGTCAGAGAACTTACGTTTCAGCAGCACTTCTGCCTGAGAAACATCACCACCGCCGGTTGCCAGGAAGTAGCGGCTGAAGTCGCTGATACGCCATTTGATGTAGGAATCAACGATCAGGTCTTTCTTCTCTTTAGTCACGAAACGGTCGGCCTGGTTATCCATGGTCTGGATACGTGCGTCGAGCGTTTTGACTGACTGAATGAAAGGCACCTTGAAGTGCAGACCCGGCTCGTAGATCACCGGACGCTTGTCGCCGTCACGCACGACGCTGCTAAACTGGAACTTGATCCCACGTTCGCCCTCTTTCACCACAAAGATGGAGGTGTAGAGCACGACCAGTGCGATGATGATGATCGCAATAACTGACTTACGCATCCTTATTCCCCCTGACGCTGGTAGTCGTTACGCTGCGCGTTAGCACGGCGTTGGTCCATAATGTCACCATCGTTCGAAGAAGGCGTTGTGTTCGCGCTGGAGCTGCCAGACGAGGCTGGCGGCAGACGCAGCAGGTTGTTGGCTCCGCTGTTGTCTTTTGCTGCCGGTGCAGAACCGCCTTTAAGCATCTGATCCAGCGGCAGGACCATCAGGTTTCCGCCTTTGTTGTCGTTAACCAGCACTTTACGCGTATGGCTCAGCACTTTTTCCATGGTCTCGATATAGAGACGCTCACGGGTAATTTCCGGCGCGGCTTTATATTCCGGCAGGATCTTCGCGAAGCGAGCCACTTCACCCTGTGCTTCCAGGATGGTCTGGGTCTTATACGCGCGCGCTTCTTCCAGAATACGCTGCGCCTGACCGTTTGCACGCGGCTGAACTTCGTTGGTATACGCTTCCGCTTCACGGATGTACTGCTGTTCGTTTTCACGCGCGGCAATCGCATCGTCAAACGCCGCTTTCACCTCTTCCGGCGGACGTGCAGCCTGGAAGTTGACGTCCAGCAGGGTGATACCCATGTTGTACGGACGGATGGTCTCTTCCAGCTCGCGCTGGGTATCGCTACGAATAACGGTACGACCTTCGGTCAGGATACGGTCCATGGTGTATTTACCGATCACGCCACGCAGGGCGCTGTCGGTCGCCTGACGCAGGCTGTCATCCGCGCTGGTCACGCTAAACAGATAACGCTCAGGATCGGTCACGCGGTACTGGACGTTCATCTCAACGCGCACCACGTTTTCGTCAGAGGTCAACATCACGCCAGACGCCGCCAGTTCACGGACGGACTCCACGTTCACTGCGGTCACGTTATCAATGAAGGTCGGTTTCCAGTTCAGGCCCGGCTCAACCAGATGGCTGAACTTACCGAAACGGGTTACCACGCCGCGCTCTGCTTCTTTAATGGTGTAGAACCCGCTGGCTGCCCAGATGATGACTACCGCCGCGGCCACAATACTTACTACGCGGCCACCCATAGGCGGGCGCGGACTCTGAGTGGAGTTGCCACCCGAGCCAGAACCTTTTCCTCCGCCAAGGCCACCAAGCTTTTTGCTCAGTTTGCGGAAGATATCATCCAGATCCGGCGGCCCCTGCTCGCGACCACCTTTGTTGCCATTTCCCCCAGAGTTGCCGCCTTGATTATTGCTGCTTCCCCACGGGTCGCGGTCTTGTCCGTTATTACCGGGCTGATTCCACGCCATGTATATGCTCCATATTTGTTATGCAAGGGCGAATTTTTCAGGCTTCCCCTTTCTGATCAGACGATATAGTCCGCCAGCGCAGGTTCTTGTTTACAGAGGCGACGCCAGTCAACGATCGGCATACGCACCTGCATCCCCACGCTGCCGTCATCCTCCATCCACTCTTTTTCTATCGCCTGAAGCTGATAAAACCGGCTACGCAGCCTGCCTTCCTGTGGCGGCAGTCGCAGCGTGTGCTGAGCTACCTCACCGGAAAGACGTTCTGTCAAAGCCTGGAAAAGCAGTGGCACACCAATCCCGGCCTGAGCAGATAGCCAGACCCGAATTGGTTTGTTCTCTTCATCTCGGTCAATACGCGGTTCGAAATCGTCCAGCATATCGATCTTGTTCATCACCAACAAAGTGGGAATTTCGTGGGCGTCAATCTCTTCGAGCACCACATTCACCGCGTCGATGTTCTCCTGCACGCGTACGTCAGCCGCATCAATCACGTGCAGCAGCAGGGTCGCCTGACGCGTCTCCTGCAACGTCGCTTTAAACGCCGCCACCAGATCGTGCGGCAGATGGCGGATAAACCCTACGGTATCCGCCAGTACCGTTTCACCGACGTCTGCGACGTCAATACGGCGCAGCGTAGGGTCCAGGGTCGCAAACAGCTGGTCTGCGGCATACACCTGGGCCTCGGTTATATGGTTAAACAGGGTGGATTTACCGGCGTTGGTATAGCCCACCAGCGACACCGTTGGGATGTCGGCTTTGGTTCGCGCCCGACGCCCCTGTTCGCGCTGTTTCTCAACACGCTCCAGACGAGAAAGGATCTGGGTTATACGGCCACGCAGCAAACGACGGTCGGTTTCGAGCTGGGTTTCACCCGGGCCACGTAAACCAATCCCGCCTTTTTGTCTTTCAAGGTGTGTCCAGCCACGCACCAGACGCGTCGCCAGATGGCGCAACTGCGCCAGCTCAACCTGCAACTTACCCTCGTGGGTACGCGCACGCTGAGCAAAAATATCTAAGATCAACCCCGTGCGATCGATAACACGACATTCGCAGAGAGCTTCCAGGTTACGTTCCTGAGCCGGAGACAGCGCATGATCAAACAGCACGACTGATGCGCCGGTTGCTTTTACGGCATCCGCAATTTCAACTGCTTTACCTTCACCAACAAAGTACTTCGGGTGCGGCGCTTTACGGCTACCGGTAATCACCTGCATTGCTTCGACACCGGCGGAAGAGACCAGAGATTCAAACTCCTGGAGGTCTTCCATATCTTTGTCTTGCGAAAAATAGATGTGTACCAGCACCGCCTGCTCACCGGCGTCATAACGGTCAAACAAGCGTAAACCTCTCTAAAAAGATCAGCGGGGAACGCAGGATCCCTGGCTCCCCGTGTGGAAAACAGCCCAAAACCTTATTCGGTTTCTTCGCTGTCCTGCGCAGGAGCAGATGAACCCTGCGCGTTGCTGCCATGATGGTAGTTACTGCCAGTGCCGCCGCCAGCGTTATTGCTGTGATGAGATACCGGACGGGACGGAACAACAGTAGAAATCGCGTGCTTATAGACCATCTGGCTGACCGTGTTTTTCAACAGGATCACGAACTGATCGAAAGACTCAATCTGACCTTGCAGCTTAATACCATTCACCAAATAAATAGAAACTGGAACACGCTCCCGACGCAATGCGTTCAGGAACGGATCTTGTAAAGATTGCCCCTTAGCCATTCTATCTTTTCCTTATATGCTTGTTTTGTACTTAGAACCTTGCGATTCTGAAAAATTGCGCACGATACGGCTTAATTGTACACATTCAGTCAGCGATATCACCAATAACCTCAATCACTTCGTTTAACGCCTGTTGTGGTTTTTCACTGTCTAACCAGTGAACACCCTCCCAACCGCGCAACCAGGTGATCTGGCGCTTCGCTAACTGTCTCGTGGCGCAAACACCTCGATAAACCATTTCATCGTATGAAATCTCGCCTTCAAGATACGACCACATCTGGCGGTATCCCACACAACGAATGGAAGGCATGTCCGTATGCAAATCTCCACGGGCAAAAAGCGCCCGCACTTCTGCTTCAAAATCTGAAGCCAACATCTGATGAAAACGCTGCTCAATTCGTTGATGGAGCAGTTCACGGCTCGCCGGGGCGATGGCGAACTGATGCACCTGATACGGCAGAGCGTCTCCTGACGTTTGCGTCAGTTCCGTTAAAGTTTTACCCGAAATGAAAAAAACTTCCAGTGCCCGGGAAAGCCTTTGCGGATCGTTTGGGTGGATCCGCGCTGCGGCAACCGGGTCAATCTCTTCCAGTTGCCTGTGCAAAACGTCCCACCCCTGCTCTGCCGCCTGCCGCTCAATCTTCGCTCTCACTTCCGGATCGGCCGATGGCAGAGGCGATAACCCCTCCAGCAGCGCCTTAAAGTAGAGCATCGTGCCGCCAACTAACAGCGGTATGCGTCCCGCGGCGGTAATCTCGGCCATCTCGGCTAAGGCGTCGCGGCGAAAATCTGCTGCGGAGTAAGCCTGTGCCGGGTCGAGAATATCCAGTAAACGGTGCGGTGCCGCACGCAGTTCGTCTGCGTTGGGCTTCGCCGTGCCGATGTCCATTCCTCGGTAAATGAGGGCTGAATCAACGCTAATCAACTCTACTGGCAAAACTTTACGTAACTCAATGGCTAACGCCGTTTTACCGGAGGCCGTTGGCCCCATTAAAAAAATCGCCTTTGGCAGGCTCGCCTTACTTACATCAGTCATGTTTCAGGGCGGTCATCGCCGTTTTTAAATCAACAGGTTGTAACAAACCACCTGGCGGCGCTTTCACCAGCTGTGGACAGAGGCGTTCCACCTCTGCCAGAACGGTAATCGCCTGCGCCATACTCCACGGCGAATGTTCGCTGGCCAGATGGCGGGCGATCCACTGCGCGGTATCGGCGGCATCAAACGTCGTTTGCTGCGCCAGGTAGCCTATCAGTTCAGGAATCAAGTTTTGTAAATTTTGTTGGCGTAAGGGTAAAGGCACTGCGCGAATTGTCACATGCTGCGCGTCCAGTACGATTTCAATCCCCATTTCGGCAAGAAGCGCCTGGGCACGCTGCAAAACCCCTGTTTCTTCATGGTTTATTTTTAACCGGACCGGGATCAGTAACGGCTGAGCGCAGGCGGCGTTTTCCCCTGGCGTCAGTTGCGCCTGTTTAAGCCAGCGTTCCGCTACCGGCAACGCCAGCAGCATCAATTTCCCCTCGCGTTCAAGCAGTGCCATGTCCGGGGCGACAATCGTCAATACCCGGCCAAAACTCTGGCTATGTCCGTCAAGGGAAGACGGCGATACCTCAATATGTTCTTTCCGTTCCACGGCTGGGGTGTCCAGCAATTTACGGTATAACGCACCTTGCTGCTTTTGATACCCCGGCTGGGCATTCGGGTAGTTGGCGCCCGTCGGGCGCGGTGCGCTTCCCGCTGACGAAAAACGCGGAGCCACTGGTTCGCGCGCGGCTGCGGGTTCAGCGAAATGGTTACGTCCGGCCGCCACGCGATTTTCTGGCAGCGATCGCGGTGCAGGAACGTCGTTTTCCAGCGGCAGCGTTGGCTCAGCCTGCTTCTGCAAAACGCTAACGACGCCCTGATAGATAAAATCATGCACCAGACGCGACTGGTGGAAACGCACCTCGTGCTTGGCGGGGTGCACGTTAACGTCAACCTGATGCGGGTCGATCTCCAGATAAAGCACAAAGGCGGGCTGTTGATCGGTGCCGAGCTTATCTTCACAGGCCTGGCGAATGGCGTGGTTAATCAGACGGTCGCGCATCATTCGACCGTTGACGTAGCAGTACTGAATCTCAGCAAACGCGGCGCTACTGGCGTTCGGATCGGCAACCCAGCCGCGCAGGGCCAAATCGCCATGCTGCCACTCAATGGCCAGCGCTTTTTCCAGGAACGGCGTGCCGCAGATGGCGCCCAGCCGACGCTCCTTTTGCCCGCCTTCCGCCACTGCCCGGTACTGACGCATCACCTTACCGTTATGACTGAGGTTAAGAGTGACATCAAAGCGTGCCAGCGCGATGCGGCGGATGATCTCGTCGATATGTCCGAATTCGGTCTTCTCGGTTCGCATAAACTTGCGCCGGGCGGGCGTGTTATAGAAAAGATCCAGCACTTCAAGCGTGGTGCCTACCGGGTGCGCCGCTGGTTTAACCGTGACGTCCATATCGCGCCCTTCGGCGTAGGCCTGCCAGGCTTCCTGCTGGTCGGCCGTGCGGGAGGTCAACGTTAAGCGGGAAACGGAGCTGATACTGGCCAGCGCTTCGCCGCGAAAACCCAGGCTGATAATCGCTTCCAGATCGTCAAGTGACGCAATTTTACTGGTGGCATGACGCGCCAGCGCCAGCGCCAGCTCGTCCTTTTTGATGCCACAGCCGTTATCACGAATGCGGATAAGCTTTGCGCCCCCGCGTTCAATATCGATATCAATGCGGGTCGCCCCTGCATCGAGGCTGTTTTCCACCAGCTCTTTCACCACCGATGCAGGGCGTTCCACCACCTCACCGGCGGCGATTTGGTTCGCGAGCTGCGGCGGTAGAACCTGAATCGGCATGAACTCTCCTTAATTAGTCGCGGTCATCTCACCCGGCAGCGCGGCGCTTGCCGTCTGGGCTGCCCCGCCCTGCGGCGCAGACTGAAGCGGATGCGCGTCAAAGTATTTACGCAGACCGTTATAAATCGCTTCAGCAATTTGCTGCTGATAGCTGTCGCTTCCCAGTAAACGCTCTTCACCGTGATTACTGATAAAACCCGTCTCTACCAGAATCGACGGAATATCCGGCGAACGCAGGACACCGAGGCTCGCATGTTCCGGACGACGCTTATGCAGCGATCCGACGCTTTGCAGCTGGTTGAGTACGTTAGTGGCGACATCATACCCGACGCGCTGAGAATGACCGAACTGTAAATCCAGCACCGCCTGGCTGAGATACGGATCGGCCTGGCTGTTTGCCAGCACATCGCCTGCCCCGCCTAACAGTTCAGACTGCTTCTCGTGCTCTTCAAGCCAGTTCGCCATTTCACTGTTGGCACGACGGTTCGACAGCACCCATACCGACGCGCCGGTGGCGTTACGGTTCGGCGCAGCATCCGCGTGAATCGACACCAGGAAGTTGGCGTTTTGCTTACGCGCCACATCCGAGCGTCCCATCACTGAAATAAAGTAATCTCCGTCGCGGGTCATGACCCCTTTGAACATCGGATCGTCATTCAGAAGCGCACGCAGCTTACGGGCAATGGCGATAGTGACGTTTTTCTCCCTCGTGCCGCCCGGGCCAATCGCGCCAGGATCTTGCCCGCCGTGTCCGGCGTCGATGGCGATAATCACTTTGTCGCCACTGACCGGCGTTCGCCGCGCGCTGACCGCCGGACGCGTCACCGTGTTGCTGCTGGTCACGGCGGTAAGTCGGTCATTTTGTGATTTAAACGGATTACGGGCTGGCTCAGACGGCCTTGGGGTATAAACCGGCGCTTCTACGCGTTTTGCTACCACAGGTGCAGGCGGTGGCGGCGGCGGAACATCAGCATTAATGGTAAAAACCACCGTATAACTGGCGCCGTTTTGCTGCTTAACCGCCTTCGTTTTGCCCTTTTCGGTGAGATCGACCACCAGACGCAGAGACTGCGCATCCTTCGGCGTCCCCGAACGGATGCTTTTCACCAGATTGTTGCCGCTGAACTGGAGCGGCAGCCCCTGGATCACCCCGGACTGTTTAATATCGAGCGCCACGCTGCGGCTGTCGATTTGTGAGAAAGCATATTCAGGATCGCCCATAAAGCTGAAGGTAATGCGGGCCTGGCTATCGCCATTCGACACCTGAATATCCGAGAGGCTGGCCGCACCGGCCTGCGCGCACAGCAGAACCGTGGCTGCCAAAATCCAACCTTTAACGCGATTAATCATCCCGTTATCCCTACGCTCAACCGGCTAAACGCGCCAGTAAGGAACAGCCTGATGAGGAAACCGCACTGATGCGCGCCTCACGCCCTTGTGCCTGATAATCCAAGTGAATTTCGACATCCGGGTCAGGCAGCACACCCGCACCTTGTTGCGGCCACTCCACCAGGCAAATGGCGTCGTTGGCAAAGTAATCGCGGATCCCCATAAATTCCAGCTCCTCAGGATCCGCAAGACGATATAAATCAAAGTGGTACACCATGATATTTTCAAGCGTGTACGGTTCTACTAGCGTATAAGTCGGGCTTTTTACGTTCCCGTTATGGCCTAACGCCTGCAAAAAACCACGGCTGAAGGTTGTTTTACCCGCGCCTAAATCACCATACAGATAAATGACGGTCGCCCCCTGACAGGCCTGCGCCACGCGCTTGCCGAGATCTAAAGTGGCTTGTTCATCAGGTAAAGGAATCGCTCGATTAGTCATTTTCTACGTCAATCACATCCGGGTTAACAACACGCCGCAGCGTGCAAAAAAGATCGGTGGCCAGCATACCGCGCGTTCCGTAACGAGCAGCCAGCCTGTCAGCCGCCGCACCGTGGGCCACGCAGCCAGCACAGGCTGCATCATAAAGGGGAAGTTTCTGTCCGAGCAATGCGCCAATGATGCCAGAGAGCACATCACCCATGCCGCCGCTCGCCATGCCTGCATTACCGGCATCAACGATGCCCATCGCATCATCGCTGGCAATAACGGTCCCCGCCCCTTTCAAAACGACAACACCTCCGTAACGTTTTACCAGACGTTGGGCTGAAAGTAAGCGATCGCTTTCAATTTCTGCCACGCTACAGTTAAGCAGCCGTGCGGCTTCGCCGGGGTGTGGCGTCAGAATGCGATTGTGACGCTTATCCGGGTTTATTGCCAGAAGGTTAAGCGCGTCGGCATCCCAGAGCATCGGCTTACGAAAATTCTCGGCCTTTTGCAGGGCCTGTTTACCCCACTCCTGCTGACCCAGGCCCGGACCAATGACTACCACGTCCGCCCACTCAAGACCCTCTTCAATCGCCTGTGGGGCAAGCTCGTGGACCATCAGCTCCGGCCGCGCGGTAATAATCGGCGGAATGTTTTCGCTGCGGGTCAGCACGCGTACTAATCCGGCACCGCTGCGCAACGCGGCCTCTCCTGTCATGCGAATCGCACCTGCCGTGCCATGATCGCCACCGATAATCAGCAGCCGGCCATGATCACCCTTATGGGATGTGGGGCGGCGCGGAGGCAGCCACTGAGCAAGCAGGGAGGCATCAAAGCGGGTGATGTGGGTATCCTGTCCAGCCAGCCAGTTTTCCAGCCCCAGTGCGTTGTGATGTAACGTCCCCACGACATCCCGCGCTTTTCCGGTAAGCAAACCCGGCTTCAGGGCGATAAAGGTCACGGTGTGCGCAGCCTCAATCGACACGCCCGGCGTCGCGCCGGTTTGCGCCATCAGGCCGGAGGGAATATCCAGCGCCACCACCGGGGCGGGGTGCGCATTAGCGTGGGTAATCAGCGCGGCGACGTCATCGCGAGGCGCGCGCATCAGCCCCGTCCCCAGCAGACCATCAACAATCACGTCGACATCCTCGGGCCAGACGATATCAGGCGCATGAATAATGCCCCCCGCATTCAGCCAGGCCTCTCTCGCCATGCCAGCCTCTTCCGGTAGCGGCTTGTCGCTCTCCAGCGCCAGCAGGGTAACGCGCAGCCCCGCCGCCACCGCAAGACGAGCCACCACATAGCCATCGCCACCGTTATTGCCGTGCCCGCACAGAATCAGGTAGTGCGAGGCATCCGGATAAGCCGTGCGCACCACGTTAAACGCCGCCTCGCCCGCGCGCTGCATCAGTTCATAAAGGGTAACGCCCAGGCTATCTGCGGCCTCTTTTTCGGCCCGACGGAGGTCATCCGCATGCCAGATGGAATGTGGTATACTTGCGGGGTTTTTCTTCACAGTATGGTCCGTCATGTCACAGCCCCTCGATCTCAATGAATTAGCGCAAAAAATAAAACAGTGGGGTGCTGAACTGGGCTTCCAGAAGGTCGGTATTACCGATACCGACCTCTCTGCCAGCGAGCCTAAGCTACAGGCATGGCTGGATAAACAATACCACGGCGAGATGGAGTGGATGGCGCGCCACGGTATGATGCGTGCCCGCCCCCACGAGCTGTTGCCGGGTACGCTGCGCGTCATTAGCGTACGCATGAACTATCTGCCCGCTAACGCGGCCTTTGCGCGCACGCTAAAAAATCCTTCGCTGGGTTACGTCAGCCGATACGCGCTGGGACGTGATTACCATAAACTTCTGCGCAACCGTCTAAAAAAGCTCGGGGAAACCATTCAGCAGCACTGTGTTTCGCTGAATTTTAGACCCTTTGTCGATTCTGCGCCTATTCTTGAGCGCCCGATCGCCGAAAAAGCCGGGCTTGGCTGGACAGGTAAGCACTCACTTATCTTAAGCCGCGACGCGGGCTCATTCTTTTTCCTGGGTGAATTGTTGATTGATTTACCCCTGCCGGTAGACGGTCCGGTGGAAGAAGGGTGTGGCCGCTGCGTGGCCTGTATGACCATCTGCCCAACGGGCGCTATCGTTGAACCCTATACCGTTGATGCGCGCCGCTGTATCTCTTATCTCACCATCGAGCTGGAAGGTGCTATTCCAGAGGAATTTCGTCCGCTTATTGGCAACCGCATCTACGGCTGTGATGACTGCCAACTGATTTGTCCGTGGAACCGTTATTCACAGTTGACGGACGAAGAAGACTTCAGTCCCCGCAAGGCGTTACATGCCCCGCAGCTGATCGAACTGTTCGCCTGGAGCGAAGCCTGGTTCCTGAAGGTGACGGAAGGTTCCGCCATACGTCGTATCGGCCACCTGCGCTGGCTGCGTAATGTGGCCGTTGCGCTGGGTAATGCCCCATGGGATGAAGCCAATCTTCAGGCGCTCGAAAGCCGCAGAGGTGAGCACCCACTTCTTGATGAGCACATAGAATGGGCGATTGCGCAGCAAATTGAGAAGCGAAATGCCGGCGTGGTTGAAGTGCAGTTACCGAAGAAACAGCGCCTGGTCAGGGTGATTGAAAAAGGGCTGCCACGGGATGTGTGATATATTCACAGGCTGTGAATAAAAATAAGAATTCAGGCGCCATAAGGTCTAGCAAACAGGTCAAGTGATCTCAATAACATTTTGAAATCAAATTTTCTTCATAGATTACAGTTAATTACGAAGATATTATTCACCCTGCTAACATTTTGTACAACTGGGATTTATCACAGTTTCTGTGGATAACTCTGTTTACAAGAGTGTTTCAGATACAATAGAAAACGTCCCCAACGAAGCATTTCGCTGTGGATAATTTAGGAAAGAAGAAGAATTTGGAGCGGGAAACGAGACTCGAACTCGCGACCCCGACCTTGGCAAGGTCGTGCTCTACCAACTGAGCTATTCCCGCTTGGGTATTCTGGTGCTGTGCGTATCTTGCGATACTTTCAAATTTTGGAGCGGGAAACGAGACTCGAACTCGCGACCCCGACCTTGGCAAGGTCGTGCTCTACCAACTGAGCTATTCCCGCTTGGGTGTTCTGGTGCTGGCGTATCTTGCGATACTTTTCAAATTTTGGAGCGGGAAACGAGACTCGAACTCGCGACCCCGACCTTGGCAAGGTCGTGCTCTACCAACTGAGCTATTCCCGCAAATCTGTACTGCTTTTGTTGCTGTCGTAACGTGTAATTCTCTGTCGTTACGGGAGGCGCATTATACGAGAAATCCGTTTAGCTGCAACCCCCCTCAAAGCGATTTTTTTGAAATTCAGTTCAATTGCTTATTTAATCGGCAAGCTGAACAATTTAGCGACAAAACCCCGGCCACGCAAGGCGCCGGATCGCAAAATTAAAGCTTAATAAAGTTTTCGCGATAGTACGCCAGCTCCGCAACAGACTCACGGATGTCGTCCATTGCCTGGTGCGTCCCCTGCTTTGTGAAGCCGTTGAGAATTTCCGGTTTCCAGCGGCGAGCCAGCTCTTTTAAGGTGCTCACATCCAGATAGCGGTAGTGGAAGTAGGACTCCAGCTCCGGCATGTACTTAAACAGGAAACGACGATCCTGCCCAATGCTGTTGCCACAAATAGGCGATTTTCCTGCCGGCACCCACTGCTTCAGAAACTCAAGCGTCGCCAGCTCCGCTTCGCGGTCGCCCAGAGTGCTGGCCTTCACGCGTTCCACCAGCCCGCTGCCAGTATGGGTACGCACGTTCCACTCATCCATCAGCGCAAGCTGGTCATCGGACTGGTGTACGGCAATCGTTGGGCCTTCCGCCAGAATATTGAGGTTGGCATCGGTGACCAGTGTGGCGATCTCAATAATGCGATCGCGCTCGGGATCCAGGCCGGTCATCTCCAGATCGATCCAAATCAGGTTGTTTTCGTCCGCGCTCATGTTATTTTCCACCCTTCTCGCTTAACCGGCAGTAGCAGGTTAACTAGTATTAATTAGAGTGTATCATAGAGGTTTTGCCCGCTATGGGCGACCAGGAGCCAGCGCGATTGAGTAAAAATAAACTCTCCAAAGGGCAGCAGCGCCGCGTGAATGCAAATCACCAGCGCCGTCTTAAAACCACTACGGAGAAGCCCGATTACGACGACAACCTGTTTGGCGAAGCGACGGAAGGCGTGGTGATTAGCCGCTTCGGTATGCATGCCGATGTCGAGTCTGCCGACGGGGACATCCACCGTTGCAATATCCGTCGCACCATCCGTTCCCTGGTGACCGGTGACCGCGTGGTCTGGCGTCCAGGCAAAGCGGCTGCGGAAGGGGTAACGGTTAAAGGTATCGTTGAAGCCGTGCATGAACGCACGTCGGTTCTGACCCGTCCTGATTTCTACGACGGCGTAAAGCCCATTGCCGCCAATATCAACCAGATCGTGATCGTTTCGGCGATTTTACCCGAACTTTCGCTCAACATTATTGACCGTTACCTGGTGGCCTGCGAAACGCTACAGGTTGAGCCGCTCATCGTGCTGAATAAAATCGATCTGCTGGATGACGAGGCCATGGCCTTTGTGAATGAGCAGATGGATATCTATCGCAATATTGGTTATCGCGTTTTGATGGTTTCCAGCCGCACCAAAGATGGCCTGAAGCCGTTAGAAGATGCGCTGACCGACCGCATCAGTATCTTTGCAGGGCAGTCTGGCGTGGGTAAATCGAGCCTGCTTAACAACCTGCTCGGCCTTCAGCAAGAAATCCTGACCAACGATGTGTCGGACGTCTCCGGGCTGGGCCAGCACACCACCACCGCCTCACGTCTCTATCACTTCCCGCACGGCGGCGATGTGATTGACTCCCCGGGTGTGCGTGAATTTGGTCTCTGGCATCTCGAGCCGGAACAAATCTTTAACGGATTTGTCGAATTCCATGACTATATAGGCGCTTGCAAATACCGCGACTGTAAACATGACAACGATCCGGGCTGCGCCATCCGCGAAGCGGTGGAGAACGGTGAAATAGCGGAAACCCGTTTCGAAAATTACCATCGTATTCTCGAAAGCATGGACCAGGTAAAAACGCGTAAAAACTTTTCTGATTCTGATAACTGACAACTAAGCTAAGCGTCGCTAAAATCGTCCCCTTTTTTCAGGTTCCGGCAGCGTACTGCCGGATCAGGAACGACAAAACAATGGCCTGGAGGCTACCTTGTTAAACTCATTTAAACTTTCGCTTCAATACATTCTGCCTAAACTGTGGCTCACTCGCCTGGCGGGCTGGGGCGCGAGCAAACGAGCGGGCTGGCTGACCAAACTGGTCATCGACCTGTTCGTGAAATACTACAAGGTCGACATGAAAGAAGCGCAGAAACCGGATACGGCAAGCTACCGCACCTTCAACGAATTTTTTGTGCGTCCGCTGCGCGACGAAGTGCGCCCGCTGAATACCGACCCGAACGTGCTGGTGATGCCTGCTGACGGCGTGATCAGCCAGCTGGGTAAAATTGAAGACGACAAAATTTTGCAGGCGAAAGGCCATAACTACAGCCTGGAAGCGCTGCTGGCCGGTAACTACATAATGGCGGATCTGTTCCGCAACGGGACTTTCGTGACCACCTATCTCTCCCCGCGCGACTACCACCGCGTTCATATGCCGTGTAACGGCATCCTGCGCGAGATGATCTACGTGCCGGGGGATCTGTTCTCTGTAAACCACCTGACGGCGCAAAACGTCCCTAACCTGTTTGCCCGTAACGAGCGCGTCATCTGCCTGTTTGATACTGAATTTGGCCCAATGGCGCAGATTCTGGTAGGTGCTACCATTGTGGGCAGCATCGAAACCGTCTGGGCAGGCACCATTACGCCGCCACGCGAAGGCGTGATCAAGCGCTGGACCTGGCCTGCCGGAGAAGAAGAAGGTTCTGTGGCCCTGCTGAAAGGTCAGGAGATGGGCCGCTTCAAGCTGGGCTCAACGGTAATCAACCTGTTCGCACCGGGCAAAGTTAACCTTGTCGACGAGCTGGAAAGCCTGTCCGTGACCAAACTCGGCCAGCCTCTGGCAGTATCGACGGAGGTCTTTGCAACGCCAGACGTTGCGCCAGCCCCGTTGCCGGAAG
Organism: Enterobacter cloacae complex sp. IR5428; assembly: GCF_049238585.1. Classification (NCBI taxonomy): domain Bacteria; kingdom Pseudomonadati; phylum Pseudomonadota; class Gammaproteobacteria; order Enterobacterales; family Enterobacteriaceae; genus Enterobacter; species Enterobacter cloacae complex sp. IR5428. Next base: position 29,672 of record NZ_JBMKHV010000008.1, on the reverse strand, counting down.
AAGAGATCAAAGCCGAGCACGATGCCAGCCCGCTGGTTGACGACAAAAAAGACGAAGGTTAACAACAGAAGGATCGCTGACGTGCGCCCGATTATCGTATTACTGATGGCCTGGTGCCTCAGCATGGGGGCGTACGCAGCGACGGCCCCCGACGCCAAACAGATAACCCAGGAGCTGGAGCAGGCAAAAGCGGCGAAACCCGCTCAGCCGGAGGCCGTTGAGTCGCTCCAGTCTGCACTGAACGCACTTGAGGAACGAAAGGGTTCTCTTGAGCGCGCCCAGCAATATCAGCAGGTTATCGACAACTTCCCCAAACTCTCTCAGACCCTGCGCTCGCAGTTAAACAGCCTGCGTGATGAACCACGCCAGGTACCCGCAGGGATGACGTCCGAGGCGCTGAATCAGGAGATCCTGCAAGTCAGCAGCCAGCTGCTGGAAAAAAGCCGTCTGGCACAGCAGGAGCAGGAACGGGCGCGTGAAATTGCCGACTCTCTCAGTCAGCTTCCACAGCAGCAAACCGATGCCCGCCGTCAGTTAAATGAGGTGGAACGCCGCATTGGGACGCAGACCGGCAACACCCCGCAGAATCAGGCCCAAAATCTTGGGCTACAGGCGGAATCCGCCAGACTAAAAGCGCTGGTTGATGAACTGGAGCTGGCACAGCTTTCTGCTAACAACCGCCAGGAGCTGTCGCGGATGCGTTCGGAACTGGCGCAGAAGCAGAGCGAACAGCTGGATGCGTATCTCCAGGCGCTGAGAAATCAACTCAACAGCCAGCGTCAGCGTGAAGCTGAACGTGCGCTGGAAAGCACCGAGTTGTTGGCCGAAAACAGCGCTAACCTGCCCGACAGCATCGTCGCCCAGTTTAAGGTTAACCGCGAGCTTTCTGCCGCGCTGAATCAGCAGGCGCAGCGCATGGATTTGGTGGCCTCGCAGCAGCGTCAGGCCACTAATCAAACCCTCCAGGTTCGTCAGGCTCTCAACACGCTGCGTGAACAGTCCCAGTGGCTTGGCTCGTCTAACCTGTTGGGCGAAGCGTTACGCGCGCAGGTGGCTCGTCTGCCAGAGATGCCAAAACCGCAGCAGCTTGATACGGAGATGGCGCAGCTGCGCGTTCAGCGTCTTCATTATGAAGACCTTCTTAATAAGCAGCCGCAAATCCGCCAGATCCGTCAGGCTGACGGACAGCCGCTCACCGGCGAGCAAAGCCGTATTCTGGAAGCGCAGCTGCGCACCCAACGCGAACTGCTCAATTCCCTGTTGCAGGGGGGCGATACGCTGATCCTCGAACTCACCAAGCTGAAAGTCTCAAACAGCCAGCTGGAGGACGCGCTGAAAGAGGTCAACGAAGCCACGCACCGTTACCTGTTCTGGACCTCCGACGTGCGGCCGATGACCTTCGCCTGGCCGATCGAGATCGTGCAGGATCTGCGCCGCCTCATTTCGCTGGACACCTTCAGCCAGCTGGGTCTCGCCAGCGTGATGATGCTCACCAGTAAGGAGACCATCTTCCCGCTGCTGGGGGCACTGATTCTGGTGGGTTTCAGTATTTATTCCCGTCGCCACTTCACCCGTTTCCTTGAGCGCTCCAGCGCCCGGGTGGGGAAAGTGACACAGGATCACTTCTGGCTGACGCTGCGTACAGTGTTCTGGTCAATTCTGGTCGCGTCCCCGCTGCCGGTGCTGTGGATGACGCTCGGATACGGCCTGCGTGAAGCCTGGCCCTATCCGCTTGCCGTCGCAATTGGCGATGGCGTGACCGCCACCGTTCCGCTGCTGTGGGTGGTGATGATTTGCGCCACGTTTGCGCGGCCAAATGGTCTGTTCATCGCTCACTTTGGCTGGCCGCGTAATCGCGTGGCGCGGGCGATGCGCTATTACCTGATGAGCATCGGGCTGATTGTGCCGCTGATTATGGCGCTGATCATGTTCGATAATCTCAATGACCGGGAGTTCTCCGGCTCGCTGGGACGTCTGTGCTTTATGCTGATCTGCGGGGCATTAGCGGTAGTGACGCTCAGCCTGAAGCGCGCCGGGATCCCGCTCTATCTCGACAAGTCCGGCAGTGGCGATAACATGTTTAACCGTCTGCTGTGGAACCTGCTGCTTAGCGCGCCGCTGGCGGCGATGCTGGCGGCGGCTGTCGGTTATCTCGCCACATCGCAGGCGCTGCTCGCACGGCTGGAAACGTCAGTAGCTATCTGGTTCCTGCTGCTGGTGGTCTACCATGTTATTCGCCGCGGCATGCTGATCCAGCGTCGTCGTCTGGCGTTTGACCGTGCCAAACATCGTCGCGCAGAAATACTGGCCCAGCGCGCGCGGGGTGAGGAAGAGCCGAACCACGTCAACAGCACCGAAGGGACTTCAGACGCCGATGACGTCGAACTGGATCTCGATGCGATCAGTACCCAGTCCCTGCGGCTGGTACGCTCAATTCTGATGCTGGTTGCCCTGCTGTCGGTGATCTTCCTGTGGTCGGAAATCCACTCCGCGTTTGGCTTCCTGGAGAACATCTCTTTGTGGGATGTGACGTCGACGGTGCAGGGGGTCGAAAGCCTGGAGCCCATCACCTTAGGGGCCGTGCTGATTGCGATTCTGGTACTCATTATCACCACGCAGCTGATCCGTAACTTCCCTGCCCTGCTGGAGCTGGCGCTGTTGCAGCATCTGGATTTAACCCCCGGCACAGGCTATGCGATCACCACCATTACCAAGTATTTAATCATGCTGTTTGGTGGGCTGGTTGGCTTCTCGATGATTGGTATCGAATGGTCAAAACTGCAATGGCTGGTTGCCGCCCTGACCGTAGGCCTGGGCTTTGGTTTACAGGAGATCTTTGCCAACTTCGTCTCGGGTCTGATCATTCTGTTTGAAAAGCCGATTCGAATTGGCGATACGGTGACCATCCGCGATCTGACCGGCAGCGTCACCAGGATCAACACCCGCGCCACCACCATCAGCGACTGGGACCGTAAAGAGATCATCGTTCCGAACAAAGCGTTTATCACCGAGCAGTTTATTAACTGGTCGCTGTCTGACTCCGTCACGCGTGTGGTGCTGACCGTACCCGCTCCGTCGGATGCCAACAGCGAAGAGGTGACGCAGATCCTGTATACGGCTGCTGAACGCTGTTCGCTGGTAATCGACAACCCGCCGCCGGAAGTCTTCCTGGTTGATTTGCAGCAGGGGATCCAGATTTTCGAGCTGCGTATCTACGCCGCCGAGATGGGACACCGTATGCCGCTGCGCCATGAGATCCACCAGCTGATCCTGGCTGGCTTCCGCGAGCACGGAATTGATATGCCGTTCCCACCTTTCCAGATGCGTCTGGAAACGCTGGACGGACGTAAGACAGGAAGAACGTTGACGTCTGCGGCGCGTTCGCGCCCGGCGGGAAGTTTATAATCCATTTCCCCCTCCCTTCCGGGAGGGGTTTTTTCATCCGCTATGCCACTCCTGCCACGCAGGTCATCATGCGGCGGCGGTAGTTCTCATAAATCCCCATTGCCAGCAGCGAGAAGAAGATCGGTCCGCCAACCATCCACAGCGTGCTGCTCCAGTCATTTGCCTCAACCACGGGCTGAATGACGGTAAAGATGTTGGCGAACGCGACGACCAGCACCACAACAGTGGTCGCCAGCAGCGTCGCCACGCGGGTTTTGAAGATCACAAACGGTCGCTCCAGATCCCGCTTCGCCTTAAAGAACGGGAACGCCAGCGCCAGGAATAGGTACGGAAGCGTCATCGATACGTTTGCCATCAGGGTCAGCTTGTTATAGAACGCCGACGCGGTATCGCCGCCAAAGGACACCAGCAGAATGAACACGCACACCAGCAGGCACTGCATCCACATCGCGTTGGCAGGCATACCGGCAGCATTCAGCTGCGTCATACGTGCGGGCCACAGCGCCTTTGGCGTCCCCTGAATAATCGCTTTCAGCGGCGAGTAGATCAGCGTGAAGAACGCGCCAGTATAGGCGAGGAACATCGACAAACCGGTAATCCGCGCAAACCAGATCCCCAGGGTGGCCGACGTTTCCGGCGCGAGATCCATGGCGTTGCCCAGCGTCACCCCCAGGCTTTTCATCAACACGTAGGTAATGTTGCCGAGGTTGGTGGTGTTATTGCTCAGTACCTGCTGCCAGTTGGTGCTGACGCCCCAGAGGAAAATCGCCAGCGAGTAGCCAATGGAAATGACGATGGCGGCAAAGATAATGCCTTTGGCGAAGTTCTTTTCCGGGTTTTCGGTTTTATCGACCAGCCCGCCCACGGCTTCAATTCCACCGTAAGCAAAGATGGCAAACACCACGAAGGAGAGCATGGCCAGCCCGGACTGGTAACCCGGATTAGGCGATGAAACGAAGTTGACTTCCTGTGCGAAATGCCCGCCGTTCAGGCACAGAATAGCGATGCTGACCAGCAGCAGCACCAGGTTCAGGCACATCACGGAAATTCCGCCAACGGCAGTGATACGGGCAATTTTGTTGATGCCTTTCGAGGCCACCCGCGTGACAACCACCATCCAGCACACCGCCAGAATACCGACCACCTGTGTGGAACTCAGCCCCGCCAGAGACCAGACCTGCGTTTTATCCGCACCGAAGAGAAACGTTGAGAACGGCACCCAGACCTTGGCCGCCGTGCTGACCATCCAGACGACATAGGATGAAAACCACATGAACGTACCGATAAACGCATAACGCGGACCGACGCTGTTGTTCATCCACGAATAGATGCCGCCTTCTTCTTTCCTGTACGCCGACCCCATCTCCGCCATCATTAGCGCAAACGGAATAAAGAAGAACAGCGCGGAAACGATATAAAACGGCGTCGCGCTGTAGCCCATCAGATAAAACGCGGACGGGCTATTGGCAAAGCCAAAAACTGACGTAAAAATCATCAGGATGAGCCCGGTAAGGGTCATTTTTTTGAGTGAGTGAGACATATAACCATCCGAAACGGAATTAAACTGCGCGGATGGTAGCAGATGACCAGACAAATATTGTGGCTATCCGAGTCAAATTAAGAAAAAGACCCGTGCATAGAGAAGATAGTAGTTTTTAATGTGGCAGAGTTAAATGACCGAGTAGACCGGGTAAGCGACAGCCCCACCCGGCAATTCTTTATGCGCGATCGACCGTAAAGGCAATCACATCGCCCAGTTGTTCTGCGCCCAGCGCCAGCATGACCAGGCGATCCACACCCAGCGCCACGCCGGAGCAGTCCGGCAAACCGGCTTTAAGCGCTTCCAGCAGGTTGGTGTCAATCGGCTGCTGCGGCAGACCGCGCGCGTTGCGCTTGCGGTTATCCTGCTCGAAACGCTGTTGCTGTTCGCGCGCGTCGGTCAGCTCATGGAAACCGTTCGCCAGCTCGATGCCTTTAAAGTACACCTCAAAGCGCTCCGCCACGCGGTGATCTTCGGTGCTGATCTGCGCCAGTGAAGCCTGGCTGGCCGGGAAGTGATAGACAAACGTCGGACGATCTTTGCCAATCTGCGGTTCAACACCAAAGGTGAACAGCAGTTGCAGCAGCGTGTCGCGATCCTCTTCGTTATCCGCCACGTTGCTCAGATCCAGTTTTGCCGCCACTTCACGCAGCTGTGTTTTATCAGCCGACAGCGGATCAATTTCCAGATGACGCTGGAAGGCCTGCTGATAGGAGAGCGTTTCAGCTTCCGCACAATCCAGCACCTGTTGGAGCAGATCGTCGACTTCGTTCATCAGACGATACATGTCGTAGTGCGGGCGGTACCACTCCAGCATAGTGAATTCCGGATTATGGTGTCGGCCCATCTCTTCATTACGGAAGCTACGGCACAGCTGATAGACCGGACCACACCCGGCCGCCAGCAGACGCTTCATATGGTATTCCGGGCTGGTCATCAGATACAGATTCATGCCCTGAGAGTGGCCTGGGCCAACAAAACGGGTTTCAAACGGGACCAGATGAATATCCGTGACCGTCGCCTGACTCATGCACGGCGTTTCCACCTCCAGGACGCCGCGATCCGCAAAGAAGCGGCGGATCTCCGCCATAATTGCTGCGCGCTTTAGCAGGTTTGGAATGGATGCGCTCGGCTGCCAGGTGGCCGTTTCGCTCATGAGTTATTTCTCCGTTTTCAGACAAGGGCACGAAGTCTACTCGCAAGCCGGGGCAGAGACAAATTTTGCACAGTAAAAGCCCCTTTTCATTGCACAGAGAAATACTGTGACGCCATTCATTAATCACGATGATAAATCACCGCACAGAACAGCAAAAAAATCGAACACGTCAAATTTCCCTCACTTCTACGCGGTTATACTGTTTTACCCATAAAGGAGCAGTGGAATCGCTTCCGCAATCGTCCGTTCGGGCAGGTGTACGTCCTTTAGCTCATCACGTTGCGGGAAAACCAAAATCTGGAGGAATGTCGTGCAAACTTTTCAAGCCGATCTTGCCGTAATAGGCGCTGGCGGGGCTGGATTACGCGCTGCAATTGCTGCGGCACAAGCCAATCCAAACGCCAAAATCGCATTGATTTCAAAAGTCTATCCGATGCGCAGCCACACGGTAGCCGCAGAGGGAGGATCCGCCGCCGTCGCGCAGGATCATGACAGCTTCGAATACCATTTCCACGACACGGTTGCAGGGGGCGACTGGCTTTGCGAACAGGATGTCGTTGATTACTTCGTGCACCATTGCCCAACGGAAATGACCCAGCTGGAACAGTGGGGATGTCCATGGAGCCGCCGTCCGGACGGGAGCGTCAACGTCCGCCGCTTCGGTGGCATGAAGATCGAACGCACCTGGTTTGCTGCCGATAAGACCGGCTTCCACATGCTGCACACCCTGTTCCAGACCTCCCTCCAGTTCCCACAAATCCAGCGCTTTGACGAACATTTCGTTCTCGACATTCTGGTCGACGACGGTCATGCGCACGGACTGGTAGCAATGAACATGATGGAAGGCACGCTCGTCCAGATCCGCGCTAAGGCGGTGGTGATGGCAACGGGCGGTGCGGGCCGCGTATACCGCTACAACACCAACGGCGGCATCGTCACCGGTGACGGTATGGGCATGGCGCTCAGCCACGGCGTCCCGCTGCGTGATATGGAGTTCGTCCAGTATCACCCAACCGGCCTGCCGGGCTCCGGTATTCTGATGACGGAAGGCTGCCGCGGCGAAGGCGGTATTCTGGTCAACAAAAACGGCTATCGCTATTTGCAGGATTACGGCATGGGTCCGGAAACCCCGCTTGGCGAGCCGAAAAACAAATACATGGAACTCGGCCCACGCGACAAAGTCTCTCAGGCTTTCTGGCACGAGTGGCGCAAAGGCAATACCATCTCAACGCCGCGCGGCGACGTGGTACATCTCGACCTGCGTCATCTCGGCGAGAAGAAACTGCTGGAGCGTCTGCCGTTTATCTGCGAGCTGGCAAAAGCCTATGTGGGCGTCGACCCGGTGAAAGAGCCGATCCCGGTGCGTCCAACCGCGCACTACACCATGGGCGGTATTGAAACCGACCAGCAGTGCGAAACCCGCATCAAAGGGCTGTTTGCGGTGGGTGAGTGTTCCTCCGTCGGTCTGCACGGCGCAAACCGTCTGGGCTCGAACTCGCTGGCTGAGCTGGTGGTCTTTGGTCGCATGGCGGGCGAACGCGCGATGGAGCGTGCCGCAACGGCAGGTGAAGCTAACAGCGCGGCGCTGGATGCGCAGGTTGCAGACATCGAAAAACGCCTGAAAGGCCTGGTGAACCAGGAAGGTAACGAAAACTGGTCGAAGATCCGCGACGAAATGGGGCTGTCGATGGAAGAAGGCTGCGGGATCTACCGTACGCCAGAGCTGATGCAGAAAACCGTCGACAAGCTGGCAGAACTCCAGGAACGCTTCAAGCGCGTGCGCATCACCGACACCTCCAGCGTCTTCAATACCGACCTGCTCTATACCATTGAACTGGGCCACGGCCTGAACGTCGCAGAGTGTATGGCCCATTCCGCCCTGGCGCGTAAAGAGTCCCGCGGCGCACACCAGCGCCTGGATGAGGGCTGCACCGAACGTGACGACGTCAATTTCCTTAAACATACTCTCGCCTGGCGCGATGCGGATGGTACCACCCGGCTGGACTACAGCGACGTGAAAATCACTACGCTGCCACCGGCGAAACGCGTGTACGGTGCAGAAGCAGAAGCCGCCGATAAGAAGGAGAAGGCGAATGGCTGAGATGCAAAAACTGAAAGTTGAAGTGGTGCGCTACAACCCGGAAGTGGACGCCGCGCCGCACAGCGCTTTCTATGAAGTCCCTTACGACGAGCAAACCTCCCTGCTGGATGCGCTCGGCTATATCAAAGATAACCTGGCCCCGGACCTGAGCTACCGCTGGTCCTGCCGCATGGCAATCTGCGGCTCCTGCGGCATGATGGTCAACAAAGTGCCAAAGCTGGCGTGTAAAACTTTCCTGCGTGATTACACCAAGGGCATCAAGGTTGAAGCGCTGGGCAACTTCCCGATTGAGCGCGATCTGGTGGTCGACATGACCCACTTTATCGAAAGCCTCGAAGCGATTAAGCCGTACATCATCGGCAACCCGCGCACGCCGGATCAGGGGCCAAACACCCAGACGCCCGCGCAGATGGCGAAATACCATCAGTTTTCCGGCTGCATCAACTGCGGCCTGTGCTACGCCGCCTGTCCACAGTTTGGCCTGAACCCTGAGTTTATCGGCCCGGCCGCCATTACCCTGGCGCACCGCTATAACGAGGACAGCCGCGACCACGGCAAAAAAGAACGTATGGCACAGCTTAACGGCCAGAACGGGGTCTGGATCTGCACGTTTGTCGGTTACTGCTCCGAAGTCTGTCCGAAGCATGTCGACCCGGCCGCCGCCATTCAGCAGGGAAAAGTGGAAAGCTCGAAAGACTTTCTTATCGCTACCCTGAAACCACGCTAAGGAGTGCATGATGACGACTAAACGCAAAGCCTACGTGCGACCAATGCCGTCCACCTGGTGGAAAAAACTGCCGTTTTATCGCTTCTATATGCTGCGTGAAGGCACGGCTGTTCCCGCGGTCTGGTTCAGCCTCGAACTGATGTACGGGGTGTATGCCCTCAAGCACGGCCCGGAAGCCTGGGCCAGTTTTGTGGGTTTCCTGCAAAACCCAATCATCGTAGTTCTGAATCTGATTGTGCTCGCAGCCGCGCTACTGCATACCAAAACCTGGTTTGAACTGGCGCCAAAAGCAGCGAACATCATTGTAAAAGGCGAAAAAATGGGGCCAGAGCCGGTTATTAAAGGGCTCTGGGCAGTGACGGCCGTTGTCTCTGTGGTCATTCTGTTTGTCGCACTGTTCTGGTAAGGAGACTACTGTGATCAATCCAAATCCAAAACGTTCAGATGAGCCGGTCTTCTGGGGGCTGTTTGGCGCAGGCGGCATGTGGAGCGCCATTATTGCCCCGGTCATTATCCTGCTGGTCGGTATTATGCTGCCGCTGGGGCTGTTTCCGGGCGATGCGCTGAGCTATGAGCGCGTACTGGCCTTTGCGAGCAGCTTTATTGGCCGGGTGTTCATCTTCCTGATGATCGTCCTGCCGCTGTGGTGTGGTCTGCACCGTATCCACCATGCGATGCACGATCTGAAAATCCATGTGCCAAGCGGTAAATGGGTCTTCTACGGTCTGGCGACCATTCTGACGGTCGTCACGTTGATTGCCGTGGTCACCATCTGACTGAACAGGCCCGCCATCCGGCGGGCTTTTTACTTTTTCATCTTCTCCACCAGCCACCGGGAAAATTCGCGCATGGCAGGCGTTTCTGCCCGGGATTGCAATCGGGTCAGCCAGTAACTGCCGAGTTCAATCTGCGTTGCAAAGGGCTGCACAATGCGCTCGCTGGCTAACAGATGGGTAAACATATCGACAGGCGCAATGGCAATACCTACCCCTGCCTGAGCGGCCTCCAGCATGGTCACGGACGAATCAAATACCATCACACGGTGCGTTGGCGAAGGGGGGTGCTCGCCGGCCGCCTGCATCCACGCGGTCCACTCGTCGCGTCGGTAGGAGCGCAGCAGCGTAAACCTGAGGATGTCGGCCGGACTGTGCAGACAGGCGGCGATATCGGGCGTACACAGCGGCGCGAGCGGCGCATGACAAAGAAATTCAGCCTCGGTGCCATGCCACGCCCCGCCACCGTAGCGGATCGTATAGTCAAGCCCTTCGGCAGCCGGATCAACGCGGTTGTTATGGGTGGAAAGCTGAAGATCGATGTGCGGATAGCCACGGCGAAAATCGTCCAGCTGTGAGAATAAAACCCCGATGGCAAACGTACCCACCACGCCGATTTTCAGCTTCTCCTGCGCACGATGGTTAGCGAAGCGATCCAGCATTCCGGCTATACGATCGAACGAATCATTCAGTACCGGCAGTAAGTTTTCTCCCTCGGTAGTCAACATCAGCCCGCGCGACACGCGAACGAACAGCTGACAGTTCAGGTGCTGCTCCAGCGTTTTCACATGCTGGCTAATGGCTGAATGGGTCACGTTCAGCTCAATGGCCGCATGCGTAAAGCTGAGATGTCTCGCGGCGGCTTCAAAGGCTCGAAGCAAATTGAGGGGGAGATAGCTTCGCGTCATGGTCTCTTCCGTTAGAAAAATTAACAGCTAATGCTAAATTTAACCGTTTGTCAGGCACAGTCAAATCCAACAGACTACGCCTGTCTGACGGGCCCGGACATCCCCTTGACTCGCTATTACGGAAGATTACTGATGATGAAAAAATCTCTTAGCTGCGCCCTGCTGCTCGGCATCTCTTGCTCTGCTCTCGCCGCGCCAGTGTCAGAAAAACAGCTGGCGGAGGTGGTCGCGAATACGGTTACCCCGCTGATGAAAGCCCAGTCGATTCCAGGCATGGCGGTGGCCGTTATTTATCAGGGTAAACCGCACTATTACACGTTTGGCAAAGCCGATATCGCGGCCAGCAAACCCGTTACGCCTCAGACTCTGTTCGAGCTGGGTTCTATAAGTAAAACCTTCACCGGGGTTTTAGGAGGGGATGCCATTGCTCGCGGTGAAATTTCGCTGGACGATCCGGTGACCAGATACTGGCCACAGCTAACGGGCAAGCAGTGGCAGGGGATTCGTATGCTGGATCTCGCAACCTACACCGCTGGCGGCCTGCCGCTACAGGTACCGGATGAGGTCACGGATAATGCCGCCCTGCTGCGCTTTTATCAAAACTGGCAGCCGCAGTGGAAGCCTGGCACAACGCGTCTTTACGCCAACGCCAGTATCGGTCTTTTTGGCGCGCTGGCGGTCAAACCTTCCGGCATGGGCTATGAGCAGGCCATGACGACGCGGGTCCTTAAGCCGCTCAAGCTGGACCATACCTGGATTAACGTTCCGAAAGCGGAAGAGGCGCATTACGCCTGGGGCTATCGTGACGGTAAAGCGGTGCGCGTTTCGCCGGGAATGCTGGATGCACAAGCCTATGGCGTGAAAACCAACGTGCAGGATATGGCGAACTGGGTCATGGCAAACATGGCGCCGGAGAACGTTGCTGATGCCTCACTTAAGCAGGGCATCTCGCTGGCGCAGTCGCGCTACTGGCGTATCGGGTCAATGTATCAGGGTCTGGGCTGGGAGATGCTCAACTGGCCCGTGGAGGCCAACACGGTGATCGACGGCAGCGACAGTAAGGTGGCGCTGGCACCGCTGCCCGTGGCAGAAGTGAATCCACCGGCTCCCCCGGTCAAAGCGTCCTGGGTCCATAAAACGGGCTCTACTGGCGGGTTTGGCAGCTACGTGGCCTTTATTCCTGAAAAGCAGATCGGTATTGTGATGCTCGCGAATAAAAGCTATCCGAACCCGGCACGCGTTGAGGCGGCATACCATATCCTCGACGCGCTACAGTAAAACATTGCGGGTGGCGCTGCGCTTACCCGGCCTACACAACGCATGAACTTTGTAGGCCGGGTAAGGCGAAGCCGCCACCCGGCAAAACACCCTGCACAATCTCCCGCATTTTCCCTGCTGTCATCTACACTTAACAAAAAACAGTAAGGAAACTCCTATGCGCATTCTGCCTGTTATTGCCGCAGTAACAGCCGCGTTTTTAGTGGTTGCTTGCAGTTCCCCTACTCCTCCGCCTGGCGTCACGGTAGTCAGTAATTTCGACGCACAGCGCTTCCTCGGCACCTGGTATGAAATCGCCCGGCTGGACCATCAGTTCGAGCGGGGCTTAGAAAAAGTCACGGTCAGCTACAGCGCGATGGATAACGGCGGGATCCGGGTCATTAACCGCGGCTATAACCCGGATCGCCAGATGTGGCAGCAGTCAGTTGGTCAGGCCTATTTCACCGGCGCATCTAACCGCGCGGCCATGAAAGCCTCTTTCATCGGCCCATACTATGGCGGGTATAACGTCATTGCGCTGGACAGAGAGTACCGCCACGCGCTGGTCTGTGGGCCGGATCGCAACTATCTGTGGCTCCTCTCACGCACGCCAACGATCTCGGCGGAAATGAAACAGCAGATGCTGGACATAGCGACCCGGCAAGGGTTTGATGTGACGAAGTTAATCTGGGTAAAACAGCCGCATTAGTGCGTACTGAGTTTTAACCCGATGATACCCGCGACAATCAACGCGAGGCTGGCGATGCGCGCCAGACTCGCAGACTCCCCCAGCAGCAGAATGCCGGTAATGGCAGCCCCTACTGCGCCAATTCCCGTCCAGACAGCGTAAGCTGTGCCGACGGGTAAGGTTCGCATCGCCCATGACAGCATGACGATACTGACAATCATTGCGGCGATAGTGATGACGCTGGGCGTCAGGCGGGTAAAACCGTGGGTGTATTTCAGACCAATTGCCCATACCACTTCGAGCAAACCAGCAATAACAAGAACGATCCAGGACATTTCAGGCTCCTTAACTTAAAGACAAGTTGGGGCCGTCCCCGATGAGTGAAGCGCTTACGGGTCGTCCCGCAAGGCAGAAGTTGCGCCTTATATTTTGGTTAGCGTGGAATTTTTTTTCAAACTTTTTCTGCTGAACACCTTAAAGCAAGAAATAGCCTCAGTAAGGCACGTAGTTCAGGCATTTATGACTCATCCGACTTCTCTATGATGATAGGCTTTCTGATGGCAGGAAGCCAAACCACTAGCCGACTGCGAAAATTTTATGTTCAAAATTCTTTTGATTGACCGTTGTCACTTCACCCGCGCGGGATTTGAAGCCTGGGTCAATCATTCAGACCTGTTTTCGGGTCATTTCGTCGTAACCGGGGTAAATAATCTTTTCCTCGCCAGAGAGCATATCCTGCAATGGAAACCTGCGCTGGTCATCGCTGATTTATCTGGCTTCCGGCAGGATTTACACCATTTTCAGCAGCTTTCCTCCCTGCTAATTGCCAGCGAAACACTGCCTTTTATTATGCTGCAATCAGCGCAGGAGCAGGAGATGACTGATTATCTGGCGCAGTTCCCGATATGGTCTTCGCTCTCCAAAAATACCGATCTGGAAGCACTGGCGGCGGTGATAAACGACGCGCTAACGTCATGCGCGAGCGCGGAGCTACCGAAAATGGCGGCACCGTTGCTGACGCGTCAGGAAGAAAGAGTTCTGACCTTGTGGATGGATGGTGCGAGCAACCAGAAAATTGCCAGCAATCTTCGCATTAACGGAAAAACGGTATACACGTACAAACGCAATATCCGCATGAAGCTGCATATGGATACGCGCTACTCGCCGTTTTTATCGCTACAGGAAGTGGAGAATTGACGGTACGGTGTAAGAACTTGCCGTACCGTCGCTTACATTAGTTCTGAGCTTTAGTTGCTGCGCCAGAAATCGCGCTACCACCGTCGGAGATATCTTCCCCTACGCCACGGGTGGTGTTACATGCAGTCAGTACCGAAGAAAGCACCAGAACAGAAAAGATCGCTGCAATTGTTTTCTTAACCATAATATCTTCCTTTTATAGCCAAAGTTATTTTGTGTATAGCAACTTAAGAATAGACAAAATCTTGCCGTTTGACGGAAAAGGAAGAATTTTTAGGAAAATTAGACGGAATTAGCTGGCCGCATGGGAAATGATATGGCCGAGATCCTGGATATCTTCACCCACGCCACGCGCGGTGTTGCAGCCGGAGAGAATTGCGCTGGAGAGCGCTAACAGAAGCAGAATTTTAACGGTACGTTTCATCTTCCCTGCCTGCAAAATCAGGCGCAGCGGGCGCTGCGCCTTTAATCATGACGTAAATTACTTCACGCGGGATACGTATTCGCCGGAGCGGGTATCCACTTTGATCACTTCACCGATCTGTACGAACAGTGGCACTTTCACCACAGCGCCGGTAGACAGGGTGGCAGGCTTGCCGCCAGTACCTGCGGTATCACCTTTCAGACCTGGATCGGTTTCAACGATTTCCAGCTCAACGAAGTTCGGCGGCGTAACCGCGATAGGCTGACCGTTCCACAGGGTCACGATGCACTCAGCCTGATCCAGCAGCCACTTGGCGTTGTCGCCAATCGCTTTCGCGTCCGCAGACAGCTGCTCGAAGGTTTCGTTGTTCATGAAGTGCCAGAACTCACCGTCGTTGTACAGGTAAGTCAGGTTCATATCGACAACATCAGCGCCTTCAGCGGAGTCAGTAGATTTGAAGGTTTTCTCAACACGGGTACCGGTCAGCAGGCGGCGCAGCTTAACGCGCGCAAATGCCTGGCCTTTACCTGGTTTAACGAATTCGCTGGCTTCAACCGCGTACGGTTCGCCGTCCATCATGATTTTAAGACCAGCACGAAAATCGTTGCTATAGTACGTTGCCATAAGGCCCTCTAAATTTGTTAACTGGTAGCTAAGCCACAAAATGGCGCATATTGTAACCCTAAACACCCCGTCCAGAGAAGATTGGTTATCGCAACTTGCCGATGTAATCACCAGTCCTGATGAATTGCTGCGTCTTTTAGACCTCGAACAGCACGAAGCGTTGCGTGCAGGCCGTGAGGCGAAGCGCCTTTTCGCCCTGCGCGTTCCCCGCGCGTTTGTTGCCCGAATGGAAAAGGGTAACCCTGATGATCCATTATTAAAACAAACGCTGACCTCTCAGGATGAGTTTATTACCGCCCCCGGATACAGCACCGATCCGCTGGAAGAGCAGAACAGTGTTGTACCGGGTTTACTGCATAAATACCGCAATCGTGCCCTGCTGCTGGTTAAGGGCGGGTGCGCGGTAAATTGCCGCTATTGCTTCCGTCGCCACTTCCCGTACGCCGAAAACCAGGGCAATAAGCGCAACTGGCAGGTGGCGCTGGACTACATCGCAGCGCATCCGGAACTGGATGAAATCATCTTTTCCGGCGGCGACCCGCTGATGGCAAAAGATCATGAGCTGGACTGGCTGCTGACTCAACTTGAGACCATCCCGCACATTAAGCGTCTGCGCATTCACAGCCGTTTACCGATCGTCATCCCGGCGCGTATCACCGACGCCCTGGTCACGCGCCTGGAGCAGTCCCGTTTACAGGTGCTGCTGGTAAACCATATCAACCATGCAAATGAAATTGACGCGGACTTTCGTGCGGCGATGACGCGTATGCGAATGGCAGGCGTGACGCTGCTCAACCAGAGCGTATTACTGCGCGGCGTGAACGACAGCGCCCACGTGTTGGCCGATCTCAGCAATGCCTTATTTGATGCGGGCGTAATGCCCTATTACCTGCATGTTCTGGATCGCGTCCAGGGCGCGGCGCACTTCATGGTGACGGATGAAGAGGCCCGGAAGATTATGCGCGAGCTGTTAACGCTGGTTTCAGGTTATATGGTGCCGAAGCTGGCACGTGAGATTGGCGGAGAGCCGAGTAAGACGCCGCTGGATTTGCAGTTGCGGCAGCAGTAAAAAAAGCAGGTGGCGCTACGCTTACCTGCCTACAGGTAAAGCGGCAGCGCCATCAAAATGTTATATCAGTTCGGGCACTTATAGACCTGGCCGTTCATCTGGCTGGCGGTTGGCACAAAGCTGGACAGCATACCCTGCGTCGGGCTGCTCACCCCGTAAATCACGTTGCCGCCCATTGCCGCAGCCTGATTACGCAGGGCATTGGCCGCACCGCGCATAGAGCCGCCCTCCTCGCCGTGCTGCCCTGACATCCAGTTGCTTTGCTCGCCAGAGGCGGTGCCTAACAGCTGGCATTCGCTGCCCGGCTTATCTTCCACAAAGCGAACGCTCTGGCCCGCTGCCGTCAGCTCATTGCTGGTGCTACAACCCGCCAGCAGCAATGCTGCACCTACAATCCCTGCACAGACTTTTATGCGCATGTTATTCCTCGTTTTCAATAAGCTGGACAGTAGTTGTCCGCGTGTAAACCTTATACTAAAAAGATGACCAAAAGAAAAATGCTGAGCATTTCTGCGAGCCAGATTCCGCTGGCACTCCTCCGACATCTTAAATGAATTCTGATAATAACCTTTGGGATATCGTGTTTTAGCCCCCGATCGTTTTTAGTGATGCGACGTACAACTTTTGTACGGGACTAAAAAAAAGGGGGTTTCATGAGTGCATCATCCTCAGGAGAGGAAAAAGTAACCTGGGTGGGCTATCTGGCGTTCGTGCTCACCATCGTATTTTTCTCAGGTTTTTTCGCCAAAAGTACTGAATGGTGGCGCGTGCTGGATTTTACCGTTCTGAACGGCAGCTTTGGACCGGTGAACGGCGCCCTAACGTTTCGCGGCGAGGGTGGCACAGGAGCGAAAGACGGTTTTTTGTTTGCCCTTGAACTGGCGCCCTCGGTCATTTTATCGCTCGGGATCATTGCCGTTACCGAGGGGCTGGGCGGGCTGCGCGCCGCACAACAGCTCATGACGCCCATTCTGCGCCCGCTGCTCGGCGTGCCGGGCATCTGCTCTCTGGCGCTTATCGCCAACCTGCAAAATACCGATGCAGCCGCAGGGATGACCAAAAAGTTGACCGACGAAGGGGCGATTACTGACCATGAACGCGCCATTTTCGCCACCTTCCAGACCAGCGGTAGCGCCATTATTACCAACTATTTTTCTTCCGGTGCCGCACTTTTTACCTTTATTACCGTCCCGGTGATCGCGCCGCTGGCGGTCATTCTGGTATTTAAATTTGTTGGCGCCAACTTCCTGCGGCTGTGGATCGCCCACATGGAAGTTCGTCGCGTTCAGGAGGAAAAATGATCGCCCAGACGCGTAAAAATATCATGGACTTGTTTATCGATGGCGCCCGCCGCGGCTTTACCATCGCCACCACCAGCCTGCTGCCGAACGTGGTCATGGCGTTTGTCATCATTCAGGCGCTTAAGGTGACCGGCCTGCTGGATATTGTCGGCAGGGTATGCGAGCCCATCATGGCCCTGTGGGGGCTTCCGGGTGCGGCGGCAACGGTACTTCTGGCCTCGGTGATGAGCATGGGCGGCGGCGTGGGGGTTTGCGCCAGCCTGGTCGTCGCCGGCACGCTCAGCGGCCATGATGCCACCATCCTGCTGCCCGCCATCTACCTGATGGGCAATCCGGTGCAAAACACGGGCCGCTGCCTCGGCACCGCGGGCGTGAACCCGAAATATTACCCGCACATCATCGCTGTCTGCGTCATCAACGCCCTGCTCTCGATGTGGGTGATGCAGCTACTCTTCTGAGGAGATAAAAATGGATTTTTCAGTGCTGGAACCGCATCTTTTCCGCCATGCACATCTTGTTTGAGTAACGGCTCGACGGGCAATAAAAAACCCCGGGCATCGCTGCCCGGGGTTCGTTCTGAGAGGTTCAGAACAACATGATTACATCATGCCGCCCATGCCACCCATGCCGCCCATACCACCAGCAGCACCTAAGTCAGGCGCGTCGCCTTTAGGCATGTCGGTTACCATGCATTCGGTCGTGATCATCAGGCCAGCTACAGATGCCGCGTACTGCAGAGCAGAACGGGTAACTTTAGTTGGGTCCAGGATACCGAAGTCGATCATGTTGCCGTATTCTTCAGTTGCTGCGTTGTAACCGTAGTTACCTTCGCCCGCTTTCACGTTGTTCGCAACTACTGATGGCTCTTCACCGGCGTTGGACACGATCTGACGCAGAGGGGCTTCCATTGCGCGAAGCGCAACTTTGATACCTACGTTCTGGTCTTCGTTCTGAGCGGTCAGGCCAGCCAGTTTAGCGGCTACACGCACCAGCGCGACACCACCACCAGCAACTACGCCTTCTTCTACCGCAGCACGGGTCGCATGCAGGGCATCGTCAACGCGTGCTTTCTTCTCTTTCATTTCAACTTCGGTCGCAGCACCAACTTTGATTACCGCAACGCCGCCTGCCAGTTTCGCTACGCGCTCCTGCAGTTTTTCACGGTCGTAATCGGAAGTTGCTTCTTCGATCTGCTTACGGATCTGACCAACACGGCCCTGAATAGCGGCTTCTTCACCCACACCGTCGATGATGGTGGTAGTGTCTTTGTTGATCACAACGCGTTTCGCCTGGCCCAGGTCTTCCAGGGTCGCTTTTTCCAGCTCCATACCAATCTCTTCGGAGATCACGGTACCGCCGGTCAGGGTAGCGATATCCTGCAGCATCGCCTTACGACGATCGCCGAAGCCAGGTGCTTTAACCGCTGCCACTTTCACGATGCCACGCATGGTGTTAACCACCAGAGTCGCCAGCGCTTCGCCTTCAACGTCTTCAGCAATGATTACCAGCGGCTTGCCTGCTTTCGCAACGGCTTCCAGCACTGGCAGCATTTCGCGGATGTTGGAGATTTTCTTGTCAGCCAGCAGGATGAACGGGCTTTCCAGCTCAACAGCGCCAGTTTCTGGCTTGTTGATGAAGTATGGGGACAGGTAACCGCGGTCGAACTGCATACCTT
The DNA here is from genome assembly GCF_049238585.1 of Enterobacter cloacae complex sp. IR5428. Lineage (NCBI taxonomy): Bacteria > Pseudomonadati > Pseudomonadota > Gammaproteobacteria > Enterobacterales > Enterobacteriaceae > Enterobacter > Enterobacter cloacae complex sp. IR5428. The sequence continues at coordinate 10,827 of NZ_JBMKHV010000008.1, read as the reverse complement.
CAACCACATCCAGTTCGTCTTCCAGACCAGTACCGTCTTCAACGGTGATCACGCCTTCTTTACCGACTTTATCCATCGCTTCAGCGATCAGTTTACCTACGGTTTCGTCGGAGTTAGCGGAGATAGTACCAACCTGAGCAATGGCTTTAGAGTCAGAGCACGGTACGGACAGCGCTTTTAGCTCTTCAACAGCAGAGGCGACAGCTTTGTCGATACCACGTTTCAGATCCATTGGGTTCATGCCCGCAGCAACGGCTTTCAGGCCTTCGGTGATGATCGCCTGCGCCAGTACGGTCGCGGTGGTGGTACCGTCACCAGCAGCGTCGTTCGCTTTAGAGGCAACTTCTTTCACCATCTGTGCGCCCATGTTTTCGAACTTGTCTTCCAGCTCGATTTCACGTGCAACAGAAACACCATCTTTGGTGATGGTTGGCGCGCCGAAGGATTTGTCCAGCACGACGTTACGGCCTTTCGGGCCCAGAGTGACTTTCACTGCGTCTGCCAGTACGTTTACGCCGCGGAGCATTTTTACACGAGCGTCGTTACCGAATTTTACGTCTTTAGCTGCCATGTTCTTATTTCCTCAAATTCGTACAGTTTCGTGCGTTAATTACGCTTCAACAATTGCCAGAATGTCGCTCTCGGACATGATCAACACTTCTTCATTGTCGATCTTCTCGGATTTCACGCCGTAGCCATCGTTGAAAATGACGATGTCACCAACTTTAACGTCCAGTGGCTGCACAGTTCCGTTTTCCAGGATGCGGCCCTTACCGACAGCGATGATTTCGCCACGCGTTGATTTTGCTGCTGCTGAACCGGTCAGAACGATGCCGCCAGCAGACTTGGTTTCAACTTCTTTACGTTTGACGATCACACGATCATGTAACGGACGAATACTCATTGATAGCTCTCCTTTGAGAAAGTCATTATCAGTTATGGATGACGCCGGTCCGCATGCGGTTTTCCGGCTAGTGCCCTGAGAGATGGGGATAGCTTTTTACCCCTTCAAGGGGTAATCGAAAAAAAATTTGCGAAAGTGTTACCATCCACTCTCTTTTGATGGTGGCGGGACGAGGTAAATGAGTGGACTCAGGCAGGAGTTGGGGCTGGCGCAGGGCATTGGCTTACTCTCAACGTCTTTGTTAGGCACGGGCGTTTTTGCGGTTCCCGCGCTGGCGGCGTTGGTTGCCGGCAATAACAGTCTTTGGGCATGGCCGGTGCTGATCGTGCTGGTGTTTCCTGTGGCGATTGTCTTTGCCATACTCGGGCGGCACTTCCCGAGCGCAGGCGGCGTAGCGCATTTTGTCGGCATGGCGTTTGGGCCGCGAATGGAACGCGTCACCGGCTGGCTATTTTTGTCGGTGATACCCGTTGGCCTTCCGGCAGCCCTGCATATCGCAACCGGCTTCGGACAGGCGCTGTTTGGCTGGCACGATGAACAGCTGCTGCTGGCTGAACTCGGTACGCTAGCGATTATCTGGTGGGTTGGCTCACGCGGGGCCAGTTCCAGCGCCAACCTGCAAACGCTGGTCGCCGTGTTAATCGTCGCGCTGATCATCGCCATCTGGTTTGCGGGTGACATTACGGTGGCGGATATTCCTTTCCCCGCGATTAATGACATCGACCACACACAGCTTTTCGCTGCACTATCCGTCATGTTCTGGTGTTTCGTCGGTCTGGAGGCGTTCGCTCATCTGGCATCCGAGTTTAAACAGCCCGAGCGTGATTTTCCCCGCGCCCTGATGATTGGCCTGCTGCTGGCGGGCACCGTGTACTGGGCCTGTACCGTACTGGTGCTGCACTTCAACGCGTTCGGTGAAGAGAAAGCCGCCGCCGCGTCGCTGCCGGGCATCGTGGTGCAGCTGTTTGGCGTTAAAGCCCTGTGGGTAGCCTGCGTGATTGGCTATCTCGCCTGCTTTGCCAGCCTCAACATCTATATTCAGAGCTTCGCCCGGCTGGTGTGGTCTCAGGCACTTTATAAACCGGATAGCCCCCTCTCACGCCTGTCAAAGCGTCAGCTTCCGGTGAATGCGCTGAATACCGTACTGGGCTGCTGCGTGGTGAGTTCCCTGGCCATTTATCTCCTCGACATCAACCTTGACGCGCTGATTATCTACGCCAACGGTATTTTCATCATGATCTATCTGTTGTGCATGCTGGCGGGCTGTCGGCTACTGAAAGGACGCTTTAAGGCGCTGGCGGCTATCGGGTGTGTCCTGTGCCTGCTGCTGCTGGCGATGGTGGGATGGAAGAGTGTATACGCCATCGTCATGCTGGCGGGGCTGTGGGTGTTTTTACCGAAGCGGCAAAATCCGCAGGCCCGGTGAGCGAGCGCCACCGGGCAAGAAACTTACCGATCGTCTTTATGATCTAACCGGTCGCGCTGCTCATCCTTACGCTGATATTCCCCTTCAAAGGTATCCCCCGGGCCGGTGCTGAAACCACCGCCTGGCATACGGCTGAAACGCAGATGCGGCAGCAGCTTCATGGTCAGATGCTTCTGCACCGGCGGCAACAGCAACAGCAGGCCGAGGAAGTCTGTAAAGAAGCCCGGCAGGATCAGCAGCAGGCCAGCAATAATCAGCGACACGCTTTTGATCATCTCGGCGGCCGGGCTTTCGCCTGCGGCCATCTTCTGCTGCATTAACAGGAAATTTTTGAAACCCTGATTGCGCACCAGCGACATGCCGATGACGGAGGTGAAGATCACCAGAATCAGCGTCAGCAGGACGCCCAGCACATGGGCAACCTGGATGAAAATCGAAATCTCAATGTAAACATAAAGAAAGAAAGCAATAAATGGTATCCAGCGCACTGGCATCTCCTGTGTGGCAGGTGCCTTCTGGCCCCTGACTGAATGTGTTCGCGAAGCGCGTAGATAAGAAATGGTGACGGTTAGCCAAAATTCAATCGGTTTGCACGGATATTTTTTCTGGAAATATTAAAGCGGTGACATATTTCACAGATTAATAATTATCATGAAATCGGGTCGATAATAAGTGATCCAGCTTACGGCAATTCGCTATCATCAGCATATGATCTCGAACATCTGGCCGATTGAGGGAATAATCGTCGGTCATAAAATATTCAAAACCACATATCTACTGTGTGTTTAGTACAATCCATCGGCAGCTTGAAAAGAAGGTTCACATGTTAAACAACATTCGTATCGAAGAAGATTTGTTGGGTACCAGGGAAGTTCCAGCGGATGCCTACTATGGTGTTCACACTCTGAGAGCGATTGAAAACTTCTACATCAGCAACAGCAAAATCAGCGACATCCCTGAATTTGTGCGTGGCATGGTGATGGTAAAAAAAGCCGCGGCTCTGGCAAACAAAGAGCTGCAAACCATTCCTAAAAGCGCTGCAAATGCGATTATCGCCGCGTGCGATGAAGTGCTGAACAACGGCAAATGCATGGATCAGTTCCCGGTTGACGTCTATCAGGGCGGCGCAGGCACCTCCGTCAACATGAACACCAACGAAGTGCTGGCAAACATCGGCCTGGAGCTGATGGGTCATCAGAAAGGTGAATACCAGTACCTGAACCCGAACGACCACGTTAATAAATGTCAGTCCACCAACGACGCCTACCCAACCGGCTTCCGCATCGCGGTGTATGCCTCTGTCGTCAAACTGGTCGACGCGATTAATCAGCTGGGTGATGGCTTCCAGCGTAAAGCCGTTGAGTTCCAGGACATCCTGAAAATGGGTCGTACCCAGCTGCAGGACGCGGTGCCAATGACCCTCGGCCAGGAGTTCCACGCGTTTAACGTGCTGTTGAACGAAGAGACCAAAAACCTGCTGCGCACGTCCGAACTGCTGCTGGAAGTGAACCTGGGCGCTACCGCCATCGGTACACGCCTGAACACCCCGGATGGCTATCAGCAGCTGGCGGTACAGAAGCTGGCTGAAGTGTCCAACCTGCCGGTTGTGCCTGCAGAAGACCTGATTGAAGCCACCTCAGACTGCGGCGCCTACGTGATGGTGCACAGCGCATTGAAACGTCTGGCGGTGAAACTGTCCAAAATCTGTAACGACCTGCGCCTGCTCTCCTCCGGTCCGCGCGCTGGCCTGAATGAAATCAACCTGCCAGAGTTGCAGGCGGGTTCATCCATCATGCCAGCTAAAGTGAACCCGGTGGTGCCAGAAGTGGTGAACCAGGTTTGCTTCAAGGTTATTGGTAACGATACGACCGTCACCATGGCCTCCGAAGCCGGTCAACTCCAGCTGAACGTAATGGAGCCGGTGATTGGCCAGGCGATGTTTGAATCTATCCACATTCTGACCAACGCCTGCTACAACCTGCTGGAAAAATGCATTAACGGCATCACCGCGAATAAAGAAGTGTGTGAAGGCTACGTCTATAACTCCATCGGCATCGTCACCTATCTCAACCCGTTCATCGGCCACCACAACGGCGATATCGTCGGGAAGATTTGTGCCGAAACCGGTAAGAGCGTGCGTGAGGTGGTTCTCGAGCGAGGATTGTTGACCGAAGCCGAACTGGACGATATCTTCTCCGCCCAGAACCTGATGCACCCGGCATATAAAGCGAAACGATATACCGATGAAAGCGAACAGTAACCGTTCAGGCTAAGCTTCCGAAAGGCACGTCACTTGTGACGTGCCTTTTTTCTTTATGGCCGTTACCAAAACACAACAATTCAATATCAACTTGTTAATAAGCAAGGCAGGTCTTTATGTTTGGAGCAGAACTCGTCATCGTCCTGTTGGCGATTTATTTGGGCGCACGACTCGGGGGTATCGGCATCGGCTTTGCCGGCGGTCTCGGCGTGCTCGTACTTACCCTGATCTTTCAGATTAAACCCGGCGCAATCCCTTTTGACGTTATCGAAATCATCATGGCGGTTATCGCTGCCATTGCGGCCATGCAGGTCGCTGGCGGTATGGACTACCTGGTGAGCCTGGCGGAGCGTATGCTGCGTCGTCATCCAAAATACATCACCTTCCTTGCCCCACTGGTGACCTGGTTTATGACCATTCTCGCCGGTACTGGCCATACCGCTTTCTCCACGCTGCCGGTCATCACCGAAGTGGCGAAAGAGCAGGGTATTCGCCCGTCTCGCCCTCTTTCTATTGCTGTAGTCGCCTCCCAGATTGCGATCACCGCCTCGCCCATTTCCGCGGCGGTGGTCTTTTTCGCGGGTATTCTCGAGCCGATGGGCGTAAGTTATCTGACGCTGCTGGCGATCTGTATTCCGGTCACGCTGATTGCGGTAATGATCACTGCCGTGCTGTGTAACTTCCTCGGCGCCGAGCTGAAAGACGATCCGGTTTACCAGGAGCGCCTGGCAAAAGGTGAAGTGAGCCTGCGCGGTAGCCAGGTCTTTGAGCTGAAGCCGCATGCAAAACGCTCCGTGCTGCTGTTCCTGATTGGTATCGTCGCCGTGATGTTCTACGCGACCGCCATCAGCGATACGGTAGGTCTGATCCAGAACCCGGTTCTGCCGCGTAACGAAGCGATTGTGGTATTTATGCTGACCATCGCGACGCTGATCAGTATCACCTGTAAAATCGACACCAGCGAAGTGCTGAACGCCAGCACCTTCAAATCCGGTATGAGCGCCTGCGTGTGCGTGCTGGGTGTGGCGTGGCTCGGTGACACCTTCGTGAAAGCGCACATCAGCGATATCCAGACAGTTGCAGGCGACCTGCTGCACAACTATCCGTGGCTACTGGCGGTGGTGCTGTTCTTTGCCGCAACGCTGCTGTACTCCCAGGCTGCGACCACCAAAGCGCTAATGCCTGCGGCACTGATGCTGGGCGTGACGCCGCTGACGGCGATTGCCTCTTTCGCGGCGGTTTCCGCCCTGTTCGTGCTGCCAACCTACCCAACCCTGCTGGCCGCGGTTGAGATGGATGACACCGGCTCGACCCGTATCGGTAAATACGTGTTTAACCACGCGTTCCTCATCCCGGGCGTGGTGGCGATTACGCTCTGCGTGGTCCTCGGCTTTATCATCGGCGGCATTGTGCTGTAAACGGTTAGCCGTTGTAAAAATAGTTAAAAACGGGCCGCGCTGCGGCCCGTTTCATTAATGACCAATCACATGGCGTGATATAGTGAAGACTTTCGTGATGAGGAGGTCGAATCGTGAACACGCCTGATGCTGTTGTTGTACTGTGTACCGCCCCTGATGAAGCTTCTGCCCAGGATCTCGCCGCCAAAGTGCTGGCCGAAAAACTGGCTGCCTGCGTCACGCTACTTCCCGGCGCCACCTCCCTTTATTACTGGGAAGGCAAGCTGGAGCAAGAGTACGAAGTCCAGATGTTGCTCAAAACCAATTTGACCAACCAGCAGGCGCTCCTCGACTGCCTCAAGTCTCATCATCCTTACCAAACCCCGGAGCTGCTGGTGCTGCCAGTGGTCCACGGCGATAACGATTATCTCTCATGGCTCAACGCTTCTTTACGCTGATCCTGCTGCTGTGCAGCACGTCAGTTTTTGCCGGGTTGTTTGACGCGCCCGGCCGTTCGAACTTTATTCCTGCCGACCAGGCATTCGTTTTCGACTTTCAGCAAAACCAGCACGATCTCAGCCTCACCTGGCAGGTGAAAGAGGGTTACTACCTCTATCGCAAGCAGGTCAGCATCACGCCGGCAAAGGCTGACGTCGGCGCATTGCAGATGCCCGCTGGCGAATGGCACGAGGACGAGTTCTACGGTAAAAGTGAAGTTTATCGCCAGCGCTTAAGCGTGCCCGTCACGGTGAATCAGGCGGATAAAGGCGCTACCCTGACGGTGACGTATCAGGGCTGCGCCGATGCGGGCTTCTGCTATCCCCCTGAAACAAAGGTCGTTCCGCTTAGCGAAGTGAAAGCGGCGGCCTCCCCTCTCCCCTCAGGGGAAATGGCCAGTGTGAGGGGTGAAGGCGAAGCCGCTTCAGACCTTCCGTTCTCAGCGCTTTGGGCGTTATTGATTGGTATCGGCATCGCCTTTACGCCCTGCGTACTGCCTATGTACCCGCTTATCTCTGGCATCGTGCTGGGCGGTAAGCAACGCCTTTCCACCGCCCGCGCGCTGTTGCTGGCCTTTATCTATGTGCAGGGCATGGCGTTAACCTATACGGCGCTCGGCCTCGTGGTCGCCGCTGCCGGGTTGCAGTTCCAGGCCGCCCTTCAGCACCCCTATGTGCTTATCGGACTGTCAGCAGTGTTTATTCTGCTGGCGCTGTCGATGTTTGGCCTGTTCACTCTGCAACTGCCCTCTTCCCTGCAAACCCGTCTGACGCTAATGAGCAACCGTCAGCAGGGGGGCTCTGCGGGCGGCGTGTTCGCCATGGGTGCCATCGCCGGGCTGATTTGCTCCCCCTGCACCACCGCGCCGCTGAGCGCCATCCTGTTATACATTGCCCAGAGCGGCAACCTTTGGCTCGGCGGCGGCACACTGTACCTTTACGCGCTCGGCATGGGTCTGCCGCTGATCCTTGTGACGGTATTTGGCAATCGTCTGCTGCCGAAGAGCGGCCCGTGGATGGAGACAGTGAAAACCGCGTTTGGTTTTGTCATTCTGGCGCTACCGGTCTTCCTGCTGGAACGCATCATCGGTGATGTGTGGGGTACGCGTCTGTGGGCTATGCTCGGCGTGGCCTTCTTCAGCTGGGCATTTATCGTGAGTCTGGGTGCGAAGAAACCGTGGATGCGCCTGCTACAGATCCTTCTGCTGGCGGCCGCGCTGGTGAGCGTCCGTCCGCTACAGGACTGGGCGTTTGGCACCCCGACAGGTCAAACGCAGGCTCATCTGAATTTTATACAGATTAAGAACGTGGACGATCTCAACCGCGCCCTGGCGCAGGCGAAAGGAAAACCGGTCATGCTCGATCTCTATGCCGACTGGTGCGTGGCCTGCAAAGAGTTTGAAAAATACACCTTCAGCGATCCGCAGGTACAACATGCGCTGAGCGATACCGTTCTGCTCCAGGCGAACGTTACCGCCAACAGCGCGCAGGATAAGGCTCTGCTGAAGCAACTTAACGTGCTCGGGCTGCCTACCATCCTGTTCTTCAATGAACAGGGGGAAGAACAGCTGACGCAGCGTGTAACCGGGTTTATGGACGCGACGGCATTCAACGCGCATTTGCGCAATCGCCAACCGTAAACAACACTTTAGACGGGACAAACCGTTGGGAATAGCGGAGGAGATAACCGTGCAACGCGAAGACGTACTGGGACAAGCCCTGCAATTACTTGAGATTCAAGGGATCGCCAGCACCACGCTTGAGATGGTAGCCGACCGTATCGATTACCCTCTGGATGAACTTAAGCGCTTCTGGCCGGATAAAGAGGCGCTGCTGTATGATGCCCTGCGCTATCTCAGCCAGCAGGTGGATATCTGGCGCAGGCAACTGATGCTGAATGAAGAGCTGACCACCGAGCAAAAGCTGCTGGCACGCTATACCGCACTGACGGAGTGTGTCACCAACAACCGTTACCCAGGCTGTCTGTTTATCGCCGCCTGCACCTACTTCCCCGATCCCGGACATCCCATCCATCAACTGGCAGATCAGCAAAAACGAGCCGCGCACGAGTTCACACACGAGCTGCTGACCACACTTGAAGTGGATGATCCGGCAATGGTCGCGAAGCAGATGGAGCTGGTGCTGGAAGGTTGCCTGAGCCGCATGCTGGTGAACCGTAGCCAGGCGGATGTGGATACGGCGCACCGTCTGGCGGAAGATATTTTGCGGTTTGCGCAGTGCCGTATGGGTGGTGCACTGACCTAAGCCAGCATTCCCGTCCAGGCGGAAATAAACAAACACAGCGCCATTGCACGTTGAAATCGCACCATCGCCACGGTGGTGCGGAAAATCCGGTTCACCGCCTTCCCCAGCCACGCCCAGCACAACAAACAGACCACTGAGATCGCCAGAAACCATAGCGCCATCAGCGAAATATCCCGTAATGCATGGTCGCTTGCCGGAGCAAACAGGCTGACGACGGCCAGCGCCATCATCCAGGTTTTTGGGTTTACAACCTGTAATAACGCCGCTGCCCGCGCGGTAAATCGGACATGACGCCTGGAGGAGAGATTCGCGGCCGGGGCGCTAAACAGCTGCCAGCTCATCCAGGAAAGCCACAGCACACCCGCCCAGCTCATCACCTGACGTATCAGCGGATACTGGCGTAACACTTCTCCTGCCCCAGCGCCTGAAACCAGAACAATAGCGCTGGCGGCAATACACCCACCCAGGATCGCAGGAATCGTATTTTTTACGCCAAAGTGCTGACTGTTAGCCAGTACCAAAATATTGGTTGGCCCCGGCGTAATCGAGGCGACAAATGCAAACAGCAGGAAGGGTATTAAATTCACAGGTGGCTCCTTTTAGTAGAGCCATGAATGTGCCGTTATTTTCTGGAAACGTCTGGAAGGTTTGTGCACAACCGACGGTAGTGTGCCGGAGAAATACGGTACGCCCGCTGGAACCAGCGACCAAGATGGCTTCGATCGGCAAAACCTACTGCCGTCGCCACATCAACAGGCAGTTCCCCATACGCCAGCATCTGTCGGGCCTTTGCCAGGCGCAGCTGGATAAGCCAGGCGTGCGGCGCAAGGTGAAATTCGCGCTTAAAGCAGCGGGTGAGCGTAAAGCGATCCGTCCCCGTCTCCCGCGCAAGGTCTGACAGCCCCACGTTCTCGCCGATATGCGCATAGAGATAGTCGCGGGCACGATGCGCCACAGCGGAGCTTTGTAACTGCGACGGGAGTTTCTTCCGCCAGTGGCAGTGGGCTGTAATCTTAGTGAGCAGGTTATCCATTGTGCTCTGTTGTACGATCTTCATCTCATCGTTATGCAGCGAGGCAAATGTATCACCGATAGCGCGCACCAGCTGAGGCTCTCGCGTCAGCGTTTGGGCAAAGTGGAGGGTGTAACTCCCGGGAGTAGAGTCATACAGCCCTTGAAGCGTACGGGTGAGCCAGTGTTCATCCAGATAAAAGGTCAGATAAGTAAAGCCACCCTCTACCGGTGCATCACCGTCATGTATTTCACCAGGCTCAAGTAAAAAAGCATCGCCCGGCTGGCTACGGTGGCGTTCACGGCGACAGTGGAACTGCTGCGTACCGGAAAGGGTTATTCCGACCAGATAGCTATCATGCCAGTGGGGATCAAAGGCGTGTCCTTCGAAATGCGCCTTAATTGTCTCAATACCTGTTTCTGCATGCTGACGCAGCTCAAGCCAGTCTTTTGCCATACTGCCCTCCTCTTACCGGCAGCATTGTCACATCTTGCCTGAACTGTCTGGAAGATTTGTGCATTTTCAGCGCACAAACGGACAGATTGCCGCAAACTTAAGCAGTTGAACAGCTTTTCCCGAAATAATGTTGACGATCGCGCGCGATTGCGGTTTAATGCGCTCCGTTGCCCGGATAGCTCAGTCGGTAGAGCAGGGGATTGAAAATCCCCGTGTCCTTGGTTCGATTCCGAGTCCGGGCACCACTATTTAAAGAACCCAGCCTATGGCTGGGTTTTTGCTTTTCTGCGCTTATCAAAACCTTACCTAAATTTTATTCCTGTATCTCTTCCCGATGAGGTCGTGCGGCCAGCATTGCCCGGTGGCGCTGCGCTTACCGGGCCTACAAAACCCGCAGGCCAGATAAGGCGAAGCCGCCATCCGGCATGTTTTTCCGCGCACAAAGCAAAAAACCCCGCACCTTCCGGTACGGGGTTCTTTCTGTTTGATGCCTGGCAGTTCCCTACTCTCACATGGGGAGACCCCACACTACCATCGGCGCTACGGCGTTTCACTTCTGAGTTCGGCATGGGGTCAGGTGGGACCACCGCGCTAAAGCCGCCAGGCAAAT
>NZ_JBMKHV010000007.1:0-334231 GCF_049238585.1 Enterobacter cloacae complex sp. IR5428 | reverse complement strand
CATGACCGGTGAACGTGCCAGGGTGGCTCAGTCGCCACCACCCTGGCGACCCGGGCTCCCGGCGGTAAATCGCCGCTTCGCGGTGCCCTCGGCTTATTCCTTCCGGCTTATCGGGTACGGGCGGAGGCAACGTCCCTGTAAAGCCGCCCTCTCGGCGCATCCCTGCGCCTCGCCCCGGCCGGAAGGCAAACGCCTCAGCGATTTACAGCCGGACCAGGGCATCGCTGACAGCCCTCAGTCATTTAGAAAGCAACTTTATTGCTTCTGCATAAAAAAATTACTGGGGAACCCTCAGCCCACAGGGAGAGGGAGAAAACATTGATCTCGTAGGCCCGGTAAGCGTTAGCGCCACCGGGCTTCTTTTTTAACTATGCTTATTCTTCAGTTCAAACCGTGGTGACACCAGACCGTACAGCGTCCAGCCCATAAAGGTCACCATCGCGCCATACAGCATCGCCTCCTGACCGGACGAGTAGAGCGCATAGAAGCTGTAAATCGCCCCAATCAGCGCCACGATATTGGCCGCCCGGGCTTTGCGCGGATCCACCTTCGCCACCTTCTGAATAATCACCAGTGCCGCCATCGACAGAATGTACGGAATGATGTTCGTCACCACCGCCAGGTTGACCAGTACATTAAACTGGCTGTTCAGTGACGGGCTGATGGTCATCAGCGACAAACCGCTCTGGAAAATCACAATCGCCAGCATACCCTGTACCGGCGCATCCGCTTTGGTGACGCGGGAGAAGATTTTCGGGAAATAACCTTCGTCAGCGGAGGATTTGAATACCTGGGCGATGGTGAACTGCCAGCCCAGCAGCGAGCCGCAGCAGGACATCACCATCAGTCCCATGATCACTTTCCCTACCTCTGGCGTAAACATCTGCGCAAACGCCAGCCCGAACGGCGCTGTGGAGTTGGCGAGATCCATGTTGGGCACAATTCCCGCAATCACGTTGGTCGAGACGATATAGATCACCGCCGCCCCCAGCGTCCCGCCGAGTACCGCGATCGGCACATTTTTCTCCGGGTTTTCCACCACTTCCGCATTCGCACAGGCTGACTCGAGACCGAGGAAAGCCCATAGCGTCATGGCGATGGACGATCCCACGGCGGTAAAGAACGGCACGTGGTGCGGGTTCCAGGAATTGGCGTACAGCGTCGGGCTAAACCAGAACCAGCCGATGATGCACAGACCGACTACCGGAATGATCACGCCCCAGACGGTGATGCTGCTGAGTTGTCCGGTGATGCGCGCGCCGCCAAAGTTGGCGACGGTGCAGATCCACAGCACGCCGATGGTCGCCAGCCCAATCTGCACCGGGGTCAGCGTCGCGCCAAACAGCTCCGTACCGTAACCGACAGCGGAAATGGCAATCGCCACGTTGGCGATCAGCAGCGACACGCCGTAGGTGTAGTTGGCCATAAAGTTGCCCGACTTGCCAAACGCATATTCGGCATAGCCGCCCATGCCGCCAGACTTACGGCTGAACATCCCGCACTTGGCAAACGCCCACGCCAGCGCCATTGAGCCGACTGCCGTTACCAGCCAGGAGATAATCGAAATCGTCCCCACTTCAGCGAGCTTAGTGGGCAGCATGATGATCCCGGACCCCATCATATTCACCATGGTGAGGATAGTGAGTTGTACCACGCCCATCTTGTTGGACTTACTCATAATTTTTCTCCTTTCAGCAGAGACGGCTGAGCGGCGGGTTGTTTAATGACGTAGCAGCGCACCTGTTTGCGCCCGTCACACTCCTCGACGTAAACCCCCTGTAACTCCGGCGCAAAGCCCGGCAGCAGATTGATCCCGTCTTCCAGCGCGGCGAAATAGCGCAGCACGGAACCGCCCCAGACTTCCCCCGGAACCACGCACAACACCCCCGGTGGGTAAGGCAGCGCGCCTTCCGCGGCGATACGGCCTTCCGCGTCGCGCAGTGACACCAGCTCGACCTCACCGCGCAGATAGGCATAGTTCGCCTCCTGCGGGTTCATCATGACGCGCGGGAAGTGAGACTTGCGGAACATCTCTTTCTGCAACTGCTTCACGTTATGGCGGGCGTAGAGGTCGTGCATCTCCTGACAAATCTGACGCAGGGAATAATCCGCATAACGTTCCGGATGTTGCTTATAAAGAGAGGGAAGAACCTCTTTCAGCGGCACATCGCTCTGGAGCAGTTTTTCGAAGCGCACCAGCTGGGCGACGAGCTGCTGCAATTTGCCCATGTCCTCCGCCGGGGTGAGCAGGAACAGAATGGAATTGAGGTCGCATTTTTCCGGCACGATGCCGTTTTCACGCAGGAAGTTGGCGAGGATGGTGGCGGGCACGCCGAAATCATCATACTCGCCGGTGCGGGCGTTGATGCCTGGCGTGGTCAGCAGCAGTTTGCAGGGATCAATAAAATACTGATGCTCGGCATATCCCTCAAAGGCGTGCCAGCGTTCGCCCGGAACGAAATGGAAGAAGCGCAGATCGGTGGCGATCTCCGCCGTATCCCAGCTTTCCCACGGACGGCCATCTACCGTCTCCGGCACGAACGGGCGAATAAACTGACAGTTCTGAAGGATCAGTTTTCGCGCTTCGATACCCGTCACCACGCAGTCTATCCACATGTTGCGCCCACTTTGCCCCTCGTGCATGCGGGCGTTGATATCCAGGGCGGCAAACAGCGGATAAAACGGGCTGGTGGAGGCGTGCATCATAAAGGCGTTGTTGAGGCGCTTATGCGGAACATAGCGCGGCTGGCCTTTTATGTGGCTGTCCTTCTTATGGATTTGCGAGGTTTGCGAGAAGCCCGCCTGCTGCTTATGCACCGACTGGGTAACCAGAATGCCCGGATCGTTTTCGTTCAGCTCCAGCAGCAGCGGCGAGCAGTCGGCCATCATCGGGATAAACTGCTCGTAACCCACCCAGGCGGAGTCAAACAGGATGTAATCGCACAGGTGACCAATCTTATCCACCACCTGACGGGCGTTATAAATAGTACCGTCGTAGGTGCCCAGCTGGATCACCGCCAGACGGAAGGGACGTTCATCCCGCGCGCGACCAGGCGCGACCTCTGACACCAGTTCCCGCAGGTAACTCTCGTCGAAACAGTGTGCGTCAATACCGCCGATAAACCCGTACGGGTTGCGGGCTGTTTCCAGATACACCGGCGTCGCTCCCGCCTGTAACAGTGCTCCGTGGTGATTAGATTTATGGTTATTGCGATCGAACAGCACCAGATCGCCTGGTGTGAGCAGGGCATTGAGCACCACCTTATTGGAAGAGGAGGTGCCGTTCAGCACGAAGTAGGTTTTATCCGCATTAAAGACTTTTGCCGCATGCTGTTGGGCGATGCATGGCGCACCTTCATGGATCAGCAGATCGCCCATTGCCACGTCGGCATTGCACAGATCGGCGCGGAAAAGCGTTTCGCCAAAGAAATCGACAAACTGGTTTCCGGCCGGATGGCGGCGGAAGAACTGGCCTCCCTGATGTCCGGGGCAGTCAAACGCGCTGTTCCCCTGCTGGACGTAATCGACCAGCGCGCGGAAGAACGGCGGACGGAGCTGGGTTTCGTACTTCTGCGCAGCCGCTTCAAGCTGGCGTCCGTAGTACGCATTGCTGGTGTCGGAGTACTCAAAAACGCCGTGAATACGCGACAAAAATTCAGCCGGAACCCTTTCTTCTTTATGCGTGGCAATAAACACCGGAATACCGAATCCCGTGGCTTCTATTTCTTCTATGGCGCCATTGAAAATATCACTGACGGCCAGAACCACGGCTGCCACATCAATATAATCCGATGCGGTGATATCCACGATCTCCCGCGAAGTGGTAAAGCATTCAGGGCAGGCACGGCTGACGGCAATTTTTAACGTTTTCATCTTTATCTCTTTATTTCAGGCAATATGGGGCCCTCGACTTCTTGCGGTAAAGAAATCGATTTTTTCCGGAAAAAAAGCAAAGCGCGTCCGCTGATACGAAATCAGTTAATTGCTTTTTTGCTGAGTAGAATTCAGTCCGCCCGGTTGCGGAGAATCTGAATCACAAGGAATGAGCGCAGGTGTTCACGGGCAACAGCCTGTAAAATAGCGTTTTTCAGGATAACCTGTAAGCAGATGCGCCAGAAGTCGAAGGACTACCGGGCGTTAAAGAGATGAAAGTCAAAACAGTTTCGGTGGGCAAACATCATGATATGTGTTGTCCGCCTTATATGGGGCATTAAACGATTATTGTTTTCCATGTTCATTTTCCTTTCAGTAATTGAAAGCACGGTCATTTTATCCAGGAAAAAGGGATTAACTGTGAAACAGATCACCAATAACCGATCATTTCAGAAATAATTAGTCGTTTTGAGTGAATAACGCAGATCAAAATGCTGTTTTGTTGGTTTGGTGTTAAATTGGTGTTCTAATTATGTTTAGTGAGGGCGAATATAGGCATGAAAATAATCTCGTCATTATTTTCATGCCTATATTCAGGCTGGTGTGTTCTTTATTTAAAATTAAAGTGAATACTTATTCAGATCATAAACCGATATCCGATACCGGTTTCTGTTAATAAATGACGAGGACGCGCGGGATCGGCTTCAAGTTTCTGGCGAAGGTGTCCCATATAAATGCGTAAATAGTGACTATGTTCGACAGCATTCGGTCCCCAGACCTGGCTTAACAGCTGTCGCTGCGTTAACACTTTTCCGTGGTTACTGAGCAACACGGCCAGCAGACGAAACTCGATAGGCGTAAGGTGGATCTCTTCTTCCCCTCGCACGATGCGGCGGGCGGCAAGATCGACGCGGATATCGCCAAAGACGTACACCGGTTCAGAAGGGGTCGTGGCACTGTGTCGACGCAGCGCCACACGCAGCCGGGCCTGTAACTCGCCAATGCCAAACGGTTTGATCAGATAATCATCCGCTCCGGCATCCAGTGCGGCGATTTTATCCGTCTCTTCGGTGCGGGCAGAGAGCACCAGAATGGGCATCTGGCTCCACTGACGCACCTCACGAATAAAATCGATGCCGTCGCCATCCGGGAGTCCCAGATCCAGGATCACCAGATCTGGCTTGCGGGTGGCGGCTTCAATTAACCCCCGTTGAAGCGTACCGGCTTCATGAACGCGCAAACCGTCGCCTTCCAGCGCGGTACGCAGAAATCGGCTGATAGCGAGCTCATCTTCAACAATCAGAACGTTAATCACAAATCCTCTGGTAATTCATCAAGTTCTGGTGGGGTTTCAAGAGGAAGTGTAACACAAAAGCGTGCCCCACCTTCCGGGCGGTTCTCTGCGGAAATGGTGCCGCCATGCACGTCAACAATCGCCTGGCAGATCGCCAGCCCCAGCCCGACGCCCGGAATGGCAGATTCCTTATTACCGCGCGCAAATTTTTCGAATATGGCGCGCTCCTGGCCGGCCGGAATACCCGGCCCGGTATCCCAGACATCGAGCCGCAGCACACGTTTATCCACCCTGGCAGCAATCCCCAGCCGGGCCTTTGTCCCGGCGTATTTAGCGGCATTTTCCAGCAGATTAATCAGCACGCGCTCAAACAGCGGGCCATCCACATGGATTAACGTCAGGGGTTCCGGCATGTCCAGCTCGATATGGCGCCCGCCGAGACCCGGCTCCAGCATCTTCAGCGCACTGCCGACAACCTCCTCAAGGGTGAGCCACTCTTTTTTGAGGTTAAACCCGCCGGACTGAATGCGCGCCATGTCCAGCAGGTTGTTCACCAGACGCGTGGTATTTAGCACGTGCTGACGAATTTCGCTGGCCTGCATCGCATGTTTTGATCCTTCCGCCGCCAGATCCAGCGTCAGAATTTCGGACTGACCAAACAGCACGGTAAGCGGGGTGCGCAAATCGTGAGACAGCGCTGCCAGCAGCGAATTGCGAATACTTTCGCGCTCGCTTGCCAGCCGTGCCTGCTCTTCGCTGGCGGTGAGCGCCAGCCGTTCAAGGGCGCTGGCGACCAGCAGGGTGAAGGTTTCCAGCAGGCGCTGCTGCTCGGGGATCATCAGCTGACGCAGGTTAGACGGCTCGACGATGACCAGCCCGTGATTTTTATCCGCGCTGCGCAGCGGCAGGATCTGGTAAGGCACCCCGGGCAGAGTGTCGGTGCCGGCGCCGGCAGGTAAACCCTTATCAAAGCTCCAGCGGGCAATCGCTTCATCCCAGGGCGTCATCCCCGAAGAGGAGGTCAGCGGGCGAAGGCGCCCCTGCTCGTCGGGGAGCAAAATCAGGTTACTGGCATGAAAGGTCGAACGGATAAACTGCTCGCTGGTCTGGACGATATCCTGCTGCGTGCGGCCGACCGCCAGCGATTTTGACATCTCATACAGATGGCGGGTGCGCTGCTCGCGATAGCGGGCAATGCGTGCCTGGTAGCGCACGCCTGCCGTCAGATTCCCGATCACCAGCCCGACGGTAAGCATCACGGCAAAGGTCAGAATGTACTGCACGTCCGAGACAGCAAGCGTCCCGCGCGGAGCGATAAAAAAGAGGTCGAAGCTGATGACGTTGATCACCGTTGCCAGCACCGACGGCCAGCGGCCATAAAAGAGCGCGACCACAACGACGCCCAGCAGATAAATCATGACCAGATTGGCGGCATCGAAGGCGATTAGCCACTGGCTGGCAATCACCGTAATCAGGGCGCAAAGGACCACGGCCACGAGGCAGCCCCGGATCTGGACGCGCCATTTATCGCCAAAGGTGCGTGCGTCCGGCGTACGGCCGGGCAGGGGGGCGGGCTTGTCATCCAGCGCGACGATGACTAAATCCAGATCCGGCGCGCGGCGTGCCAGCCTGTCGGCAAAAGATTCGCGGCTAAACCAGCGGCGATGCTGGCGACGTCCAATGACAATCTTGCCCAGGTTATGCTCGCGCGCGTAGCGCAGAATGGCTTTATCTTCCTGCGGATCGGACAGGGTTGCGGTTTCGGCACCCAGCTCCTGCGCCAGCCGCAGCGCGCTCAAAATGGCGCGACGCTGATTTTCCGGCAGGCCGTGAAGCTGTGGCGTTTCGACATACACCGCGTGCCAGACGCTGCCAAACTTCGCCGCAAGCCGGGCGGCGGTGCGGACCAGTTTTTCATTGCCGCTGCCGTGACCAATGCATAACAGAATGGCGTCACGCGTGTGCCAGACGCGCTCCCGCCCCTGCAGGTCTCGCCAGGCGCGCATCTGGTCATCCACGCGATCGGCGGTGCGGCGCAGGGCCAGCTCGCGCAGGGCAATCAGGTTTCCTTTGCGGAAAAAATGTTCGATGGCGCGTTCGGCCTGGCCGGCAATATACACCTTGCCTTCGTGCAGGCGCTGGCGCAGATCGTCCGGCGGCAGGTCAACCAGTACGACTTCATCGGCAGAATCAAAAAACGGATCGGGGACGGTTTCGCGCACCTGGATACCGGTTACCCCGCTTACCACGTCGTTCAGGCTTTCCAGATGCTGAACATTCACCGTGGTGAAGACGTCGATGCCGGCTTCAAGCAGCTCCTCAACATCCTGCCAGCGCTTCGGGTGGCGTGAGCCAGGCGCGTTGCTGTGCGCCAGTTCGTCCATCAGGATCAGCGCGGGGCGGCGGGCGAGGGCGGCATCAAGATCGAACTCCGTCACCAGCCGACCGCGATGGCTGATACGCTGGGGCGGCTGCGTCGCCAGCCCCGTCAGCAGCGCCGCCGTCTCTTTGCGACCGTGGGTTTCCACCACGCCGATGAGAATATCAAGCCCCTGCGCCCGAAGCCGCTGGGCTTCCGTCAGCATGGCGAAGGTTTTCCCGACGCCCGCGCAGGCGCCGAAGAAAATTTTCAGCTTGCCGCGGTGGGCTTCAGCCGTTTGTTCAAGCAGCCTGTCCGGATCCGGGCGCATGGGCTCGTCGGTCATTTAGTTCTTCCTTAGCGCATCCAGCGCC
Source organism: Enterobacter cloacae complex sp. IR5428 (assembly GCF_049238585.1). Taxonomy (NCBI): domain Bacteria; kingdom Pseudomonadati; phylum Pseudomonadota; class Gammaproteobacteria; order Enterobacterales; family Enterobacteriaceae; genus Enterobacter; species Enterobacter cloacae complex sp. IR5428. The sequence continues at coordinate 326,331 of NZ_JBMKHV010000007.1, read as the reverse complement.
AGATTCAGCTCAACAATGTTCACTACCGGCATGCCGATGAAGCTGACCAGCGGCTTTTGCGTATGTTCTGCAACCAGCTGGCTCACCTGCTCGACGGTCAGCTGACGGGCGGCGGCCACGCGTGGGATCTGCCACGCCGCTGCGTCCGGCGTCAGGCTGTAATCCAGCCCGCTCGCGGAGGCGGTGACCAGCTCAACCGGCACCTCACGGCTGGCCTGCGGATTCGCGGCGCGCAGGGCGGCAACGCGTTCAGCAACGGCTTTGTCCAGGTCAGGATTACTGCCAGCCAGATTGCTGCCGCCGGAGGCCATTGGATTATACGGGCTTTCCGCAGTGGCGGAAGGGCGTCCCTGGAAGTAGCGCGGGTCCGTAAAGTTTTGCCCAATCAGACGCGAGCCGCGGTTTTCACCGTTCTGGATAATCAGCGAGCCGTTGGCCTGGTCCTCAAACCACCACTGGCCCAGCGCGGTTGTCATCAGCGGGTAAAGCCCGCCGGTAATCAGAGACAGCAGAATAAACAACAGTATAGCGGGACGTAACATCGTCATGAGATTCACCTTTTAAACCAGCCCGAACAGCGTTAACAACATGTCGATAACCTTGATCCCAATAAAGGGCACCACCAGCCCACCCAGACCGTAAATCCACAGGTTACGGCGCAGCATGGCGGCGGCCGTCAGCGGCTTATAGCTCACCCCTTTCAGCGCCAGCGGAATAAGAAAGACAATAATCAGCGCGTTGAAGATCACCGCGCTCAAAATGGCCGAGGCTGGAGAGTGCAGGTGCATCACATTCAGGGCATTCAGCTGCGGATAGGTTGCCGCAAAGGCCGCCGGGATTATGGCGAAATACTTCGCCACGTCGTTGGCGATACTGAACGTGGTCAGCGAGCCGCGCGTCATCAGCATCTGCTTCCCGATATGCACCACTTCGATCAGCTTGGTCGGGTTCGAGTCGAGATCCACCATGTTGCCCGCCTCTTTTGCCGCCTGCGTGCCGGAGTTCATCGCCACCGCCACGTCAGCCTGCGCCAGCGCCGGGGCGTCGTTGGTGCCGTCGCCGGTCATCGCCACCAGACGACCTTCCGCCTGATACTGGCGAATGAGCGCCAGCTTTGCTTCCGGTGTCGCTTCGGAAAGGAAATCATCCACGCCCGCTTCGGCGGCAATGGCCGCCGCAGTCAGACGGTTATCCCCGGTGATCATCACCGTTTTAATGCCCATCTTACGCATCTGGGCGAAACGCTCTTTAATACCCCCTTTAACGATATCCTTCAGAGCGATAACCCCCAGAACGCTTGCACCTTCCGCCACCACCAGCGGGGTTGCCCCCTGACGCGCCACGCTTTCCACCAGGTGGTCGACTTCCGGAGGGAAATGTCCATTATTGGCTTCAATATGACGGCGAATGGCATCAACGGACCCTTTACGGATCATCCGGTCCTGAATGTTAATTCCACTCATGCGGGTTTGCGCCGTAAAGGGCACGAACGTGGCGTGCAGGCTTTGTACGTCGCGCTGGCGCAGGTTAAAGCGCTGCTTGGCGAGGATCACGATACTGCGACCTTCCGGCGTCTCATCGGCCAGCGAAGAAAGCTGCGCCGCGTCGGCCAGCGTTTTTTCATCCACGCCGGGAGCAGGTAAAAAGTCAGAGGCCTGACGATTACCCAGGGTGATGGTCCCGGTTTTATCCAGCAGCAGTACGTCTACGTCACCCGCCGCTTCAACGGCGCGTCCGCTGGTGGCGATGACGTTCGCGCCCAGCATACGGCTCATCCCCGCCACGCCAATCGCGGAAAGCAGGCCGCCGATAGTGGTGGGGATCAGACAGACCAGCAGGGCGATCAGTACGGTGATGCTGACCGCTGTACCGCCGTAGGCAGAGAAGGGCCACAGGGTCGCCGTTGCCAGCAGGAACACAATGGTGAGCGCCACCAGCAGAATGGTCAGGGCGATCTCGTTCGGCGTTTTACGACGCTGTGCGCCTTCCACCATGGCGATCATCCGGTCGAGAAAGGTTTCGCCCGGGTTAACGCTGCACTGGATCACCAGCCAGTCGGAAAGAATGCGCGTTCCGCCGGTAACTGAGGCGAAATCTCCGCCCGACTCACGGATCACGGGCGCGGATTCCCCGGTAATAGCGCTTTCGTCTACCGACGCGCCGCCCTCAATTACCTCCCCGTCGCAGGGGATGATGTCCCCGGCTTCCACCAGCACCACGTCACCATTGCGCAGTTCATCCGCCGGAACGTGGTCCATCTGCGCGCCGTATTTAGGTTCGCGTAATTTGCGCGCAAAGGCGGTTTTTTTGACCCCTTTCAGACTGTTGGCCTGCGCCTTACTGCGGCCTTCCGCCAGCGCTTCGGCAAAGTTGGCGAACAGCACGGTAAACCACAGCCACAGGCTGATGGCGCCGGTAAAGGTTGCATTTCCTGAAAGGTGTCCCGTTCCCATGGCAATCGCCAATGCGGTGGTGAGTAAACTTCCAGTCCAGACAATAAACATCACCGGGTTGTGCCACTGCACGCGCGGGCTCAGTTTTTTTACCGCATCCATGAGGGCCTGACGAACTAAGGTTGGTTCGAGCAGGGCCAGTTGTTTACGACTCATGACAAATTCTCCGCAAAATCAGCGTAAAGAGAGATATTCCGCAACCGGGCCTAACGCGAGGGCGGGGATAAAGGTCAAGGCACCTACCAGCAGAACGGTGCCAATCAGCAGGCCGACGAACAGCGCGCCGTGAGTCGGTAACGTACCGGTAGTGGTCGGCTGGATCTTCTTATTCACCAGTGTTCCGGCGATCGCCATGACGGGAATAATCACGCCGAAACGACCGAAGAACATGCAGAACGCCAGCAGACAGTTCCAGAACGGTGAGTTGGCACTTAATCCTGCAAAGGCGCTGCCGTTGTTGTTTGCGGCAGACGAAACGGCGTAAAGCACTTCGCTAAAGCCGTGAATGCCCGGATTAAAGATGCCGCTGCGCCCGGCGTCGGTCATCAGCGCCAGGGCGGTACCGAGCAGCACAAGGGTGGGGGTGACCAGGATTGCCAGCGCGGTTAATTTCATTTCGCGGACGTCGATTTTTTTGCCGAGATATTCCGGCGTGCGGCCGATCATCAGCCCGGCGATAAACACGGCGAGCAGAACGAACAACAGCATGCCGTACAGCCCCGAACCGACCCCACCGAAGACCACCTCGCCAATCTGCATCAGCCACATCGGGATCATGCCGCCAAGCGCGGTGAAAGAGTCGTGCATGGCGTTCACCGCCCCGCAGGAGGCCGCCGTGGTGACCACCGCATAGAGGCTGCTGGCAAGAATGCCGAAGCGGCTCTCTTTGCCTTCCAGGTTGATATTGCTGTTAGCCCCCAGCTGCATGAAGTGGCTGTTGCCGTTCCATTCGGCCCACATCACCAGTGCTACGCAGACCACGAAGATTAACGACATGGCCCACAGCAGCGTACGGCCCTGGCGGCGATCGTTAACCACATCGCCAAAGGCGAAGCAGAGCGCGGCGGGGATCAGGAAGATCGCCAGCATCTGTACAAAATTGGTTAATGCCGTTGGGTTTTCAAACGGATGCGATGAGTTGGCGTTGAAGAAGCCGCCCCCGTTGGTGCCCAGCATCTTGATTGCTTCCTGCGACGCCACTGGCCCCATTGGCAGGAGTTCCCTGCCCCCTTCAAGCGAGGTGTAAGGGGTATAAGGTAGCAGGTTTTGCAGAGTGCCTTGCTGTATAAAGAACAGGGCAATAATCAGCGCAACAGGCACAAGGATCCAAAGGGTGATGCGCGTGACATCAACCCACGCGTTGCCGAGCGTGCTGACATTCTGACGGGCAAACGCGCGCGTCAGGGCGAAGATCACCGCGATACCGCTGGCTGCAGACAGAAAGTTTTGCACGGTTAACCCGGCCATCTGGCTGAAGTAGCTGAGCGTGGTTTCACCGGCGTAAGACTGCCAGTTGGTATTGGTGACAAAGCTGACCGCCGTGTTCAGCGCCAGATGCCAGGATAAACCTGGTAACTGCTGCGGATTCAACGGCAAATTGCCCTGGAGCATGAGCAGCGTAAAGAGGGCAATAAGCCCCACGATATTCAGAAGCAGTATCGCCATCAGGTACTGGCCCCAGCTCATTTCGCGGTCGCTGATACCTGAAATGCGCCAGAGCACGTTTTCAATTTTTCGCGTACCCGGCAGTGGCACGTTGTTTATCAGCCGTGCCAGCGCTGTTCCCAGCGGCCTGGCGAGCACAAACAGCAGCAGTAAAAAGCTGGCAATAAGCAAAAACGCCTGAGCAGCCATTAGAATGCCTCCGCATTAATCAGGGCATAAATCAGATAACCCAATAACAGGAACACCAGCACGATGCCGGCAATCAGACCTGCACTCACACTCCACCTCCGGGTGACTTTTGTTGTTGTACAAACGGTAGGATTTGTGGCGCAAAGATTTCGCAAAAATCAGAAGGGCAGGTGTAAAAAAAGTATAAAAATGGGAAAGACCATAATTTAACTATTGTTAAGTAAATTGTTAACTTTTTTGTAACTTAATTACAGGCGTGAATGTAAATATTCACGAAATGGATGAAAATAAGTGGTCGGATGAGTAGTAAAATTACAAACAAAGCGGTATTATTTTAACCAGGTCACAGATTTCACATTTTCCGGAGACGGTTTCCGGCCAACTACAGGGGAGAAAAATATGGATCTTTATAAAGAGTATCCGGCTCATATCGTGTTCATGCGTCGCACTTTCGCCGTAGTGGCTGGCGTGCTGGCCCTGCCGGTGATGCTGTTCTGGAAAGATCGCGCACGTTTTTACAGCTATTTGCACCGCGTCTGGGCGAAAACCAGCGAAAAGCCGGTGTGGATGGATCAGGCCGAGAAAGCAACCTGCGATTTCTACTGATACGGTGTGACATCGTAGCCATAAAAAAACCGCCTACAGCAAAGTGGCGGTTTTTTTGTCCCTCGGGATTCGCGGTCCGTTGGGTAATCTTGCAGCCCCTACCCGGGATTTTTATCATACCCTTCTTTAAAAAGTTCGCAATCCACTTCACCTTTATAAATTCCTAATTTTACTGAAATAACTTACTTTTGGCGTTGGTGTTAATTATGATGCCACGTCCCTTTCCGCCATCTCGCAAATGGGCATCGGTCCTGGGAAAGGTGTATCCATAGCCGTAAAGCAGCCCGCCTACCCGGGCTTGTGTCCACCGATTTATCACCGGTGGTGATAGGTGGAGCGGTTAGCAGCAGGGACCGCATAGTGAAACGCTATTTATGCATCGCGTTCATTGTCGCCAGCGCACTCGTTGTAAAGAGTGATAAACCGAATGTGTTTATTGCCTTTACCCCGATAGCGCAGGACAAGTAGCGTTAAGGCCGCCTCGGGCGGCCTTTTTTATTTCATCCCGTCTACACTTCATGGCAAAGTAGTTCAATGCATGCCTTTTTCCTTTTACGGCATGCCCTTACGGACATAATGGACAATTGCCTGGAGTTTTATGCCCACCCATCTGGTTTGGTTTCGCGCGGATTTACGCACTCACGACAACTTCGCTCTCGCGGCCGCCTGCCGCGCTAAAGACGCGAATGTGCTGGCCCTGTTTATCGCCACGCCTGAACAGTGGCGGCAGCATGACATGGCGCCCCGGCAAGCGGCATTACTCAGCGCGTATCTGAATGACCTGCAACATTCACTGGCCGAAAAAGGCATTCCGCTGATCTATAAAGAGGCCCATGATTTTGCCGCACAGCTTGAGATGGTGCAGGCAATCTGTAAGCAGCACGCGGTAACGCGTCTTTTTTACAACTACCAGTATGAATTTAACGAGCAGCAGCGGGATCGTCAGCTGGAGAAAAACCTTACGGGCGTGGTCTGTGAAGGCTTTGATGACAGCGTGATGCTCGCACCGGGCAGCGTGATGACCGGCAGTCACGAAATGTATAAAGTTTTCACGCCGTTTAAAAATGCTTTTATCAAACGCCTGAAAGAGGGGCTGCCAGAATGCGTTCCCGCCCCGGCCATAAGAGGGGAAACGATAACGGATCTGCAGGACATCAGGCTGAATTATCCCCAGCAGTCGTTTGATGAAACGGTATTCCCCGCCAGCGAGAAAGCGGCTATCGCCCGGTTGCGTCAGTTCTGCGCGCAGGGGGCGGCGGATTACGAGGCGCGGCGGGATTTTCCAGCGATTGAAGGCACCAGCCGCCTGTCGGCCTGTTTAGCGCTGGGCGCGCTCTCCCCGCGCCAGTGTTTACATCGGCTACTGGCGGAACAGCCTCAGGCGGTAGACGGGGGGGCGGGCGCAGTGTGGCTGAACGAACTGATCTGGCGTGAGTTTTATCGCCATCTGATGACGTATCATCCTGATTTATGTAAACATCGCCCCTTCATTCGTTGGACCGATAAGGTACAGTGGCAGTCGAATGAGAAGCTGCTGAAGGCATGGCAGCGTGGGCTTACCGGCTTCCCGATTGTTGATGCGGCTATGCGGCAGCTCAATGAAACCGGGTGGATGCATAACCGTCTGCGTATGATTACCGCCAGCTTCCTGGTAAAGGATCTGCTTATCGACTGGCGAACCGGAGAGCGTTATTTTATCTCTCAGCTGATCGATGGCGATCTGGCGGCAAATAACGGCGGCTGGCAGTGGGCGGCCTCCACCGGCACGGATGCGGCTCCCTATTTTCGGATCTTTAATCCGACCACGCAGGGACAACGATTTGACGTCGACGGCGAGTTTATCCGTCGCTGGCTGCCTGAACTTAAGGATGTCCCCGCCAAAGCCATTCATGAACCCTGGGCATGGGCGGATAAACAGCGTGTTACCCTGAACTATCCCCGTCCCATTGTCGACCATAAACAGGCGCGCGTCGCCACGCTGGCGGCGTATGAAGCAGCCCGAAAAGTTTGAGAGAATGATGATGAAAAACAGTGAACTGGAACGCCTGATTAACGAAAAACTCAACACCGCCTCGTTTAGCGACTACGGTCCGAATGGCTTACAGGTGGAGGGTCGCGAGACGGTGCAAAAAATCATCACCGGCGTAACGGCAAGCCAGGCGCTGCTGGATGAGGCGGTGCGTCAGGAAGCCGACGCGGTGATTGTCCATCACGGTTATTTCTGGAAAAACGAATCACCGATTATTCGCGGCATGAAGCGCAACCGTCTCAAAACGCTGCTGGCGAATGACATCAACCTGTACGGCTATCACCTGCCGCTCGATGCGCATCCTGAACTGGGGAATAACGTTCAGCTTGCGCAGCTGCTGGGGATTACCGTGATGGGCGAAATTGAACCCCTGGTGCCGTGGGGTGAACTGTCGATGCCGGTTCCGGGTCTGGAGCTGGCATCGTGGATCGAAGCACGCCTGGGGCGTCGTCCGCTGTGGTGCGGCGACACCGGGCCGGATACCGTGAAGCGCGTGGCATGGTGCACCGGCGGCGGCCAGGGCTTTATTGATAGCGCGGCGCGTTTCGGTGTCGACGCCTTCATTACCGGCGAGGTTTCCGAGCAGACCATTCACTCTGCCCGTGAACAAGGCCTGCATTTTTACGCGGCAGGCCATCACGCCACCGAGCGTGGCGGCATCCGCGCCCTCAGCGAGTGGCTGACGGAAAATACCGATCTGGATGTGACGTTTATTGATATCCCTAATCCGGCCTGATGAGAGGTAGTTAAGTGCAGCGAGCGCGTTGTTATCTTCTGGGTGAAACCGCAGTGGTTCTGGAACTTGAGCCTCCGGTGACGCTTGCCACGCAAAAGCGTATCTGGCGTCTGGCTCAGCGACTGCCCGAGCTACCCGGCGTGGTTGAAGCTATTCCGGGTATGAATAATATCACCGTGGTGCTGCGTGATCCGCACACGGGGGCGCTGGATGCCATTGAGCGTCTGCAACGCTGGTGGGAGGAGAGCGAGGCGCTGGAGCCGGAATCGCGGACGATTGAGATCCCGGTTGTCTATGGCGGCAAGGGAGGCCCCGACCTTGGCGTGGTGGCCGAACACTGTGGATTAACGGAGAAGCAGGTTGTGGAGCTGCATAGCTCAGTCGACTATGTTGTCTGGTTTTTGGGATTTCAGCCGGGTTTCCCCTATCTGGGCGGGTTATCGCCCCAGTTGCATACGCCGCGCCGGGCTGAGCCGCGCCTGAGCGTACCGGCGGGCAGCGTGGCGATTGGTGGCGAGCAAACGGGAATTTATCCACTCGCCTCGCCGGGAGGCTGGCAGCTTATCGGGCACACGTCCACGCCGTTATTTGAACCAGGCCAGGCCGCGCCCATACTCCTGCGTCCGGGGGATACCCTGCGCTTTATCCCGCAAAAGGAGGGGATATGTTAACGCTTATTCGCGCAGGGCTTTACACCTCGGTACAGGATGCCGGGCGTTTTGGGCTGCGTCAGTCGGGCGTGAGCTACTGCGGTGCGCTTGATCGTCCCTCGCTGGAGATTGCCAACCTGCTGGTAGGCAACGCCGGCAGCACGGCGGCGTTAGAAATTACGCTGGGTCAGTGCGTGATTGAGTTTGGTCAGGAAACCTGGTTTGCCTTAACCGGCGCGGGCTGTGACGCGACGCTGGACGGCAAAGCGGTGTGGACCGGCTGGCGCCTGCGGGCGAAAGCCGGACAGCGTCTGACGCTCAAGCGTCCTCTGCACGGCGTGCGCAGCTATCTTGCGGTGGCGGGAGGTATCGACGTGCCGGAGGTGCTGGGCTCATCCAGCACCGACCAGAAAGCGGGAATGGGCGGACATGAAGGACGGCTGCTGCGCGACGGCGATCGCCTGGCGATTAAGCCATCAGCGCGCCATTTCACCACCACGCAGGGCGTGAAGCAGCTGCTGTGGGGGAACCTGATCCGCGCCCTGCCGGGGCCGGAATATCATGAGTTCGATGAGGCCTCAAAAGAGTCTTTCTGGCGCTCGCCATGGAAGATCAGCCCGCAGAGTAACCGCATGGGTTACCGGCTTCAGGGCCAGCCGCTGACCCGCACAACTGACCGGGAGCTGCTTTCCCATGGTCTTTTGCCGGGGGTGATTCAGGTGCCGGGCAACGGCCAGCCTATCGTACTGATGAACGATGCGCAAACCACGGGAGGATATCCGCGTATTGCCTGCATTATCGAAGCGGATCGCTACCATCTGGCGCAAATTCCTCTCGGTCAGCCAATTCATTTTGTGCAGTGTTCGCTGGAGGAGGCGCTGAAAGCCCGTCAGGATCAGCAGCGTTATCTCGAACAGCTGGCGTGGAGGCTCGATGGTAAAGATTGATTTAAACGCCGATCTGGGGGAGGGCAGCAGCGCCGATGCGGCGCTGATGACGCTGGTCTCCTCGGTGAACATCGCCTGTGGGTTTCATGCCGGCGATGCGCAAACCATGCTGGCGAGCGTGCGCAATGCCATGAAAAACGGCGTGGCGATAGGCGCTCACCCCAGCTTTCCGGACCGGGAAAACTTTGGTCGCACGGCGATGGATCTGCCGCCTGAGACGGTTTACGCGCAAATGCTCTACCAGATCGGCGCCCTGGAGGCGATAGTGCGCGCTGAGAAGGGCGTGTTGCGTCACGTCAAGCCGCACGGCATGCTCTATAACCAGGCAGCGAAAGATCCGGCTCTGGCAGACGCCATTGCCCGCGCGGTACGGGACTGCAATCCGCGTCTGATTCTGGTTGGCCTGGCGGGCAGCGAGCTTATCCGTGCCGGCGAACGGCTGGGGCTGACTACGCGGCAGGAAGTGTTTGCCGATCGGGGATACCTGCCGGACGGCAGCCTGGTTCCGCGTACGCAGGCCGGTGCGCTGATCACCGACGAAGGTAAAGCGCTGGCGCAGACGCTGGAGATGGTGCGCTTCGGGCGAGTAACCTCAACGGAGGGTACAACGGCAAACGTTCAGGCTGATACGGTGTGCTTACACGGTGACGGCGAGCATGCGCTCCAGTTTGCACGACGCCTGCGGGCGGCGTTCTCGGAAGAGGGCATTGTTGTCAGCGCAGAATAATCATGAAAGGACAATAACATGCCAGAAGGTCCGGAGATCCGCCGCGCGGCGGATAGCCTGGAGGCGGCGATAAAGGGCAAAACTCTGACACACGTCTGGTTTGCCTTTCCTCAACTAAAACCGTTTGAAACAGAGCTGGTGGGACAGACGGTGACCCACATTGAAACGCGCGGCAAAGCGTTGCTCACCCACTTTTCCCATAACCTTACGTTATATAGCCACAATCAGCTTTACGGCGTCTGGCGGGTGGTAAAGGCGGACGAGCAGCCGCAAACGACCCGCGTGCTGCGAGTGCGGCTACAAACGGCGGATAAGGCGATCCTGCTCTACAGCGCTTCTGATATCGAAATGTTAACGCCGGAGCAGTTGCTCACGCACCCGTTCTTACAGCGGGTTGGGCCGGACGTGCTGGATATGCGCCTGACGGCAAGCGATGTGAAAGCCCGGCTGTTATCGCCCACATTCCGCAACCGGCAGTTTTCCGGGCTGTTGCTCGATCAGGCATTTCTGGCGGGGCTGGGAAACTACCTGCGGGTGGAGATCCTCTGGGAAGTGGGGCTGGCGCCGCAGCACAAAGCGTCGCAGCTAAGCGATGAAAGCTGGAGGCGCTGTCGCACGCGTTGCTGGATATTCCACGGCTGTCGTACAACACGCGCGGCATGGTGGATGAGAACAAGCATCACGGGGCGTTGTTTCGCTTCAAGGTGTTTCATCGGGCGGGTAAAAAGTGTGAGCGGTGTGGCGGGGTGATTGAGAAGGCGACGATCTCTTCCAGACCGTTTTACTGGTGTCCTGGGTGCCAGATGTAAAAAAGCCGGGTGGCGGCTACGCCTTACCCGGCCTACATCTCGCACTTGTAGGCCCGGCAAGCGAAGCGCCGCCGGGCGTGTTTTTTAGCGCTTAATATCAGACTTAAAGTCACGCTGCTCGTAGCCGGTATACAGCTGACGAGGACGGGCGATTTTCATGCCTTCGCTGTGCATTTCGTTCCAGTGCGCAATCCAGCCTACGGTACGCGCCATGGCAAAGATCACGGTGAACATGGAAGACGGAATGCCCATCGCTTTCAGGATGATACCGGAGTAGAAATCGACGTTCGGGTAGAGTTTCTTCTCGATGAAGTACGGATCGTTCAGCGCAATGTGTTCCAGCTCCATCGCCACTTCCAGCAGATCATCTTTGGTGCCCAGCTCTTTCAGCACTTCGTGGCAGGTCTCACGCATGACGGTCGCGCGCGGGTCGTAGTTTTTGTAAACACGGTGACCGAAGCCCATCAGACGGAAGGAGTCATTCTTGTCTTTCGCGCGGCGCACGAACTCAGGAATGTGCTCAACGGAGCTGATTTCTTCCAGCATCTTCAGTGCCGCTTCGTTCGCGCCGCCGTGCGCCGGTCCCCACAGGGAGGCGATACCCGCAGCGATACAGGCGAACGGGTTCGCGCCGGAAGAGCCTGCGGTACGGACGGTAGAGGTCGAGGCGTTCTGTTCGTGGTCAGCGTGCAGGATCAGAATACGGTCCATCGCGCGTTCCAGCACCGGGTTCACTTCGTACTCTTCACACGGCGTGGAGAACATCATGCGCAGGAAGTTACCTGCGTAGGAGAGGTCGTTGCGTGGATACACAAACGGCTGACCGATAGAGTATTTGTAACACATCGCCGCCATGGTAGGCATTTTGGACAGCAGACGGAACGCCGCGATATCACGGTGACGTGGGTTATTCACGTCCAGAGAATCGTGGTAGAACGCCGCCAGCGCACCGGTAATACCGCACATGACCGCCATCGGATGAGAGTCACGACGGAACGCATGGAACAGACGGGTAATCTGCTCATGGATCATGGTGTGACGGGTCACGGTGGTTTTAAATTCATCGTACTGGGCCTGCGTCGGTTTTTCGCCGTTCAGCAGGATGTAGCACACTTCCAGATAGTTGGATTCGGTGGCTAACTGATCGATGGGGAAGCCGCGATGGAGCAGGATACCTTCGTCACCGTCAATGTAGGTGATTTTGGATTCGCAAGATGCGGTGGAGGTGAATCCAGGGTCAAAGGTGAATACCCCTTTGGAACCCAGCGTACGGATATCAATAACATCCTGACCGAGCGTGCCTTTTAGCACATCCAGTTCAATAGCATCATCACCATTTAGGGTGAGTTTTGCCTTTGTATCAGCCATTTACGGTCTCCTTAGCGCCTTATGCTTAAGACTGCGCTTTACCGGATTTGCTTTCAGCTGTTAATCATCGTTACCAGATTGTTATTTGGCTTACCGCTCAGCTCACGAGGAGAAACCAGGGTACAGAGCTATGGCGCCTTGCAGGTAAACGAATGAAATATCAGTGAAACAACAGCAAATCAGCGTTTTTGCAGTCCGAATTATTCAAACCTGTATATCACTAATAACTGTCCTGATAACTTCGGTCAATACCATCACACTGTTACATAACTATTTGTCAGGTGAAAGAGAGACCTCATAACTTTTGCGCATTATATGCCTTTTCTGATGACGTTTGTAACAATATTGTTTAACATTTGTCAAATCAGATGATTAAAAATTAAAAAGATGTTGTTATCGTGACCCCGATCACTGTTCCAGAGAAAACCCAACAAACTGTATGTAGGTTAATTGTAATGATTTTGTGAACGGCCTATACTGCCGCCAGGTCTCCGGAACACCCTGCAATCCCGAGCCACCCAGCGTTGTAACGTGTCGTTTTAGCATTTGGAAGCAATGTTTTGCATGACGCGCAGTTATAGAAAAGGAACGCTGTCTGACCCGCATCGCAGTCCGGAGGAAGGAAACAATAAGAACAGCATGTGGGCGTTATTCATGATAAGAAATGTGAAAAAACAAAGACCTGTCAATCTGGATCTCAAAACGATCCGATTCCCTGTAACAGCAATAGCGTCCATTCTGCACCGTGTTTCTGGTGTGATTACGTTTGTGGCGGTTGGTATCTTGCTGTGGTTACTGGGAACCAGCCTCTCATCTCCTGAAGGATTCCTCCAGGCCTCAGCCATCATGAACAGCTTCTTCGTGAAATTTATCATGTGGGGCATTCTGACCGCGCTGGCCTATCACGTGGTTGGCGGCGTTCGCCATATGCTGATGGACTTTGGTTACCTGGAAGAGACGTTCGAGGCCGGTAAACGTACCGCTAACATTTCATTTGTGATCACTGTCGTGCTTTCACTTCTCGCAGGAGTTCTCGTATGGTAAGCAACGCCTCCGCATTAGGACGCAACGGCGTACATGACTTCATCCTGGTCCGCGCTACCGCCATCGTCCTCACGCTCTACATCATCTATATGATCGGTTTCTTCGCCACTAGCGGCACACTGACGTGGGAAATCTGGAGTGGTTTCTTCGGATCGGCCTTCACCAAAGTGTTCACCCTGCTGGCCCTGTTCTCCATCCTTATTCATGCCTGGATTGGCATGTGGCAGGTGTTGACCGATTACGTTAAACCGCTGGCGATTCGCCTTCCGCTGCAACTGATTATTGTTGTTGCTCTGCTGGTTTACGTCATTTATGGATTTGTTGTGGTGTGGGGTGTGTAATGAAACTGCCAGTCAGAGAATTTGATGCTGTTGTGATTGGTGCGGGTGGCGCAGGTATGCGCGCCGCACTGCAAATTTCCCAGAGCGGCCAGACCTGTGCGCTGCTCTCTAAAGTATTCCCGACCCGTTCCCACACTGTGTCTGCGCAGGGCGGTATCACCGTTGCGCTGGGTAATTCCCATGAAGATAACTGGGAATGGCACATGTACGATACGGTAAAAGGTTCCGACTACATCGGCGACCAGGATGCCATCGAATATATGTGTAAAACCGGCCCGGAAGCGATTCTGGAGCTGGACCACATGGGTCTGCCGTTCTCCCGTCTGGAAAATGGCACCATCTATCAGCGTCCGTTTGGCGGCCAGTCGAAAAACTTCGGCGGCGAACAGGCGGCACGTACCGCAGCAGCGGCTGACCGTACCGGTCACGCTTTGCTGCATACCCTTTATCAGCAAAACCTGAAAAACCACACCACCATCTTCTCCGAGTGGTATGCGTTGGATCTGGTGAAAAACGCCGATGGCGCGGTGGTGGGTTGTACCGCACTGTGCATTGAAACCGGTGAAGTGGTCTATTTCAAAGCGCGCGCAACCGTGCTGGCCACCGGCGGCGCAGGCCGTATCTATCAGTCCACTACCAACGCCCACATCAACACCGGTGACGGCGTTGGGATGGCTATCCGCGCTGGCGTGCCGGTGCAGGACATGGAGATGTGGCAGTTCCACCCAACCGGTATCGCCGGTGCGGGCGTGCTGGTGACAGAAGGCTGCCGTGGTGAAGGTGGCTATCTGCTGAACAAACATGGCGAGCGCTTTATGGAGCGTTATGCCCCGAATGCGAAAGATCTGGCGGGTCGTGACGTGGTGGCGCGTTCCATCATGATCGAAATCCGTGAAGGCCGCGGCTGCGACGGCCCTTGGGGCCCGCACGCGAAGCTGAAACTCGACCATCTTGGTAAAGAAGTGCTGGAATCCCGTCTGCCGGGCATTCTGGAACTGTCCCGCACCTTCGCCCACGTCGACCCGGTAAAAGAGCCGATTCCGGTTATCCCAACCTGTCACTACATGATGGGCGGTATTCCGACCAAAGTGACCGGTCAGGCGCTGACCGTGAACGAGCAGGGTGAAGACGTGGTCATCCCTGGTCTGTTCGCGGTAGGCGAAATTGCCTGCGTATCCGTGCACGGCGCAAACCGTCTGGGCGGCAACTCCCTGCTGGACCTGGTGGTATTTGGCCGTGCGGTGGGGCTGCATCTCCAGGAATCTATTGCCGAGCAGGGCGCGTTGCGTGATGCGACCGACGACGAGATTGATGCCTCTCTTGAGCGCCTCAACCGCTGGAACGGCAACCGTAACGGCGAAGATCCGGTGGAAATCCGTAAAGCGCTGCAAGAGTGTATGCAGCACAACTTCTCGGTATTCCGTGAAGGTGACGCGATGGCCAAAGGGCTTGAGCAACTGAAAACGATCCGCGAGCGTCTGAAGAATGCCCGTCTGGACGATACTTCGAGCGAGTTCAACACCCAGCGCGTTGAGTGCCTGGAGCTGGATAACCTGATGGAAACCGCGTTCGCGACCGCGATGTCGGCAAACTTCCGTACCGAAAGCCGTGGCGCCCATAGCCGCTTCGACTTCCCGGATCGTGATGACGAAAACTGGCTGTGCCATTCCCTGTATCTGCCAGAGTCGGAAACCATGACGCGTCGTAGCGTTAACATGGAACCGAAACTGCGTCCGGCGTTCCCGCCGAAGATTCGTACTTACTAATGCGGAGACAGGATAATGAAACTCGAATTCTCAGTTTATCGTTATAACCCGGATGTAGACGATGCTCCACGTATGCAGGATTACACCCTCGAAGCGGAAGAAGGTCGTGACATGATGCTGCTGGATGCTTTAATCCAGCTGAAAGAAAAAGATCCTACGCTGTCGTTCCGCCGCTCCTGCCGTGAAGGGGTATGTGGCTCTGACGGTGTAAACATGAACGGCAAAAACGGTCTGGCCTGTATCACGCCAATTTCAGCGCTACAGCGTGCAGGCCAGAAAATTGTCATCCGTCCTCTGCCTGGCCTGCCGGTCGTGCGTGATTTGGTGGTGGACATGGGGCAATTCTATGCACAATATGAGAAGATTAAGCCTTACTTATTGAATAATGGGCAAAATCCACCCGCTCGCGAGCACTTACAGTCGCCTGAGCAGCGTGAAAAACTCGATGGGTTGTACGAGTGTATTCTCTGTGCATGCTGTTCAACGTCATGCCCGTCATTCTGGTGGAACCCGGATAAATTTATCGGCCCTGCGGGTCTGCTGGCTGCCTATCGCTTCCTGATCGACAGCCGCGATACCGAAACCGAGAATCGTCTGGAAGGGTTAAGTGACGCTTTCAGCGTATTCCGCTGCCATAGCATCATGAACTGCGTCAGTGTGTGTCCTAAGGGGCTGAACCCGACGCGCGCCATCGGCCATATTAAGTCGATGTTGTTGCAGCGCAGTGCGTAAGTAACAACGCCGGATGGCGCTGCGCTTATCCGGCCTACGTAACAGTAGGCCCGGTAAGCGTAGCGCCACCGGGCAAATTGCAGAAACCTTTAAAAACTGCCCTGAAGTTTAGACAGTTTCTAAAGGTTCCTTCGCGGGCCAAATGAAAAGAGCTCGCAGGTGAACCCCGGCACGTACACGTGGTGTGCGTGGTAGTTTCTACGGCGAAAGTAAGCATAAAAATGCTTAAGGGATCACGATGCAGAACGGCGCAATGAAAGCCTGGCTGGACTCTTCTTACCTCTCTGGTTCAAACCAGAGCTGGATAGAACAGCTCTATGAAGACTTCTTAACCGATCCTGACTCAGTGGACGCAAACTGGCGTTCCATGTTCCAGCAGTTGCCTGGTACAGGGGTCAAACCGGATCAATTCCATTCAAAAACACGTGATTATTTCCGTCGTCTGGCGAAGGATGCCTCACGTTACTCTTCTGCGATTTCCGACCCTGACACCAATGCGAAGCAGGTAAAAGTCCTGCAGCTTATCAACGCTTATCGCTTCCGTGGTCACCAGCATGCGAATCTCGATCCGCTGGGACTGTGGCAGCAGGAACGTGTAGCGGATCTCGATCCGGCTTATCACGATCTGACCGAGGCCGATTTCCAGGAAAGCTTTAACGTAGGTTCCTTTGCCATCGGCAAAGACACGATGAAACTGGGCGATCTGATTGATGCGCTCAAGCAAACCTACTGCGGCTCCATCGGCGCGGAATATATGCACATTACCTCCACCGAAGAGAAACGCTGGATCCAGCAGCGTATCGAATCCGTGGCGGGTCACGCGAATTTCTCAGCAGATGAGAAAAAACGTTTCCTGAGCGAACTGACGGCAGCAGAAGGCCTTGAGCGCTATCTGGGCGCGAAATTCCCGGGCGCAAAACGCTTCTCACTGGAGGGCGGCGATGCGTTAGTCCCGATGCTGAAAGAGCTGATTCGTCATGCCGGTAAGAGCGGCACGCGCGAAGTGGTGCTGGGCATGGCGCACCGTGGCCGTCTGAACGTGCTGGTTAACGTGCTGGGTAAAAAACCGCAGGATCTGTTCGACGAATTTGCGGGTAAACATAAAGAGCACCTCGGCACCGGTGACGTGAAGTATCACATGGGCTTCTCGTCAGATATCGAAACCGAGGGCGGTCAGGTTCACCTGGCGCTGGCGTTTAACCCGTCGCACCTGGAAATCGTCAGCCCGGTGGTTATCGGTTCCGTGCGTGCGCGTCTGGATCGTCTGGACGAGCCGAGCAGCAATAAAGTGCTGCCAATCACCATTCACGGTGATGCGGCAGTCACAGGGCAGGGCGTGGTTCAGGAAACCCTGAACATGTCGAAAGCGCGTGGTTATGAAGTGGGCGGTACCGTTCGCATCGTAATCAACAATCAGGTGGGCTTCACCACCTCTAACCCGCTGGATGCGCGTTCTACCCCGTACTGCACCGACATCGGTAAAATGGTTCAGGCGCCAATCTTCCACGTAAACGCGGATGACCCGGAAGCCGTTGCTTTCGTTACCCGTCTGGCGCTGGACTTCCGTAACACCTTTAAGCGCGACGTGTTCATTGACCTCTTCTGCTACCGCCGTCACGGCCACAACGAAGCGGATGAGCCAAGTGCAACCCAGCCGCTGATGTACCAGAAAATCAAAAAACACCCGACGCCGCGTAAAATCTATGCTGACAAGCTGGAAAGCGAAAAAGTGGCGACGCTGGAAGATGCGACCGAAATGGTCAATCTTTATCGCGACGCGCTGGACGCGGGTGAATGCGTGGTCAAAGAGCTGCGCCCAATGAACATGCACTCCTTTACCTGGTCGCCGTACCTCAACCACGAGTGGGACGAGAGCTACCCGAACAAGGTTGAGATGAAGCGTTTGCAGGAGCTGGCTAAACGCATCAGCACCGTGCCGGAAGCGATCGAGATGCAGTCCCGCGTGGCCAAGATCTATGGCGACCGCCAGGCCATGGCGGCGGGTGAAAAGCTGTTCGACTGGGGCGGCGCGGAAACGCTGGCCTATGCGACGCTGGTTGACGAAGGTATTCCGGTTCGTCTGTCCGGTGAAGATGCGGGTCGTGGCACCTTCTTCCACCGTCATGCGGTTGTACACAACCAGTCTAACGGTTCAACCTATACTCCGCTTCAGCACGTGCATAACGGTCAGGGCCAGTTCAAGGTCTGGGACTCCGTGCTGTCAGAAGAAGCGGTTCTGGCCTTCGAATACGGCTACGCCACCGCAGAACCTCGCACCCTGACTATCTGGGAAGCGCAGTTCGGTGACTTCGCCAACGGTGCGCAGGTCGTCATCGACCAGTTCATCTCCTCCGGTGAGCAGAAGTGGGGCCGTATGTGTGGTCTGGTGATGTTGCTGCCGCACGGCTATGAAGGACAAGGGCCGGAGCACTCCTCCGCGCGTCTGGAGCGTTATCTGCAACTCTGCGCCGAGCAGAACATGCAGGTCTGCGTGCCGTCCACCCCGGCTCAGGTGTACCACATGTTGCGTCGTCAGGCGCTGCGCGGTATGCGCCGTCCGCTGGTGGTCATGTCGCCAAAATCCCTGCTGCGTCATCCGCTGGCGGTTTCGAGCCTGGATGAACTGGCTAACGGCACCTTCCTGCCAGCCATCGGTGAAATTGACGAGCTGGATCCGCAGGCCGTTAAGCGTGTCGTAATGTGTTCTGGTAAGGTTTATTACGACCTGCTGGAACAGCGCCGTAAGAACGATCAGAAAGATGTCGCCATCGTGCGTATCGAGCAGCTTTATCCGTTCCCGCATCAGGCGATGCAGGAAGTACTGAAACAGTACGCTCACGTTCATGATTTTGTCTGGTGCCAGGAAGAGCCGCTCAACCAGGGCGCATGGTATTGCAGCCAGCATCATTTCCGTGAAGTGATTCCATTTGGGTCTGCCCTGCGTTATGCAGGTCGCCCGGCCTCCGCCTCTCCGGCGGTAGGGTATATGTCCGTTCACCAGAAGCAGCAACAAGATCTGGTCAATGACGCGCTGAACGTCGATTAATTAAAGGATACATAATGAGTAGCGTAGATATTCTTGTTCCCGACCTGCCTGAGTCCGTAGCAGATGCAACCGTCGCCACCTGGCACAAAAAACCAGGCGACGCGGTAACCCGTGACGAAGTGCTGGTAGAAATCGAAACTGACAAAGTGGTACTGGAAGTACCGGCTTCAGCGGATGGCATTCTGGATGCAGTCCTGGAAGACGAAGGTACGACCGTGACTTCTCGCCAGATCCTGGGTCGCCTGCGTGAAGGCAACAGCGCGGGCAAAGAGTCCAGCGCGAAATCTGAAGAGAAAGCGTCTACCCCAGCCCAGCGCCAGCAGGCGTCTCTGTCCGATCAGACCAATGACGCGCTCAGCCCGGCGATCCGTCGCCTGCTGGCTGAGCACAGCCTCGATCCGGCAGCCATCAAAGGTACCGGCGTGGGTGGCCGTCTGACTCGCGAAGATATCGACAAGCATCTGGCAAAAGCGCCTTCAGAGGCGAAAGCGGAAGCGAAAGCCCCTGCGGCAGCACCAGCGGCACAGCCAGCTCTGGGCGCACGTAGCGAAAAACGCGTGCCGATGACCCGCCTGCGCAAGCGCGTGGCCGAGCGTCTGCTGGAAGCGAAAAACTCCACCGCGATGCTGACCACCTTCAACGAAGTCAACATGAAGCCAATCATGGACCTGCGCAAGCAGTACGGTGACGCGTTTGAAAAACGTCACGGTATCCGTCTGGGCTTCATGTCCTTCTACGTGAAAGCGGTAGTTGAAGCGCTGAAACGCTACCCGGAAGTGAACGCGTCTATCGATGGCGATGACGTGGTTTACCACAACTACTTCGATGTCAGCATGGCGGTTTCTACCCCACGCGGCCTGGTCACCCCGGTTCTGCGTGATGTGGACACCCTGGGTATGGCTGACATTGAGAAGAAAATCAAAGAGCTGGCCGTGAAAGGCCGCGACGGCAAGCTGACCGTTGAAGACCTGACTGGCGGTAACTTCACCATTACCAACGGTGGCGTGTTCGGCTCGCTGATGTCTACCCCGATCATCAACCCGCCGCAGAGCGCGATCCTGGGTATGCACGCCATTAAAGATCGTCCAATGGCGGTAGACGGTAAAGTTGAGAT
The DNA here is from genome assembly GCF_049238585.1 of Enterobacter cloacae complex sp. IR5428. Taxonomy (NCBI): domain Bacteria; kingdom Pseudomonadati; phylum Pseudomonadota; class Gammaproteobacteria; order Enterobacterales; family Enterobacteriaceae; genus Enterobacter; species Enterobacter cloacae complex sp. IR5428. Next base: position 306,109 of record NZ_JBMKHV010000007.1, on the reverse strand, counting down.
CCTGCCGATGATGTACCTGGCGCTCTCATACGATCACCGCCTGATCGACGGCCGCGAGTCCGTAGGCTTCCTGGTTGCCATTAAAGAGCTGCTGGAAGATCCAACGCGTCTGCTGCTGGACGTTTAGTAACTATTTAGCATCACCTGCCCTGTAGGCCGGATAAGCGTAGCGCCGGTCTACAGGTTTGAAGATAACGATTACCCTGAAGGATGGATAGAACACATGAACTTACATGAATATCAGGCCAAACAGCTGTTTGCCAGGTCAGGCTTACCGGCTCCGGTGGGTTATGCCTGTACTACCCCGCGTGAAGCAGAAGAAGCCGCATCTAAAATCGGTTCCGGCCCGTGGGTAGTTAAATGTCAGGTTCACGCTGGTGGCCGTGGTAAAGCGGGCGGTGTGAAGGTTGTTAAGAGCAAAGAAGAGATCCGTGCGTTTGCTGAACATTGGCTCGGCAAGCGTCTGGTAACCTACCAGACAGATGCGAATGGCCAGCCGGTCAACCAGATCCTGGTTGAAGCGGCAACCGACATCGCGAAAGAACTGTACCTCGGCGCAGTCGTAGACCGTAGCTCCCGTCGCGTGGTGTTCATGGCATCTACCGAAGGCGGCGTGGAAATCGAAAAAGTGGCGGAAGAGACCCCGCACCTGATCCACAAAGTGGCAATCGATCCGCTGGCGGGCCCAATGCCTTACCAGGGACGTGAGCTGGCGTTCAAACTGGGTCTGGAAGGCAAGCTGGTTCAGCAGTTCACCAAGATCTTCATGGGGCTGGCGACCATCTTCCTGGAGCGCGATCTGGCGCTGATCGAGATCAACCCGCTGGTGATCACCACCCAGGGCGACCTGATCTGCCTCGACGGCAAGCTGGGCGCTGACGGCAACGCGCTGTTCCGCCAGGCGGATCTGCGCGAAATGCGCGACCAGTCTCAGGAAGATCCGCGTGAAGCGCAGGCTGCCCAGTGGGAGCTGAACTACGTGGCGCTGGATGGCAACATCGGCTGCATGGTTAACGGTGCGGGCCTGGCAATGGGCACCATGGACATCGTTAAGCTGCACGGCGGTGAGCCAGCGAACTTCCTCGACGTGGGCGGTGGCGCAACCAAAGAGCGCGTAACCGAAGCGTTCAAAATCATTCTCTCTGACAGCAACGTAAAAGCGGTTCTGGTGAACATCTTCGGCGGTATCGTACGTTGCGACCTGATCGCCGACGGTATCATCGGCGCGGTAGGAGAAGTGGGCGTTAACGTTCCGGTTGTTGTACGTCTGGAAGGGAATAACGCTGAACTCGGCGCGAAAAAACTGGCTGACAGCGGCCTGAATATTATTGCAGCGAAAAGTCTGACGGATGCAGCTCAGCAGGTTGTTGCCGCAGTGGAGGGGAAATAATGTCCGTTTTAATTAATAAAGATACCAAGGTTATCTGCCAGGGCTTCACCGGTAGCCAGGGGACTTTCCACTCCGAACAGGCGATTGCCTACGGTACGCAGATGGTTGGCGGCGTAACGCCAGGTAAAGGCGGCACCACGCACCTGGGCCTGCCGGTGTTCAACACCGTGCGTGAAGCAGTAGAAGCGACGGGCGCAACCGCGACCGTGATCTACGTTCCAGCGCCGTTCTGCAAAGACTCTATTCTGGAAGCGATCGACGCAGGCATTAAGCTGATCATCACCATTACCGAAGGTATCCCGACGCTGGATATGCTGACCGTGAAGGTGAAGCTGGACGAAGCAGGCGTGCGCATGATCGGTCCGAACTGCCCAGGCGTCATCACCCCGGGCGAATGCAAAATCGGCATCATGCCGGGCCACATTCACAAACCGGGCAAAGTGGGCATCGTGTCCCGTTCCGGTACCCTGACCTATGAAGCAGTTAAGCAGACCACCGATTACGGCTTCGGCCAGTCCACCTGCGTGGGCATCGGCGGTGACCCGATCCCAGGCTCTAACTTCATCGACATCCTGAAGCTGTTCCAGGAAGATCCACAGACCGAAGCGATCGTGATGATCGGTGAGATCGGTGGTAGCGCGGAAGAAGAAGCGGCTGCTTACATCAAAGATCATGTGACCAAGCCGGTGGTGGGTTACATCGCGGGTGTGACCGCGCCAAAAGGCAAACGTATGGGTCACGCGGGCGCGATTATCGCTGGTGGTAAAGGTACGGCTGATGAGAAATTCGCAGCACTGGAAGCCGCAGGCGTGAAAACCGTTCGCAGCCTGGCGGATATCGGTGAAGCACTGAAATCCATCATTAAGTAAGTCCTCTCTGCTCCCCGAATGGGGCGCGTTGAAGTATAAAAAAATGTCCGTTTCGACATGGTTGGCCGCTGTAAAGCGGCCTTTTTTTATTGTCTGCGTTTAGCCACCAGAGTGAATTTATAGTCGTCGGTATTAAACACGTTGCGACTGTATTCAAATACCCGGCCGTCTTTAAGGAAGCCGCGGGAAACTTTTTCAAGAATTGGTTTTGCCGGATCGAGCGCCAGGGCGGCAATCGCCTCGTCCGATGGCATGACTGGCACCAGCTCCTGCTCGCTGCGATCGATAACCAGCTTTTTGACCTGCTCAATGTAATGGTATTTCGACTGTTCCATCACTTCCCAGGTGAGGTCGGGGAACATCGCCAGCGGCATCCATGTCTCTTCCAGATTCACCGGCTTTTCCCTGATGAAGCGTACGCGCTTGACGTGCCAGACCTTATCATCCGGATTGAGCGCCAGTTTTGCCGCGAGCCGCTCATCGGCTTTCACCACTTCGAAGACGCTGACGTCGCTGTGCGTATCAACGTTGCGATCCGCCAGTTTTTCGTAAAAGCCGGTAAGCTGATAAATATCGTAATTCACCCGCTCCTCTTTTACATACGAGCCGCTGCCCTGAATGCTTTCGATGATCTGCTCGTCGGCGAGCAGCTTCAAAGCCTGCCGCACGGTGACACGGCTAACGTTAAATGCCTCCTGAAGGCTGGATTCCGTCGGCAGCGCGTCTCCGGGTTTTAATTCCCCGGCGTTAATCTTCTCGCGGAACGCATCGGCGATCTGCCGGTACATCGGTTTATTGCCCATTGTGTTACGCCTTTTTAATACCTTTTTAGGGGAATTATGCCTTCAGTGACTGATTTGTAAATAATACAAATTAAATACAAATATCGTTGTTAGTGAAAATGATCACATAAATGTATTATCCAGTCTGCCACAATCCTCCCCAGACAATAACTTTGGATAGGTGAGGATCTTATGAACCTGACGACTCTGACCGACCCCCGTGCTGTCTGCGTGCAGGCGCAGTTTACCAGCCGTGATGAGGCAATCCGTCAGCTTGCGACGCGGCTGGTAGCGTTGGGCAAAATAGCCGACGCCGATACGTTTCTGGCAGAGGTTTTCCATCGCGAATCGCTTGGCCCGACGGCGCTGGGCGAGGGGCTGGCCGTACCCCATGGTAAATCAGCGGCAGTAAAGGAAGCGGCTTTTGCCGTGGCAACACTGCGCGAGCCGCTGGCCTGGGAAGGCGTGGACGGACCGGAGGAGGTCGAGCTGATTTTTTTGCTCGCCATTCCTCCCGCACAAGCGGGATCAACGCATATTCAGGTGCTGACGGAACTGACGTCCCGCCTGGCGGATGACGATCTCAGGGCGCACGTGATGACGGCGACCAGCGCGGAAGCGGTGCTTGCTGCGCTGGAAACGGCGCCTGAGGCGCAAGAAACCGCCGTCGCAGAGAATGCCCCGACGATCGTCTGCGTTACCGCCTGTCCGGCCGGGATCGCCCATACCTACATGGCAGCGGAATATCTCGAAAAAGCGGGACGTAAGCTCGGCGTCAATGTAGTGGTCGAAAAGCAGGGGGCAAACGGTATTGAGGGGCGCATCACCGCGCAGCATTTGCAGGAGGCAAAAGCGTGTATCTTCGCGGCGGAAGTGGCGATCAAAGAGCGTGAGCGTTTTCAGGGGATCCCCGCCATTTCCGTGCCTGTCGCGGAACCCTTGCGCCATGCGGAAGCGCTCATTGAGCGTGCGCTGGCGCTACAGCCTGTATCCGATGCGCGTCCTGCGCACGTCGACACGGACGCGAAAAAGTCCGTTAAAACCGAACTCAAGCAAGCGCTGCTCAGCGGTATCTCCTTTGCGGTGCCGCTGATTGTCGCTGGCGGCACGGTGCTGGCCGTGTCGGTACTCCTGGCGCAAATCCTGGGCTTGCAGCACCTGTTCGATCAGGAAAACTCGTGGCTGTGGATGTACCGTAAACTGGGCGGTGGGATGCTCGGCATTCTGATGGTTCCTGTTCTGGCGGCCTATACCGCTTACTCGCTGGCGGATAAACCTGCGCTTACGCCGGGCTTTGCGGCGGGTCTTGCCGCCAATATGATCGGCTCCGGCTTTCTGGGGGCCATCGTCGGCGGGCTGATTGCGGGCTACCTGATGCGCTGGGTGAAAAACCACATCCGGCTGAGTAGCCGCTACAACGGCTTTCTGACTTTTTATCTCTATCCGGTGATTGGCGTACTGGGCGCAGGCAGCCTGATGCTGTTTGTGATCGGCGAACCGGTGGCCTGGATCAATAACGCCCTGACCGCCTGGCTTAATGGTCTCTCCGGCGCGAACGCGCTGCTGCTGGGGGCGATCCTGGGCTTTATGTGCTCGTTCGATCTGGGCGGTCCGGTCAACAAAGCCTCTTACGCGTTCTGTCTGGGCGCGATGGCCAACGGCGTATACGGGCCTTATGCGATCTTCGCCTCCGTCAAAATGGTTTCGGCCTTTACCGTGACGGCATCAACGATGCTGGCTCCGAATCTGTTTAAACAGTTCGAAATTGAGACCGGCAAATCCACCTGGCTGCTGGGGCTGGCGGGCATCACCGAAGGGGCAATTCCGATGGCTATCGAGGATCCGTTGCGAGTCATCGGCTCATTTGTTCTGGGGTCAATGGCGACCGGAGCGATTGTCGGAGCGATGGGTATTGGGCTCTCCACCCCGGGCGCGGGCATTTTCTCTCTCTTCTTACTGCATGATGCCGGGCTGGGCGGCGTGATAGCCGCTGCCGGCTGGTTTGGCGCCGCGCTGGTGGGCGCCGCAATCTCTACGCTCATTTTACTGCTCTGGCGACGCCAGGCCGTGAAGAGCGGTACCTACGTGACTGAAGACATACCATCCTAAACACGCACTGACAGGAAACGAAGATGAAAGCTGTATCTCGCGTTCATATCACGCCACATATGCACTGGGACCGGGAGTGGTACTTCACCACCGAAGCGTCACGTATTCTTCTGGTCAATAATATGGAAGAGATCCTCACCCGTCTTGAGCAGGACGCAGAGTATAAATACTACGTTCTCGACGGCCAGACGGCGGTGCTGGAAGATTATTTTGCCGTGAAACCGGAAAACAGGCCACGCGTGAAGGCGCTGGTGGCGGCCGGGAAGCTGATTATCGGGCCGTGGTATACCCAGACGGATACCACCCTTGTCTCCGGCGAGTCGATTGTGCGCAATCTGATGTACGGCATGCGCGACTGTCTGGCCTTTGGCGAGCCGATGAAAATTGGCTATCTGCCGGACTCCTTCGGCATGTCTTCCCAGCTGCCACACATTTACAACGGTTTTGGCATCACGCGCACCATGTTCTGGCGCGGCTGTTCCGAGCGGCACGGTACCGATAAAACCGAATTTCTCTGGCAAAGCCAGGACGGCAGCGAAGTGACGGCACAGGTGCTGCCGCTGGGCTACGCGATTGGTAAGTACTTACCGGAGGATGAAGCCGGACTGCGCAAACGGCTCGACAACTACTTCGAGGTGCTCGAAAAAGCCTCCGTGACGAAAGAAATTTTGCTGCCTAACGGCCATGATCAGATGCCGCTCCAGCAGAACATATTTGCGGTGATGGATAAGCTGCGCAAAATCTATCCGCAGCGTCAGTTTGTGATGAGCCGCTTCGAGGAGGTGTTTGACCATATCGATGCGCACCGCGATGAACTGGCGACGCTGAAAGGGGAATTTATTGACGGTAAATATATGCGGGTGCACCGGACGATCGGCTCCACGAGGATGGACATCAAAATCGCCCACGCCCGGATAGAGAATAAAATCGTCAACGTCCTCGAGCCGCTGGCTACGCTTGCCTGGACGCTGGGCTTTGACTATCACCACGGCTTGCTGGAAAAAATGTGGAAAGAGATCCTCAAGAATCACGCCCACGACAGTATCGGCTGCTGCTGCAGCGATAAAGTGCATCGCGAGGTGATGTCACGCTTTGAGCTGGCGGAAGACATGGCCGATAACCTGACGTGCTTCTATATGCGCAAGATTGTCGACAACATGCCGCAGAGCGAGGAAGACAAACTGGTGATGTTTAACCTCACGCCCTGGCCGCGTGAGGAAGTGATCAACACCACGATACGTCTGCGCGCCAGCCAGTTCCGCCTGTTGGACGAAAAGGGAAATGAAATCCCTTATTATCTCCGCAGCGCGCGTGAGATAGACCCCGGGCTGATTGACCGGCAGATAGTGCATTACGGCAACTACGATCCCTTCATGGAGTTTGACATCCAGCTCAAACAGATCCTGCCATCTATGGGTTACCGCACGCTCTATATCGAGCCGCACGTGGCCGGCAAACTGCAGACGCCAGATAAATCGCCGGAGGCGTTACTGGAAAATGCTTTCTGGGAAGTAACGTTAAACGAGGACGGTACTTTGCGTCTGCTCGATAAAGCGTCCGGGCTTATCTATGACCGCGCGCTGGAAATTGAAGAGAGCTCGGATGATGGCGATGAGTACGACTACTCGCCTTCACGGGAAGAGTGGAGACTCTCTTCCGCGCAGGGCGAACATGAGGTTGAGGTGATCCACGAGGCCTGGCAGAGCAGGGCGGTGATCCGCCATCGAATGGCGGTGCCAGCGGATCTCGCTGAACGTTCTGCGCGTCAGCAGACGGGAACGCTTGAGGCAGAACTCACGGTCACGCTCAGCCATAACAGCCGACGTATCGACGTCAAGGCACGTCTCGGAAATCACGCGGATGACCACCGTGTGCGGGTGCTGATCCCGACACCATTCACCACAGAGACGGTCTTAGCCGATACCCAGTTTGGTTCGCTGACGCGCCCTGTACAGGATGAAGCGATGGCAAACTGGCAGGAGGAGGGATGGAAGGAAGCGCCGCTGCCGGTGTGGAATCTGCTCAACTACGCGGTGCTCCAGGAACGGCGTAACGGGATGGCGCTATTTACCGAAGGGTTGCGCGAATTTGAAGTAACAGGTGAGCGTCAAAACACGTTTGCCCTGACGTTGCTTCGCGGCGTCGGGTTGCTTGGGAAGGAAGACTTACTTCTGCGCCCTGGCAGACCGTCCGGGATCAAAATGCCGGTGCCTGATTCGCAGATGCGGGGTCAGTTAACCTGTCGCTTTAGCCTGTTCAGTTTTAATGGTACGCCCGTCAGTGCTGGCGTTGCGCAGCAGGCGAAGTCGTGGTTAACGCCAGTGCACTGTTATAACAAAATTCCGTGGGATGCGATGAAGCTTAACCGTGCCTCTTTCACCACACCCTGTAGCTATAGCCTGCTAACGCTGGCGCCTAACGGATGTGTACTCAGTGCGCTGAAAAAAGCGGAGGATCGTGACGAGATGATTCTTCGTCTGTACAACCCTTCGGAGACCCGCTCCTGTGACGTGGCTTTGTCTGTGAACCGTAAGGTCCAGGCCTGTTGCGAAACGGACATGAATGAGGTGTGCAAAGCGCAAGGGGAGGAGGGCTCAGCCATTACGGGGCCTTTCCGGCCAGGCCAGTCACGGACCTTCAGCATAAAAATTGAAAGGTAATCTCAAGAACAATATCAAGGCCGCATCCCCTGCGGCCTTTATTTCATCAAATAGTCACCAAAGGGTGTTAATTTTAAGATTAGCGAAGGTGAATGAAATGTAATCTTTTAGGCGGGTAGTAAAGCGAAAGAAAAATACTGTGAAGCGGATAACATTATATGTTTCTCTCCCTGCAAAAAGGTCTTTTTTCACACGCGTTAATAAAAATCACAACTGTTTATATTATCTTCTGGCTTTTATAACCATTAATGCCTTTAAATATACATGTTATTAACAAGGTTTTTACTATCCATATCACAAAGAAACATCATTAACAGTACCGGCTGTTTTTGATTTAAATCAATGTTTAATCCTTGGAAAAAGGCTCCAAAAGGCGTTAAATTGTTCCCGATCAAAATGGCCGAAAAGTGGTAATTTTGCTATAAATTGATCGCCGTCGAAAAACGTAAATCTGTTCGAATAAAAACCTGTTTATTGTAAGGGTTTTGCAGCGTATTATATTTACGGGATCAATTTGGTTTTTTCTTAACGTATTTGTAACCTTTCATCATTGCTTTTTCCTCCTGTAGAGAATAAGCAACGAAGAAGGGAAGCAGATAACTTTGTATTGGGGCATGCGTGTGGATCCTTATCTAACGGGGTTCACTCTCGGAGTCTTCATGCGATGAGCAAGGAGTCATAATGTTAGACGTAGTCGAACTGTCGCGCTTACAGTTTGCCTTGACCGCGATGTACCACTTCCTTTTTGTGCCGCTGACGCTCGGTATGGCGTTCCTGCTGGCCATCATGGAAACGGTTTACGTCCTCTCCGGCAAACAGATTTATAAAGATATGACCAAGTTCTGGGGCAAGTTGTTTGGTATCAACTTTGCGCTGGGCGTGGCAACCGGTCTGACCATGGAGTTCCAGTTCGGGACAAACTGGTCTTACTATTCCCACTATGTAGGGGATATTTTCGGTGCGCCGCTGGCCATTGAAGGTCTGATGGCCTTCTTCCTCGAATCCACCTTTGTAGGTCTGTTCTTCTTCGGTTGGGACCGTCTGGGTAAAGTCCAGCATATGGCGGTAACCTGGCTGGTGGCATTAGGCTCCAACTTGTCCGCACTGTGGATCCTGGTGGCGAACGGCTGGATGCAAAACCCAATCGCATCTGATTTCAACTTCGAAACCATGCGTATGGAGATGGTCAGCTTCGCTGAGCTAGTCCTGAACCCGGTTGCCCAGGTTAAATTCGTGCACACCGTGGCGTCTGGCTATGTGTGCGGCGCGATGTTCGTGCTGGGCATCAGCTCCTACTATATGCTGCGCGGCCGTGACTTCGCGTTCGCCAAGCGTTCTTTCGCTATCGCAGCAAGCTTCGGTATGGCCGCGATTCTGTCCGTTATTGTTCTGGGTGATGAATCCGGTTACGAAATGGGTGACGTGCAGAAAACCAAACTCGCCGCAATTGAAGCTGAATGGGAAACCCAGCCGGCACCGGCAGCGTTTACCCTGTTCGGCGTGCCTGACCAGGACGCGCAGGAAAACCGCTTCGCCATTCAAATTCCTTACGCTCTGGGTATTATCGCCACGCGCTCCGTCGACAAACAGGTGACTGGCCTGAAAGATCTGATGGTGCAGCATGAAGAGCGTATCCGTAACGGGATGAAAGCCTACTCGCTGCTGGAACAGCTGCGCGCCGGCTCTACCGACCAGGCCGTTCGCGATCAATTTAACGACGTGAAGAAAGACCTCGGTTACGGTCTGCTGCTGAAACGCTATACCCCGAACGTCTCCGACGCGACGGAAGCGCAGATTCAGATGGCAACCAAAGACTCTATTCCACGCGTTGCGCCGCTGTACTTCGCGTTCCGCATCATGGTGGGTTGCGGCATTATCATGCTGCTGATCATCGCGGCCTCGTTCTGGTCAGTCATTCGTAACCGTATCGGTGAGAAAAAATGGCTGCTGCGCACCGCGCTGTACGGTATCCCACTGCCATGGATTGCTATCGAGTCCGGCTGGTTTGTTGCGGAATATGGACGTCAGCCATGGGCGATCGGTGAGGTGCTGCCAACAGCGGTAGCGAACTCCTCCCTGACCGCAGGCGACCTGATCTTCTCCATGCTGCTGATTTGCGGTCTGTACACCCTGTTCCTGGTGGCTGAACTGTTCCTGATGTTCAAGTTCGCGCGCCTTGGCCCAAGCAGCCTGAAAACCGGTCGCTACCACTACGAGCAGTCTGTTACGACTACTCAGCCGGCACGCTAAGACAGGAGTCATCAAATGATCGATTATGAAGTATTGCGTTTTATCTGGTGGCTGTTGATCGGCGTTCTGCTGATTGGTTTTGCGGTCACCGATGGTTTCGATATGGGCGTGGGCATGCTCACCCGTTTCCTCGGTCGTAATGACACCGAGCGTCGAATCATGATCAACTCCATCGCCCCGCACTGGGACGGTAACCAGGTGTGGCTGATCACCGCAGGCGGCGCGCTGTTCGCTGCCTGGCCGATGGTTTACGCGGCTGCGTTCTCCGGCTTCTATGTGGCGATGATTCTGGTGCTGGCCTCTTTATTCTTCCGTCCGGTAGGTTTTGACTACCGCTCCAAGATTGAAGACACCCGCTGGCGAAACATGTGGGACTGGGGCATCTTCATTGGTAGCTTCGTTCCACCGCTGGTCATTGGTGTGGCGTTCGGTAACCTGTTACAGGGCGTACCGTTCCACGTCGACGAATATATGCGTCTGTTCTACACCGGTAACTTCTTCCAACTGCTGAATCCGTTTGGTCTGCTGGCTGGCGTGGTGAGCGTGGCGATGATCATCACCCAGGGCGCAACCTATCTCCAGATGCGTACCGTAGGTGAACTGCACCTGCGTTCCCGTGCGACCGCTCAGGTGGCGGCGCTGGTGACGCTGGTCTGCTTCGCGCTGGCAGGCGTGTGGGTCGTGTACGGTATTGATGGCTACGTGGTGACCTCCGCCATTAACCATACCGCACCGTCTAACCCGTTGACCAAAGAGGTGGCGCGTCAGGCTGGCGCATGGCTGGTGAACTTCAACAATATGCCTGCGCTGTGGGCTATCCCTGCTCTGGGTGTGCTGCTGCCACTGCTGACAGTGTTAATGTCTCGTCTGGAGAAAGGCGCTATGGCGTTCGTGTTCTCTTCCCTGACGCTGGCGTGCATTATCCTGACGGCAGGTATTGCTATGTTCCCATTCGTGATGCCATCCAGCACCATGATGAATGCTAGCCTGACCATGTGGGATGCAACGTCCAGCCAGTTGACGTTGAACCTGATGACGTACGTTGCTTGCGTGTTCGTGCCGATTATCCTGCTCTACACCGCCTGGTGTTACTGGAAAATGTTCGGTCGCATCACTAAAGAACATATCGAAAGCAACACCCACTCTATGTATTAAGTAAGGAGCTGAATATGTGGTATTTCGCATGGATTTTAGGGACGCTTCTTGCCTGTGCATTTGGTGTCATCACTGCCCTGGCGCTTGAGCATGTAGAAGCGTCTAAAGCAGGTGAAGATAAGCACTAATGAATATTATCGCAACGTTATATGCGGTAATGGACAAGCGCCCCCTGCGGGCGCTTTCCCTCATTATGGCATTACTGCTGGCGGGCTGTATCTTCTGGGACCCGTCGCGCTTCGCGGCTAAAACCAGCGAGCTTGAGATCTGGCACGGCTTCCTGATTATGTGGGCGGTGTGTGCAGGTGTGATTCACGGTGTCGGCTTTCGTCCGAAAGCGCTTCACTGGCAGGGCATCTTCTGCCCGCTGATTGCCGATCTGGTTCTTCTCGCCGGTTTGATTTTCTTCTTCTTCTGAATAAGAAATGTCCGTTAATGATATGGGCTTACCCGAGCCCATAAAAATTTACTCTCCGTTTACTTTCCCCCATTCCAAACCATCATTCCCGCGCGTATAGTAGCGAAGTTTGAAAGCTCCAACTTTTCTTGTATTACCGGGATGTAAAGTGAATACAACGCTGTTTCGATGGCCGGTACGTGTCTATTACGAAGATACCGATGCCGGTGGTGTGGTCTACCACGCCAGCTACGTTGCTTTTTATGAACGGGCACGCACAGAGATGCTGCGCCATCATCACTTTAGTCAACAGGTGCTGTTGGCTGAGCGAGTTGCCTTCGTGGTACGCAAGATGACGCTTGAGTATTTTGCGCCTGCCAGACTCGACGATATGCTCGAAGTCCAAACAGAAATTACATCAATGCGCGGAACTTCACTGGTTTTCACGCAGCGGATAGTCAATGCAGAGAACACGGTACTGAACTCAGCTGAAGTCCTGATTGTCTGTGTTGATCCAACCATAATGAAGCCTCGTGCGCTTCCTAAGTCTATTGTCGCGGAGTTTAAGCAGTGACTGACATGAATATCCTTGATTTGTTCCTGAAGGCAAGCCTTCTGGTTAAACTTATCATGTTGATTTTGATTGGTTTTTCAATCGCATCCTGGGCCATCATCATCCAGAGAACGCGTATCCTCAATGCCGCTGGCCGCGAAGCCGAAGCGTTTGAAGATAAGTTCTGGTCGGGTATAGAGCTTTCTCGTCTCTATCAGGAAAGCCAGGGACGCCGTGATAACCTTTCAGGCTCCGAACAAATTTTTTATAGTGGTTTCAAAGAGTTCGCTCGCTTACACCGTGCTAACAACCATGCGCCGGAAGCCGTGGTAGAAGGTGCGTCGCGTGCGATGCGCATTTCCATGAATCGCGAACTGGAAAATCTTGAAACGCATATTCCTTTCCTCGGAACCGTTGGCTCCATCAGCCCGTATATCGGCCTGTTTGGTACGGTGTGGGGGATCATGCACGCCTTTATCGCCCTGGGGGCGGTGAAGCAGGCAACCTTGCAGATGGTGGCACCGGGTATCGCAGAAGCACTGATCGCGACCGCAATCGGTCTGTTCGCGGCAATTCCGGCGGTAATGGCGTACAACCGTCTGAACCAGCGCGTGAATAAACTGGAACTGAACTACGACAACTTTATGGAAGAGTTCACCGCGATTCTGCATCGTCAGGCGTTTACCAGCACCGAGAGCAACAAGGGGTAAACCATGGCCAGATCGCGTGGACGAGGTCGTCGCGAGCTCAAGTCCGAAATCAATATCGTTCCGTTACTGGACGTGCTGCTGGTGCTGCTGCTGATCTTTATGGCGACAGCCCCCATCATCACCCAGAGCGTAGAAGTTGATCTGCCGGATGCGACAGAATCACAGGCGGTAAGCACCAATGACGATCCTCCGGTCATCATTGAGGTTTCCGGCGTAGGGCAGTACAGCGTGGTGGTCGAGAAGGATCGTATGGATCAGCTCCCCCCAGAGCAGGTTATTGCTGAAGCGCAACGACGCCTGGAGTCAAATCCGAAGACGGTCTTCTTAATCGGTGGTGCGAAAGACGTACCATATGATGAAATTATCAAAGCGCTGAACTTGCTACATAGCGCGGGCGTTAAGTCAGTTGGCTTAATGACTCAGCCTATTTGATCATCTGCGTAGTTTTTGGGAACCGATAGTGTCAAAGGCAACCGAACAGAACGACAAGCTTAAGCGAGCGATAATCGTCTCCGCAGTGCTGCACGTGATTCTTTTTGCAGCGCTGATCTGGAGTTCGTTCGATGAGCACCTTGATGCATCAGGCGGCGGTGGGGGCTCGTCCATCGACGCCGTCATGGTGGATCCCGGTGCGGTAGTGCAGAACTATAATCGCCAGCAACAGCAGCAGGCGAGTGCAAAACGTGCGGAAGAACAGCGTGAAAAACAGGCGCAACAGCAGGCGGAAGAGCTACGTGAAAAGCAGGCCGCCGAGCAGGAACGTTTGAAGCAGCTTGAGAAAGAGCGTTTGCAGGCGCAGGAAGCCGCGAAAGAGCAGGCGGAGCAGCAGAAACAGGCTGAAGCCGCAGCGAAGAAAGCGCAGGAACAGCAGAAGCAGGCGGAGGAGGCGGCAGCCAAAGCCGCAGCAGATGCGAAGGCGCAGGCAGATGCTCAGGCGAAAGTAGCCGCAGAAGCAGCGAAAAAAGCCGCTGCTGACGCGCAGAAGAAGGCCGAAGCAGAAGCCGCGAAGAAAGCCGCTGCTGATGCGAAGAAGAAAGCGGAAGCCGAAGCCGCGAAAAAAGCCGCTGCTGACGCACAGAAGAAAGCCGAAGCAGAAGCCGCGAAGAAAGCCGCCCAGGAAGCAGAGAAAAAAGCGGCCGCCGAAGCGGCGAAGAAAGCGGCTGCCGCTGAGAAAGCTGCGGCAGAAAAAGCCGCCGCTGCGGAAAAAGCCGCTGCTGATAAAAAAGCTGCAGCTGAGAAAGCCGCTGCCGATAAGAAAGCAGCAGCCGAAAAAGCCGCTGCTAAAAAGGCCGCTGCCGCTGAGAAAGCTGCCGCAGCCGCAGGAGTTGACGATCTGCTGGGCGACCTGAGTTCCGGTAATAATGCACCGAAAACGGGCGGTGGGGCGAAAGGAAATGGACAGCCGTCAAAAGACAGCGGTACCTCCGGAGCCAACGGTGGGGCAACAGGTGCAGATATCAGTGCTTATGCCAAACAGATCCAGGTTGCGATTCAGAGCCGACTCTTTGATGCAGGCCTGTATCAGGGCAAGCAATGCGTACTGCACATCAATCTTGCGCCAGACGGCAGGTTGAAAAGCGTGACGTCTGAAGGGGGCGATCCTGCGCTCTGTCAGGCTGCGCTGGCCGCAGCCAGATCGGCGAACATTCCTAAACCGCCTAGCGAGGCTGTTTATGAAAGGATAAAAGATGCCAAACTGGACTTTAAGCTGTAATCAACTCTTCTAACGGAAGTATGAAAAACAGTCTATGGTCGTAAACAGGATAAGTAGTTTTGTCTATTTGGGTTTGTTAACATTCTGCTAAATTATCGTGGGTAAGGTTACCCAGATAAGGGAGATATGATGAAGCAGGCATTACGTGTAGCAGTTAGTTTTTTAATGCTGTGGGCAGCTGTACTGCACGCAGAAGTACGTATCGAGATCACCCAGGGGGTGGACTCGGCGCGTCCGATTGGTGTCGTTCCGTTCCAGTGGGCAGGCCCGGGCGCTGCGCCTGAAGATATTGGCGGCATTGTTGCAGCTGACCTGCGTAACAGCGGTAAATTTAACCCATTAGATCGTTCCCGCCTGCCTCAGCAGCCGGGTACTGCGCAGGACGTTCAGCCTGCTGCATGGTCTGCGCTGGGTATTGATGCGGTAGTTGTCGGTCAGGTTACGCCTGCACCAGACGGCGGCTATAACGTTGCGTATCAGCTGGTTGATACCGGCGGTGCGCCGGGTACCGTTCTGGCTCAGAACACGTATAAAGTGAACAAGCAGTGGCTGCGCTACGCTGGCCATACGGCGAGTGACGAAGTGTTTGAGAAGCTGACCGGTATTAAAGGTGCGTTCCGTACCCGTATCGCGTACGTGGTACAGACCAACGGCGGCCAGTTCCCTTATGAGCTGCGCGTCTCTGACTACGATGGTTACAACCAGTTCACCGTACACCGTTCACCGCAGCCGCTGATGTCTCCGGCATGGTCTCCGGACGGCTCTAAGCTGGCGTATGTCACCTTCGAAAGCGGCCGCTCCGCGCTGGTCATCCAGACGCTCTCTAACGGTGCTGTTCGTCAGGTTGCGTCATTCCCACGTCACAACGGTGCACCTGCGTTCTCTCCGGACGGTACCAAACTGGCGTTTGCCCTGTCTAAAACCGGTAGCCTGAACCTGTACGTAATGGATATTGGTTCTGGTCAGATCCGTCAGGTCACGGATGGTCGTAGCAATAACACTGAGCCAACCTGGTTCCCGGACAGCCAGAATCTGGCCTTTACGTCCGACCAGGCAGGTCGTCCACAAGTTTATAAAGTGAATATCAACGGCGGAGCAGCGCAGCGTATTACCTGGGAAGGTTCTCAGAACCAGGATGCTGACGTCAGTGCCGATGGTAAAACAATGGTAATGGTCAGCACTGCGGGTGGTCAGCAGCACATTGCCAAACAAGATCTGGTAACGGGAGGCGTACAAATACTGTCGTCAACGTTCCTGGATGAAACGCCAAGTCTGGCACCTAACGGCACCATGGTAATCTACAGCTCTTCTCAGGGGATGGGATCCGTGCTGAATCTGGTTTCTACAGATGGGCGTTTCAAAGCGCGTCTTCCGGCAACTGATGGACAGGTAAAATCACCTGCCTGGTCGCCGTATCTGTAATAATAATTAATTGATTACTAAAGGAATCTTAGAAATGCAACTGAACAAAGTGCTGAAGGGGCTGATGATCGCTCTGCCTGTTATGGCAATCGCAGCGTGTTCTTCTAACAAGAACGCAAGCAATGACCAGAGCGGCGAAGGCATGATGGGTGCCGGCACCGGTATGGACGCTAACGGCAATGGCAATATGTCTTCTGAAGAGCAAGCGCGTCTTCAGATGCAGCAGTTACAGCAGAACAACATCGTTTACTTCGATCTGGATAAATACGACATCCGTTCTGACTTCGCTGCGATGCTGGATGCGCACGCAAACTTCCTGCGTAGCAACCCGTCTTACAAAGTCACCGTAGAAGGTCACGCGGACGAACGTGGTACTCCGGAGTACAACATCTCCCTGGGTGAACGTCGTGCAAACGCTGTTAAAATGTATTTGCAGGGTAAAGGCGTTTCTGCTGACCAGATCTCCATCGTTTCTTACGGTAAAGAAAAACCAGCAGTACTGGGTCACGACGAAGCGGCTTACTCCAAAAACCGTCGTGCCGTACTCGTTTACTAAGAGAATTGCATGAGCAGTAACTTCAGACATCATCTGATGAGTCTGTCGTTACTGGTTGGAATAGCGGCCCCCTGGGCCGCTTTTGCTCAGGCACCAATCAGTAGTGTCGGCTCAGGCTCGGTAGAAGACCGGGTCACTCAACTCGAGCGTATCTCTAACGCTCACAGCCAGCTTTTAACTCAACTCCAGCAGCAACTTTCTGACAACCAGAACGATATCGATTCCCTTCGTGGTCAGATCCAGGAGAGTCAGTATCAGCTTAATCAGGTTGTGGAACGCCAGAAGCAAATCTTGTCGCAGATGGATAGCCTGAGCAGCGGCGGTGCGGCTGCACAGCCCGCAGCAGGCGATCAAAGCGGTGCGGCGACGCCTGCACCTGCGGCAGATGCCTCCGCGTCGTCTGGAGCGCCTGTACAGAGCGGTGACGCGAATACGGACTATAACGCGGCCATTGCCCTGGTACAGGACAAATCGCGCCAGGACGATGCTATCGTTGCGTTTCAGAACTTCGTTAAGAAGTACCCTGATTCTACTTACCAGCCAAATGCGAACTACTGGCTGGGTCAGTTGAATTACAACAAGGGTAAAAAGGATGATGCGGCGTTTTATTTTGCCTCTGTGGTGAAAAATTACCCGAAATCACCGAAAGCGCCGGATGCGATGTATAAAGTCGGCGTGATCATGCAGGACAAAGGCGACACTGCAAAAGCCAAAGCGGTTTATCAGCAGGTGGTTGCGAAATTCCCGGGTACAGACGGCGCCAAACAAGCGCAAAAACGTTTGAGTTCGATGGGTTGATTATCGCATGACCAGAAATCGCGTTATTTCTGGTCGTGCAGCATGATTCCTAAGCAGTTAAGTGATCTTCATCGAAATTTTTGTTGCGCAGAATTCTTAAATCAGTAATATATGCCGCCGTTGCCACGGGATATCAAACAACGTGAAAGCAGCGCAAAAGTGGGTCGTTAGCTCAGTTGGTAGAGCAGTTGACTTTTAATCAATTGGTCGCAGGTTCGAATCCTGCACGACCCACCACTTAAAGCAGTTCCGGCAGTACAGAGTGGGTGATTAGCTCAGTTGGTAGAGCATCTCCTTTACACGGAGGGGGTCGGCGGTTCGAGCCCGTCATCACCCACCACTCGGGTCGTTAGCTCAGTTGGTAGAGCAGTTGACTTTTAATCAATTGGTCGCAGGTTCGAATCCTGCACGACCCACCAATTTTATTGGTTCCGAGTGATAATTCAGGCAACACCCGAATGGGTCGTTAGCTCAGTTGGTAGAGCAGTTGACTTTTAATCAATTGGTCGCAGGTTCGAATCCTGCACGACCCACCAGCCTGAATAGATTTGAAGTACATCCCGTAAGGGGTCGTTAGCTCAGTTGGTAGAGCAGTTGACTTTTAATCAATTGGTCGCAGGTTCGAATCCTGCACGACCCACCAATTTTAATGTCTTACTCAGATATTACACGTGAAGGATAACGTTGCTATAGCAACGGCCCGAAGGGCGAGGCGAAGCCGAGTCATCCTGCACGGCCCACCAGTGTAGAAAGGCGCCCTAAAGGCGCCTTTTTGCTATCTGTCTTTCGCCAGTACCTTGTTGGTCGGGTAAGGCGAAGCCACCAGCCGACAAATGCTACCGGCATCAATTCCCGATGACATTCCCCCTCAAATTCGCTATCTTGTTTAGTATACAAAACACCATTGCCTCATTTTTGTTATCTCATGCAAAACAAAGGCAATATTGTTAAGCCAGTAAAACGAGAAGCCATAATGAGTGTGATGTTTGATCCCGAAACCGCAATCTATCCCTTCCCGCCGAAGCCAGCTCCGCTAAGCCGGGATGAGAAGCAGTTCTATCGTGAAAAAATCAAGCGCCTCCTTAAAGAGCGTGATGCGGTGATGGTGGCGCATTACTACACCGACCCGGAAATTCAGCAGCTGGCGGAAGAGACGGGTGGCTGTATCTCAGACTCCCTGGAGATGGCGCGTTTCGGTGCTAAGCATTCAGCCTCCACGCTGCTGGTCGCGGGGGTTCGTTTTATGGGTGAAACGGCAAAAATCCTCAGCCCGGAAAAAACGATTCTGATGCCTACGCTGAATGCCGAATGTTCTCTTGACCTCGGTTGCCCGATTGATGAGTTCACCGCCTTCTGTGATGCCCACCCTGACCGTACCGTGGTGGTCTATGCCAATACGTCTGCGGCGGTGAAAGCCCGGGCAGACTGGGTAGTAACGTCCAGTATCGCCGTTGAGCTGATTGAACATCTGGACAGCCTGGGGGAGAAAATCATCTGGGCGCCCGATCGTCACCTGGGAAACTACGTACAAAAACAGACCGGTGCGGATGTGCTGTGCTGGCAGGGCGCCTGTATCGTTCACGACGAGTTTAAGACCCAGGCACTGACCCGGATGAAACGCCTATACCCGCAGGCCGCAATTCTGGTGCATCCGGAGTCGCCGCAGTCGATTGTTGAGATGGCGGACGCCGTCGGCTCAACCAGCCAGTTGATAAACGCGGCAAAAACCCTGCCGCATAAGCAGCTCATCGTGGCGACCGATCGCGGTATCTTCTATAAAATGCAGCAGGCCGTACCAGAAAAAGAGCTGCTCGAAGCGCCAACCGCCGGAGAAGGGGCGACCTGTCGAAGCTGCGCGCACTGCCCGTGGATGGCGATGAATGGACTTAAGGCGATAGCGGAGGGGCTGGAGATCGGTGGCGCAGCGCATGAGATCCACGTAGACGCCGCCCTGCGCGAAGGCGCGTTAATTCCGCTTAACCGTATGCTGGATTTTGCGGCTACACTACGTACTTAACTTATTACGCCCCGGAGAAAAAATGGATTTTTTTAGCACACAGAACATCCTGGTTCATATTCCGATTGGTGCGGGCGGCTATGACCTGTCGTGGATTGAAGCGGTAGGTACGCTGGCCGGTTTACTCTGTATCTGGCTGGCCAGCCTTGAGAAGATCAGTAACTATGCGTTCGGGCTGATAAACGTCACGCTGTTGGCGATCATCTTCTTCCAGATCCAGCTCTACGCCAGCCTGCTTCTGCAGCTGTTCTTCTTCGCGGCCAATATCTATGGCTGGTACGCCTGGTCGCGGCAAAACAGTCAGCAGGAGGCGGAGCTGCAAATCCGCTGGCTGCCGTTGCCAAAAGCCATTGCCTGGCTCGCGGCCTGCGTGGTGGCAATCGGCTTTATGACCGTCTTTATTGACCCGGTATTTGCCTTCCTGACGCGCGTGGCGGTCTCGGTCATGTCGGGTCTGGGATTAAACGTGACGATGCCTGAGCTTCAGCCTGATGCCTTCCCGTTCTGGGATTCCTGCATGATGGTGCTGTCGATTGCCGCAATGATCCTGATGACCCGTAAATACGTTGAAAACTGGCTGCTGTGGGTGGTCATCAACGTGATTAGCGTGGTGATTTTTGCCCGTCAGGGCGTTTATGCCATGTCGCTGGAGTATATGCTGCTGACCGTCATTGCCCTGAACGGTAGCCGCATGTGGATCAACAGCGCGCGTGAGCGTGGCTCTCGCGCGCTTTCCCGCTAATGGTGATGCTCGTGTGAGTGGCCGGACTGCGCCTCGTTCAGGTGACAGTCTGGCCCGTTACAGGGCTGATACTCCATCTGGATGGTGGAGTGCGCAATTTCGTAGTGATGCTCAAGGAAGTGCCGAATACGTTCAAGCAACGCATCGTGATCGTGGGGCGGAATAACCTGAACGTGCAGCGTCATAAGCGGTTTCTCACCCACCAGCCAGACGTGAACGTGGTGAACGTTACGGACTTCAGGAATGGAACGACACAGATTGCGTTTTAGCTCGCCAATATCCAGCGACGTGGGAGCGCCTTCCAGCAGTTCATTCACGCTCTCTTTCAACAGCCGCCAGGCACTGCGTAATACAAGGCACGATACCAGCACGGAAAGAATCGGGTCGATGGGGGTCCAGCCCGTACCCATAATGATCAGCGCGGCGACGATGGCACCTACGGAACCCAGCAGATCGCCCAGCACGTGAAGCGCCGCGGCCCGTACGTTCAGATTTTTTTCGCTGCTGCCGCGGTGCAATATCCAGAATGCCAGAATATTGGCGACCAACCCGGCAATAGCAATCACCATCATCGTCGTTCCGGCTACCGGTTGTGGATGACGAAAGCGCTGAAACGCCTCCCAGACGATAAGAATGGTAATAACCACCAGTGCAATCGCATTCACGAACGCAGCAAGTGTGGTCAGTCTGAGCCAGCCAAAGGTGTGGCGGGCATTGGGAGGGCGACGGGCAAACTGCACGGCCAGCAGAGCAAACAGGAGCGCGGCAGCGTCGGTCAGCATATGCCCGGCATCGGCCAGCAGCGCCAGCGATCCGGAGATCAGTCCGCCTGTCACCTCAATAATCATAAAGGTGGCAGTGACGCCAAAAGCCAGCAGAAGCCGTTTGGCATTTTCATCGCCAGTGGAGTGGGAATGGGAGTGGGAGTGCGCCATGGTATCGTTCCTGATTTATTATTATTTTTAGTGTAGCGTTTTTAAGAGCTTAAATAAAAAAGGAGAGCATTCGCTCTCCCTCTTTTACCTTACGGAAGATTACTGGGTAGTACCGTCCGTTTTGGTATTGGCATCGCTGCCCACTTTGTCATTCGGGTCCGGGCATTTCCCGTCTTTACACATTGAGTTTTTGTGAACTTCGTCAGTGCTCATACCGTCATGGTTCATCGTGCCGGTATTCGTACCGCCGGTGTTGGTATTGCCCGTGTTGATATTACTGTTATCAACATTATTTGGCGCGATATTCTGTTTTGCATCCGGCGCAACCTGGCCCGCTTCGGCAGCGGCATTCGCGTCGCCGTTGCTGCCGGAGGAGCCTGTATCGGCTGCCAGTACGCTACCGCTTGCCAGGGTAAGGGTTGCCGTCAGGAAAAGCGTAGTCAGTTTCGTCATTTTCATCATGGTGCTCCTGTTCTTATCGTTACGCTGGATAACATTCTCCAACAGTGCATCTTGTTCAGTGGCGAAAGATCCCAGATTCCTGAATTATGTCAGGATGGAATCGCGTATAAATATTTAAAAACAGTCGTTACAAGTAAAAAGCTTAGGCGAGATCTCATTTTTCGCTATTTTGTTGCGTATTTTAGGCGAATTCCAGGAATTATCTGCGCGAAGTGTAAAAGCCCGTTTACACTTCGTGACCGACAAGTTAGATTGAAAGCATTGCTTTCATTACTAAAGATATGGCAGAGCCGGAAAGAAGATGAATTATCAGAACGACGATTTACGCATTAAAGAGATCAATGAGTTATTACCTCCCGTAGCGCTCCTTGAAAAATTCCCCGCCACCGAAAATGCCGCCAACACGGTGTCTCATGCCCGCAAGGCGATCCACAAGATCCTGAAAGGTAGCGACGATCGTCTTCTGGTGGTCATCGGACCGTGCTCCATTCACGATCCTGCTGCGGCCAAAGAGTACGCGTCACGTCTGCTCACCCTGCGCGAAGAGCTGAAGGGCGAACTGGAAATTGTGATGCGCGTTTATTTCGAAAAACCGCGTACCACCGTGGGCTGGAAAGGGTTGATCAACGATCCGCACATGGACAACAGTTTCCAGATCAACGACGGCCTGCGTATTGCGCGTAAGCTGCTGCTGGAGATTAACGACAGCGGGCTGCCTGCTGCCGGAGAATTCCTCGATATGATCACCCCGCAGTATCTGGCTGACCTGATGAGCTGGGGCGCTATTGGTGCGCGTACGACTGAATCGCAGGTTCACCGTGAGCTGGCGTCTGGCCTGTCATGCCCGGTGGGTTTCAAAAACGGCACTGATGGCACCATCAAAGTCGCTATTGATGCCATCAATGCGGCTGGCGCGCCGCACTGCTTCCTGTCGGTGACTAAGTGGGGCCACTCGGCTATCGTGAATACCAGCGGTAATGGCGATTGCCATATCATTCTGCGCGGCGGTAAAGAGCCTAACTACAGCGCTAAACACGTAGCGGAAGTGAAGGCGGGTCTGGAGAAAGCGGGACTGGCGCCGCAGATCATGATCGATTTCAGCCATGCGAACTCAAGCAAACAGTTCAAAAAGCAGATGGAAGTTGGTGCAGACGTTTGTCAGCAAATCGCCAACGGTGAACGCGCAGTGATTGGGGTGATGATTGAGAGCCATCTGGTGGAAGGCAATCAGAACCTGGAGGGCAGCGAGCCGCTGGTCTACGGTAAGAGCGTGACGGATGCCTGCATTGGCTGGGATGATACCGATGCGATCCTGCGTCAGCTGGCGGATGCGGTAAAAGCGCGTCGCGGTTAAGTTTATCGCGGGCAATAAAAAAGCGTGGATTGCTCCACGCTTTTTTTATATCCGGCGAAAATTACTTCGCTTTACCCTGGTTCGCCACGGCCGCCGCTTTTGCAGCGATTTCGTCGGCGTTACCCAGGTAGTAATGTTTAACTGGCTTGAAGTTTTCGTCGAACTCGTACACCAGCGGCACGCCGGTAGGGATGTTCAGCTCGAGGATTTCATCTTCACCCATGTTGTCCAGGTATTTCACCAGCGCACGCAGGGAGTTACCGTGAGCAGCGATAATGACGCGCTCGCCGCTTTTCAGGCGTGGCAGAATGGTTTCGTTCCAGTAAGGCACAACGCGGTCGATGGTCAGCGCCAGGCTTTCGGTCTGCGGCAGTTCAGCTTCAGTCAGCTTCGCGTAACGCGGATCGTGGCCCGGGTAGCGCTCGTCATCTTTGCTCAGCTCTGGAGGCGTGACCGCAAAACCACGACGCCACTGCTTAACCTGCTCGTCACCGTATTTTTCTGCGGTTTCTGCTTTGTTCAGACCTTGCAGCGCACCGTAGTGACGCTCGTTCAGTTTCCAGGATTTCTCAACCGGCAGCCAGGCCTGATCCAGCTCGTCCAGAATGTTCCACAGGGTATGGATGGCACGTTTCAGCACAGAGGTGTAAGCAAAGTCAAAGGTGAAGCCTTCTTCTTTCAGCAGTTTACCTGCCGCTTTTGCTTCGCTCACGCCTTTCTCGGACAGATCAACGTCATACCAACCGGTGAAGCGGTTTTCGTTGTTCCACTGGCTTTCGCCGTGGCGCACCAGGACAAGCTTAGTATTAGCCATTTCTTACTCCTCAAGCATTTTGAATGATAACAATTCTCATTATATTGCCGTGACTGTGCCAGCAGCAACGCTTAACCCTAACCATAGCGAAAATAGTTCGAGAGTGTAAGATGCATGTGAATCCAGGGTTATGATTTTGTCTGCGATCGCCGCTATTTTCAGCAAGCTGAGCGGAAAAAAGCCCTCGCGGTGAGGGCCAGGCTTTTTGCCGGATGGCGCTTCGCTTATCCGGCCTACATTCGTAGGCCCGTGCACGCGTAGCGCCGCCGGACATTATGCGCGCGGAATGAAATGATACTCTGTGACGCTTACGTACTCTTCACCCGGACGCAGCACACAGTCAGGCTGCGGCCATTCAGGATGGTTAGGACTGTCCGGCAGGAACTCGCTCTCCAGCGCCAGACCTTGCCAGGCGGCGTAGTCGTTATGTTCACGTGCCGTGGTCCCCTCCAGGTAGTTACCGGAGTAGAACTGCAGGGCAGGGGCGGTGGTGTAGACCGTCATCTGTAACTTCTCATCCGCAGACCAGACCTGTGCGGCAGGTTGAGAAAGATCGCCTTTCGCCTGCAACAGGAAAGCGTGGTCGTAGCCTTTCACCTTGCGCTGATCGTCATCACTCAGGAAATCCTGGGCGATGGTTTTCGGCTGACGGAAATCAAAGCTATTACCGCTTACCGGTTTCAGCCCCTGATAAGGGATCCCCATCTCATCGACCGGCAGATACGCGTCCGCCAGGATCTGGAGTTTGTGGCTGCGGACATCGGTCTGATTGCCGTCAAGGTTGAAATAGGCGTGGTTAGTCAGGTTGACCGGGCACGGCTTGTCGACGGTCGCGCGGTACTCAATGGCGATACGATTATCTTCGGTCAGGGTAAAGCGCGCGGTTGCGGTGAGATTGCCCGGGAAGCCCTGGTCTCCGTCGAGGGAGTCCAGAGAGAACCAGACCTCACCGTCATTTTGCTGCACAATCTTCCAGCGACGTTTATCAAACCCTTCCGGGCCGCCGTGCAGCTGATTTTCACCCTGGCTGGCAAGCAGGGAATAGGTTACGCCGTCCAGCGTAAACCGGCTTCTGGCGATGCGGTTGGCGTAGCGGCCTATGGATGCGCCCAGAAAAGCGGTCTGCTCGATATATTGCTCGGGCGATGCGCAGCCGAGCAGGGTTTCGCGCACGCTGCCGTCAGGCATTGGTACGCGGGCAGAAAGTAACGTTGCGCCCCAGTCCATCAGCGTAACCACCATCCCGGCGCTGTTGCGCAGGGTCAACAGGCGATACGGCAGACCATCCGGTGCGAGAGTAGGTGTTTCGTTTAGCACTGTCCGGCTCCTTGTGATGCTTTGCAGACATAGAAAGTTTCTTTGATGCCCGTTTTGGCTTCGTACTGTTTAGCCACCGCGTCCTGAATGGCAGGGACCAGCTCTTCCGGCACCAGGGCGACGACGCACCCGCCGAATCCGCCGCCGGTCATACGCACGCCGCCTTTGTCGCCAATCGTGGCTTTCACAATTTCAACCAGGGTGTCGATTTGTGGCACGGTGATTTCGAAATCGTCGCGCATGGAGGCATGCGATTCGGCCATCAGCTCGCCCATCCGTTTCAGGTCACCTTTCGCCAGCGCGGAGGCGGCTTCTACGGTACGGGCATTTTCCGTCAGCACGTGACGCACGCGCTTAGTGACAACCGGATCCAGTTCGTGGGCAACCTTGTTAAATTCGTCAAGTGAGACATCACGCAGGGCTGGCTGCTGGAAGAAGCGCGCGCCGGTTTCACACTGCTCGCGGCGGGTGTTGTACTCGCTCCCCACCAGTGTGCGTTTGAAGTTGCTGTTGATGATCACCACAGCCGCACCTTTTGGCAGTGGAACCGCTTTGGTCCCGAGGGAGCGGCAGTCAATCAGCAAAGCATGTTCTTTCTTGCCCAGCGCGGAAATCAGCTGATCCATAATGCCGCAGTTGCAGCCCACGAACTGGTTTTCCGCTTCCTGACCGTTGAGGGCGATTTGCGCCCCGTCCAGCGGCAGATGATAAAGCTGCTGGAACACGGTGCCGACCGCCACTTCCAGCGATGCGGAAGAGCTTAATCCCGCCCCCTGCGGCACGTTGCCGCTGATCACCAGATCGGCCCCGCCGAAATTCTTGTTACGCTTCAGAAGATGCTTCACCACGCCGCGAACATAGTTCGACCACTGCTGGCTGTCGTGGGTCACGATCGGCGCATCGAGGGAAAATTCGTCAATTTCGTTGCCGTAATCCGCGGCGATCACTCGCACGTTACGATCTGAACGTTTCGCGCAGGCGATCACCGTCTGGTAGTCGATGGCACACGGCAGGACAAAACCGTCGTTATAGTCGGTGTGCTCGCCGATCAGATTAACGCGGCCTGGCGCCTGGATAATATGGGTGGCAGGGTAGCCAAATTTTTCAGCAAACAGGGATTGTGTTTTATCTTTCAGACTCATTTTTAGACTCCTGATTCGCGGTAATGGACGTCGCTAACGGCACGCAGGCGTTCTGCCGCCTGTTCCGCCGTCAGGTCGCGCTGGGTTTCCGCCAGCATTTCATAGCCCACCATGAATTTACGTACCGTCGCAGAACGCAGCAGCGGCGGATAGAAGTGTGCATGTAACTGCCAGTGTTGATTCTCTTCGCCGTTAAACGGCGCACCGTGCCAGCCCATGGAGTAGGGGAAGGAACACTGGAACAGGTTGTCGTAGCGGCTGGTCAGTTTTTTCAGCGCCAGGGCAAGGTCGTCTCGCTGGGCGTCGCTGAGGTCCGTAATACGCTGAACATGGGCCTTTGGCAGCAGCAGCGTTTCAAACGGCCACGCCGCCCAGTAAGGGACTACCGCAAGCCAGTGCTCGGTTTCCACCACAGTGCGGCTGCCGTCCGCCAGTTCACGCTGGGTGTAATCCACCAGCATCGGCGAACCGTTCTGGGCGAAATAGGCTTTTTGCAGCCGGTTTTCACGTTCGGCTTCGTTCGGCAGGAAGCTGTTCGCCCAGATCTGGCCGTGCGGATGCGGGTTAGAGCAGCCCATCGCCGCGCCTTTATTTTCAAATACCTGCACCCACGGATAGGTCTGGCCCAGCTCCGCCGTTTGCGCCTGCCAGGTGCTGACCACCTCTTTCAGCGCCTCAACGCTCAGCTCCGGCAGCGTTTTGCTGTGATCGGGCGAGAAGCAGATCACGCGGCTGGTGCCGCGGGCGCTTTCGCAGCGCATCAGCGGGTCATGGCTTTCCGGCGCGTCCGGCGTGTCGGTCATCAGCGCCGCAAAATCGTTAGTGAAAACGAAGGTGCCTTTGTAGTTCGGGTTTGTATCGCCCGTCACGCGCGTGTTGCCCGGACAGAGGAAGCAGTCCGGATCGTGCTGCGGCAGCGACTGTTTGGCAGGCGTCTCTTGCGCCCCCTGCCAGGGGCGCTTGGCGCGATGCGGTGAAACTAAAATCCATTGCCCGCTGAGCGGGTTAAAACGACGATGCGGGTGATCAACGGGATTGAATTGTGTCATGACAAATCCTTAATCCGGATAACCCTGCGGATGGCGTGACTGCCAGTGCCAGGTATCCTGTGCCATTTCATCAAGCGTGCGGGTAACACGCCAGTTAAGCTCTTTATCCGCTTTGGTGGCATCGGCCCAGTAAGCCGGGAGGTCGCCATCACGACGCGGCGCGAAGTGATACTTCACTGGCTTGCCGCAGGCTTTACTGAAGGCATTCACCACATCCAGCACGCTGCTGCCGACGCCGGCGCCGAGGTTGTAAATATGCACGCCCGGTTTATCCGCCAGCTGCTGCATCGCCGCCACGTGGCCGTCGGCCAGATCCATCACGTGAATGTAATCGCGCACGCCGGTGCCGTCTTCGGTGGGATAATCGTTACCAAAAATCGCCAGGGAGTCGCGACGCCCTACGGCAACCTGCGCGATATACGGCATCAGGTTATTTGGAATACCCTGCGGATCTTCGCCCATATCCCCTGACGGATGCGCGCCAACCGGGTTGAAGTAGCGCAGCAAGGCGATGCTCCACTCAGGCTGGGCTTTTTGCAGGTCGGTCAGGATCTGCTCTACCATCAGCTTGCTTTTGCCATACGGGCTTTGCGGCGTACCGGTCGGGAAGCTTTCAACGTAAGGAATTTTTGGCTGATCGCCGTAGACGGTCGCGGAAGAGCTGAAGATAAAGTTTTTAACGTTTGCCGCACGCATGGCGGAGATCAGACGCAGGGTACCGTTGACGTTGTTGTCGTAGTACTCAAGCGGTTTTGCTACCGATTCGCCCACCGCTTTCAGGCCCGCGAAGTGGATAACGGTTTCAATCGCGTGATCGTGAAGGATTTCAGTCATCAATGCTTCATTGCGGATATCGCCTTCCACGAAAGTCGGCTGTTTACCCGCAAGGCGTTCAATGACCGGCAGCACGCTGCGCTTACTGTTGCACAGGTTATCAAGAATGACGACATCGTGGCCGCTTTGCAGAAGTTGTACGCAGGTATGACTTCCTATGTAACCGCTACCACCTGTTACCAGAACTCGCATATTTCGCTCCATTAGGCTTATGGTATGAATTAACCATAGCATATCAGAGACGCGAAAAGTGTGACATGGGATAAAATAGTGGTATCGTTTACACTGGTTTTCACAGGCGCTTTTTCACAGACTGAGTGCATTGTAGATCAAAGAGATAGAGATGTATTGTTGCAGGTTGTCTGAAAAGCGGAGGGCAGCGCCCTCCACGCGTTAATCGATTTTGCTCAGCAGGTAGCGGTAATGCTCGCCGTCAGACACAAATTCCAGCCGATGGGTGATGCAGGATGGGGCATCCTCAGCATGGTGGGAGACAAACAGCAACTGGGTTTCACCTTCGCTAATCAGGACATCCACAAAGCGGCGGATCAGCTGACGGTTGAGGGGATCCAGCCCCTGCAACGGTTCATCAAGAATCAACAGCGTAGGATGCTTAACCAGCGCGCGGACGATCAATGCCAGCCGCTGCTGCCCCCACGACAGGCTGTGGAATGGCGCATCGGCTACCCGGTTGTCCATACCCAGAATATCCAGCCACTGCTGCGCCAGCTTGTGCTGCTTGTCGGATACCGCCTGATAAATACCAATGGAATCGAAGAAGCCAGAGAGGATCACGTTTCGCACCGTAGTGCTCACCCGGTAGTCCAGATGCAGGCTGCTGCTGACATAACCGATATGCTTTTTGATATCCCAGATGGTTTCCCCGCTGCCGCGGCGGCGGCCGAAGAGGGTCAAATCGTTGCTGTAACCCTGCGGGTGATCGCCAGTGATCAGGCTTAGCAGCGTGGATTTACCCGCCCCGTTGGGGCCGACGATCTGCCAGTGCTCACCAGGATTAACCGTCCAGCTGAGATGATTAAGAATAGGGCGATCGTCGTAAGCAACCACCCCATCGCGCAGCACAATGCGCGGCTGGTCAGGATCCAGCCCGTGGCGTGCCGAAGGGGCATCCGGCTCCGGCAGCGCAATACCGTCCAGTTTCTCGCTGTGGGCCAGCTGTGCAATTAGCGCCTGCCGGAGCAGTACGGCTTTCTCGCCGGTTTCGGTCAGGCTACAGTCCGCCAGCACGCCCGCGTAATGTACGAAATCCGGGATCTCATCAAAGCGGTTAAGGACCAGCACAAGGGTGTATCCCTGCTGGTTAAGCGACGCCAGCAACGCTGCCAGCTGCGCGCGGGACTGCACATCCAGTCCGTCAAACGGTTCATCCAGAATCAGGAGTTCCGGCTCGCTCATCAGCGCCTGACATAGCAGCGTTTTGCGCGTCTCGCCGGTAGAGAGATATTTAAAGCGGCGGTTAAGCAGGGCGGTAATGCCAAATTGCTCCGCCAGCTGCTGACAGCGGGCAGGATCTTTTATCTCATCCTGGATAATGTCCGCCGTCGTGCGGCCGGTATCTTCTTCGCCGGGGCTGAGCAAATCGGTATTGTTACGCTGCCACTCATCGCTGACCAGCTTTTGCAGCTGTTCAAAGGAAAGGCGCGTCAGCCGGGTAAAGGTGCACTGACGCTCCCCCTTCAGCTGGGTTAATTCGCCAGCCAGGGCGCGGGCCAGCGCCGATTTTCCGCTGCCGTTCGTGCCCACAAACGCCCAGCTTTCTCCGGGGCGAAGGGTTAACTCTGGCAGCGATAAGGTACGGGTATCGCTAAGACGAAACGTGCCTTGCGAAATATGCAATGATGACATGTGTTATCCCATTTTTTGCAGCAACAGATGTCAGGGATACTCAGTGTTGGTGAGGTTGTCAATGCGCTTAGCACAATGTGGCGATAATTACCCGGTCTGCATTGAAATATGCGGTCACCACAGCACCTTCATCTAATTCGGTCGCGTCGTTCACCGGAATGGTGGCGCAGAGCGACTGCCCATCCGGCAGGGTCATCAGCACTTCACACTGTTCTGCGCCGCGCTCGATGTGGCTGATACGCCCGCGTAGCTGGTTGTCGGCCTCGGCGGCCTGCTCAGGGTTAAGCGTGATGCTGATCCAGGGCGCTTTGAGTAATACCAGCACTTCCTGACCTTCGTTCAGCCCGAGGCGTTGACCGCTTTGCGCGGTGATGGCGGCTTTCAGGCGCGTTGTGCCGTCCGCGAGCAGGATCTCAATATGCTCCTGCACCTGCGAATGATCGCGCCCCGTCACCGTACCAAACCATTGGTTGCGGGCGCTGGTCTGCAAAGAGAAACGGGAGATGGCGCCCAGCAGGCTGTCCAGCGGCAGGTTGTCGTCATCGCTCAGCACATCAAATGCTTTTTGCTGGATCTGCGCCAGTAAGTCATAGAGCTGGATCAGGCGTTGCCCGTAACGCGTCAACACGGCGCCGCCGCCGCCTTTTCCGCCGGTGGCGCGCTCTACCAGCGTTTGTTCGCTCAGGGTGTTCATGTCGTTAATCGCATCCCAGGCGCTTTTATAGCTGATGCCGGCGTTTTTGGCTCCCTGGCTAATCGAGCCAGTTTGTTCTATTTGTTTTAACAGGGCGATGCGTCGCGGATCGGCGAAAAGCTTCTGCTGAAGTCGTAGGGTGAGGAGAATTTCGGCCTGCATAACAATGTCCCGGCAAAAAGGTTATTGTGACCCAAATGTCCGGGTGCGGAAAGCGCACCGCACAAAAGGGGATGTTTTTCTTACTTTTCAGGGTAGAATAAGCCGTTCACAAGATCTGGAGAAAACCATGTTAGAGTTGTTGAAAAGTCTGGTATTCGCGGTAATCATGGTGCCAGTAGTGATGGCTATCATCCTCGGTGCCATCTACGGCCTGGGTGAAGTGTTCAACGTCTTTTCGAACATTGGTCATCGTCGTGACCAGCCTAAAAAGCAGCAATGATTTCCTCCAAAACGCCCGGCCAGCCCGGGCGTTTTGCTCTCAAGTTTATTCCTCTCCCGCCGATATCTTTTACAACGTTCCTTGAGTTTACGCATTAATGGGTACGATTTAGCGCTAGGAACGCCTGCGATATGTCGTTATATTTGTTTGTATATAACGATACGCACAGGAGCTTCAAATGGCACGTTCATGGGT
Organism: Enterobacter cloacae complex sp. IR5428; assembly: GCF_049238585.1. NCBI lineage: Bacteria > Pseudomonadati > Pseudomonadota > Gammaproteobacteria > Enterobacterales > Enterobacteriaceae > Enterobacter > Enterobacter cloacae complex sp. IR5428. The sequence continues at coordinate 274,881 of NZ_JBMKHV010000007.1, read as the reverse complement.
ACGCCTTTTCGCAGGGGCAACGCTGACTCTCTCACTCACCGGCCACGCGCTGGCGGATGAAGGAAAAATCACGGTCTTTGCGGCGGCGTCGCTGACTAACGCGATGCAGGATATTGCTGCGGTATACAAAAAAGAGAAAAACGTCGAGGTCGTTTCGTCGTTTGCCTCCTCGTCGACGCTGGCCCGCCAGATCGAAGCGGGGGCACCGGCTGATCTGTTCATCTCTGCCGATCAGAAATGGATGGACTACGCGGTGGAGAAAAAATCTGTTGATACGGCTAGCCGCGAAACGCTGCTGGGAAATAGCCTGGTGGTGGTCGCGCCCGCAAACAGCAAGCAGGGCGACATCGCCATCAACAAACAGACGGACTGGACCCGTCTGCTCAACGGTGGCCGTCTGGCGGTAGGCGATCCGGAGCATGTTCCTGCCGGGATTTATGCGAAAGAAGCGCTGCAAAAACTTGGCGCATGGGAAACCTTATCGCCGAAGCTGGCTCCCGCAGAAGATGTGCGTGGCGCGCTGGCGCTGGTGGAGCGTAACGAAGCGCCACTCGGGATCGTTTACGGCTCCGATGCCGTCGCCAGTAAAGGTGTGAAGGTGGTGGGCACCTTCCCGGAAGACTCGCATAAGAAAGTGGAATATCCTGTTGCGATAGTTGATGGACATAAAAATGCGAGCGTGACGGCCTTCGTTGACTACCTGAAGGGGCCTGAAGCGTCCGCTATCTTTAAACGTTACGGATTTACGACTCACGAATGATATTGACCGAACCTGAATGGCAGGCCGTGCTGCTGAGCCTGAAAGTCTCTTCCCTGGCGGTTGCGCTGAGTTTGCCCTTTGGGGTGTTCTTTGCCTGGTTACTGGTTCGCGTGAAGTTTCCAGGCAAAGCCCTGCTCGACAGTGTTCTCCATCTTCCGCTTGTCTTACCGCCTGTGGTGGTCGGCTATCTGCTGCTGATCTCCATGGGGCGACGCGGTTTTATCGGCGAATGGCTGTACGACTGGTTCGGACTGACCTTTGCTTTCAGCTGGCGCGGCGCGGTTCTGGCCGCGGCAGTAATGTCCTTCCCGCTGATGGTGCGCGCTATCCGCCTGGCGCTGGAAGGGGTGGATATCCGGTTAGAACAGGCCGCCCGCACGCTGGGCGCAGGCCGCTGGCGGGTATTTCTGACCATTACGCTTCCGCTCACCTTACCGGGCATTATCGTCGGTACGGTGTTAGCCTTCGCCCGCTCACTGGGTGAGTTCGGCGCGACCATCACCTTTGTGTCCAACATTCCCGGCGAGACGCGGACCATCCCGTCGGCCATGTATACCCTGATTCAGACCCCGGGCGGCGAAGGTGCGGCGGCCCGGCTGTGTGTTATTTCGATTGTGCTCGCTCTGGTCTCGCTGCTGGTGTCTGAGTGGCTGGCGCGCCTCAGCCGTGAACGGATGGGGAAATCGTGATGCTGGAACTCAACTTTACGCAAACCCTGGGCAGCCACACTCTGACGCTTAACGAAACGCTGCCTGCCAGCGGTATCACCGCCATTTTTGGCGTTTCCGGGGCAGGGAAAACGTCGCTGATTAATGCGATTAGCGGCCTGACGCGTCCCCAGTCTGGCCGTATTGTGTTAAATAACCGCGTCTTAAACGACGCGGAGAAGAAGGTCTGCCTGTCACCGGACAAGCGCCGCATCGGCTATGTGTTTCAGGATGCGCGCCTGTTTCCGCACTACAGCGTGCGCGGAAATCTGCGCTATGGCATGGCAAAAAGCATGGCCGGACAGTTCGATAAGCTGGTGGCGCTGCTGGGCATCGAACCGCTGCTCGATCGTCTCCCGTCTTCGCTGTCGGGTGGTGAAAAACAGCGCGTGGCGATTGGCCGCGCCCTGTTAACCGCGCCGGAATTGTTGCTGCTGGATGAGCCGCTGGCCTCGCTGGATATTCCGCGCAAGCGCGAGTTGCTGCCGTATCTGCAACGTCTGGCGCGGGAAATCAACGTGCCCATGCTGTACGTCAGCCATTCGCTGGATGAGATCTTACATCTGGCCGACAAAGTGCTGGTGCTGGAGGCGGGCAGGGTGAAGGCATTCGGCAATCTGGAAGAGGTATGGGGCAGCAGCGTTATGCATCCGTGGCTGCCAAAGGAGCAGCAGAGCAGCATTCTGAAGGTGAGCGTGCTGGAGCACCATCCACATTATGCGATGACCGCGCTGGCGCTGGGTGACCAGCATTTGTGGGTGAATAAAATCGATACGCCGATTCAGTCCACGTTACGGATCCGCATTCAGGCGTCGGATGTCTCCCTGGTGCTGCAACCGCCGCTGCAAACCAGTATCCGCAATATTTTGCGCGCAAAAGTGGCGCAGTGTTTTGATGATAACGGCCAGGTGGAAGTGCAACTGGAAGTGGGCAACAGAACGCTGTGGGCGCGCATCAGCCCGTGGGCCAGGGATGAGTTAGGCATCAAGCCTGGCCTGTGGCTTTACGCGCAAATCAAGAGCGTCTCTATCACCGCCTGATTACAGCAGGTGGGTATAAATATACTGCGCGATGCTGTCGGTGGTGTTATCGCCAATCACCACGTTAGCACGCGCTTTCACCGCATCATCGGCGTTGCCCATCGCCACGCCCGTTCCGGCCGCTTCCAGCATGCTGATGTCGTTATAGTTATCGCCGAAGGCAATCACGTCCTGCATTGACCAGCCCTGTGACTCAACGAACTGGGTCAGACGCTTTCCTTTGCTGTTGCCTTTACGGGCGATATCCACCTGATCGTGCCAGGACCATTCACATTCCAGACCCAGCGTATGCTCGACATGTTTTGCGAAAGTATTCAGTTTGGCGGTGTCTTCATCGGTCAGGGCAAATTTCCAGATTGCCTGGACGTCTTCCGCCGCCTGGCGCAGGGAGGAAACCTGAGTGAACACCGGACGCTGCGCTTCCGGCAGAGACAGGGCCCAGTTGCTGGTGCGGATCACATGGCCGGTAGGGCGTTCATACAGCATGGCGTTATCCACATACATCAGGCCGTGAATCGCGTGCTCATCCAGTAAATCAATCAATTGCAGCGCCTGCGGAACGGGAAGCGGATCAGAGGTTAAAACCTTTTTTGCCTGATAATCATACAAATAAGTGCCATTACAACAAATTGCAGGTGTATCTAAGCCCAGTGCCTGATAAAAAGGATGAATGGCTACGTGATGTCGACCCGTTACGATGAGAAGTTGATACCCCGCTTCCCGGGCTCGTTTGAGGGCCTCAAGAGAAGAGGGGAGCAGGGTTTTCTGAGGGGTAAGCAGTGTTCCGTCTAAATCCAGGGCAATCACTCGCGAGGTCATTTTTTCTTCCGGGTTAATGTTGAATTTAAGGTCTGTCGGGATGGTACACCGAGAGCGGAACCCTGCAAAATCCCGGACTACAATTCAGCATTCACCGTTAAAAATAATCAGGAGTATTCATGAAACAAACCGTTTATACCGCCAGTCCTGAAAGTCAGCAGATCCATGTCTGGCGTTTGAATACAGAAGGTTCGCTTACGCTGGTTCAGGTTGTTGATGTGCCAGGCCAGGTGCAGCCGATGGTCGTCAGCCCGGATAAACGTTTTCTTTATGTCGGGGTACGCCCGGAATTCCGCGTACTCGCATACCGCATCTCCCCGGATGACGGCGCGCTGACCTATACCGCAGAAGCGCCGCTGCCGGGCAGCCCGACCCATATTTCTACCGACCATAAAGGCAACTTTATCTTCAGCGGCTCCTACAATGCAGGCTGCGTGAGCGTCACCCGCCTGGAAGACGGTATTCCCGTTGAAACCGTCGACGTGGTAGAAGGGCTTGAGGGTTGCCACTCCGCCAACATTTCGCCGGATAACCGCACGCTGTGGGTGCCAGCGCTGAAGCAGGATCGCATCTGCCTGTTTACCCTGAGCGATGACGGTCATCTGGTCGCGCAGAGCCCGGCGGAAGTCACCACCGTGGAAGGCGCAGGCCCGCGCCATATGGTCTTCCACCCGAATCAGCAGTATGCCTATGTCGTTAACGAGCTGAACAGCTCGGTAGATGTCTGGGAGCTGAACGATCCTAACGGGCAGATCGAGTGTGTACAGACGCTGGACATGATGCCAGCTGATTTCTCCGACACACGCTGGGCGGCAGACATTCACATCACGCCCGATGGCCGCCACCTGTATGCCTGTGACCGTACCTCCAGTCTGATCACCGTCTTCAGCGTCTCAGAAGACGGCAGCGTTCTGGCAGTTGAGGGCTTCCAGCCGACAGAAACCCAGCCGCGCGGCTTTAATGTCGATCACAGCGGCAAATACCTGATTGCTGCGGGGCAGAAATCCCACCACATCGCGCTCTATGAAATCAAAGGCGTGCAGGGTCTACTGGAAGAGAAAGGACGCTATGCGGTCGGACAAGGGCCGATGTGGGTTGTAATTAACGCTCACTGATCCGTAGACGAAAAAAAACCTCGCACATGCGAGGTTTTTTTATGCGTGGTTAATGCATGAGGTAGGCCGGGTAAGGCATAGCCGCCACCCGGCAGCAGGCATTTTACTGCTTCGGTTCAGCAACCACTTTGCTACCCAGACCGCGGTTGTTGTATTCCCACATGCGGTTAAAGTTAGCGTCGTTCAGGTTACGCTGCACGTTGTCTTTATCATCCACCGTGCCGATGTTGCCGGAGAAAGGACGTTTCGAGATCGCCGCATCCGCCCACGGTTTCGCCATGTTAAAGCCTTCGTTAATCACGCTGTCGCGGATCACGACCTGGCCGTTAGTGGCGGAGTCCACGTCCAGAGAGCGGCCAAGCTGCGCCACGCCATCGCCAGCAGCAGTAAAGCGGCTATTCACGGCCAGGAAGCCATAGAACAGGTTGGACTGCGTGGCCGGGGCAAAGACGTAACCTTCCTGCTGCGTACGTGAATTCACCACGCGGAAGTCGGTGTTATCAAACACCACCGCGCCGCGACCGGAGACCATATCCACGTCGCCTTCAATGTAGCTGTTGGTGACCAGAGTACGCGTCAGACGGTTGTTCTGAAGGGTATTCTGCACGCCGCTGTTGGTCACGAAGAAGGTATTCTGGCGGCCCAGGATATTGACGTTGTTAATCTGTACCTTGTCGCCATCGCTACGCAGCGCCACGGCCTGGTGATTACCGGCGTCAACGCTGTCGCCCAGGGTGTTCTGAATGGTCAGGTTCTGCAATTGCAGGCCGTTGTTCTGTGACCAGAATACTGCCGAGCACATCACGCCAATGGTGGCGGCACGTTTGCGCTGGCAGTTATCAAACATATACCACGCCGGTTTACCTGGCATGTATTTACCGGCCGGGTTCACCAGATGGCGCCAGGTGGTGCTGTCGATCTCTGAATCAATCGCCAGGCCAATTTTCACGTCGACCGCTTTTTCGCCAAGTCCGTAAAGCGTAATGCTTCCCGGTGCAGCCGGAACATAAACGGTTCCTTCGTATTCACCCGGCAGGATGGCAATGTACTGACGAGATGCGCTGTGTTTGGTGATTGCGGCATCAACAGCTGCCTGAATTGAGGTGTGCGTAACGCCCTCTGCTCCGGCCGGGCCGACAACGAAGTCTGGCTGTTTCGGCAGGTTAATAGAAGAAGGCGTCCATGGGGCTGCATTGGGATCCATCGCCGAGAAATAGTGCGCACGGGTGAAGTTCTTCGCTTCAGCCGCTGACAGGATCGGACGGGAAGCGGTGCCCGGAGCAACCTGCTCAGAAGGTTGCTGATCCGGTGGTGTTGAACTGCAAGCGGATAAAGTCACGCCAAAGGCGAGTGCCAACGCCAGACGGGAAATCCTGGAAATATTCAAGGTAATGCTCCTGGGTATGCAAGTCTTATCTGAATAGACGAAATAGCCTGCTTTTTTATACTAAGTTGAGCGAAACGGGAAGATAAAAACGGGAAAAGTTGCATTTTTGCCCGCAGGCGACGGGAAAGTCATCACAAATAAATAACATTTTCCTGCAAGGCGGTTGACAGCAGGTGACAGATGAAAATAAATGTCTATACAACCCATGACAAGCGGAAGGCACATGCAGCAGCTTCATCCCGATGATGTGATATGGCGAAATGCGCGACTGGCGACCCTGGCGACAGGTGAGCCGGAACCCTACGGCCTGAAAGAACAACATGCCCTCGTCGTGCGCGGCCAGACGATTGCGGCCGTTATTCCTGAAGCCGAGATCCCCTCCGGGCATCGTCAGTGTGTCGATCTCGACGGGCGTCTGGTTACTCCCGGCCTGATCGATTGCCACACCCATCTGGTGTTCGGCGGCGATCGCGCAGCGGAATGGGAGCAACGGCTTAACGGCGTGTCGTATCAGACCATTAGCGCGCAGGGCGGCGGTATTAACGCCACGGTCACGGCGACCCGCAACAGTTCGCCGGAAATGCTCCTGACGGTGGCACAGCAGCGGCTCCAGCGGCTGATGAATGAAGGCGTAACGACCATTGAAATCAAATCGGGATACGGACTGAACGTCCAGGCCGAAGAGAAAATGCTGCTGGTTGCCCGCCAGCTCAGCCTGAACAATCTGGTCGATATCAGCCCGACGCTGCTTGCCGCGCACGCCGTTCCTGCCGAGTACCGACAGGATCCGGATGCCTATCTCACGCTGGTCTGTGAGCAGATCATGCCCACGCTGTGGCAAAAAGAGTTATTTGAAGCGGTGGACGTGTTTTGTGAAAACGTCGGCTTTACCCCGGCGCAAACCGAGCGCCTGTTCCAGGCCGCCGCCGCGCTCGGGATACCGGTTAAAGGGCATGTAGAGCAGCTGTCGAATCTGGGCGGCGCGGCGCTGGTCAGCCAGTATAAGGGGCTGTCGGCCGATCATATTGAGTATCTCGATGATGCAGGTATTCAGGCGATAGCGCAAAGCGGCACGGTGGCGGTATTGCTCCCCGGCGCGTTCTATTTTCTTCAGGAGCGCCAGCGTCCACCGGTGGCGCAGCTCAGAGAGCAGGGCGTGCCGATGGCGGTGGCTACCGACTACAACCCGGGCACCAGCCCGTTTGCCAGCCTGCATCTGGCAATGAACATGGCCTGCGTCCAGTTTGGCCTCACGCCGGAAGAGGCCTGGGCTGGCGTGACGCGGCATGCGGCGCAGGCGCTAGGTCGTGGCGCGACGCACGGGCAGTTAAAGCCCGGTTATGTGGCTGATTTCGTCGTCTGGGAGGCGAATCATCCGGTTGAGATGGTTTACGAGCCGGGGCGGAATCCTTTATATCAACGCGTGTTTCGGGGGCAGGTAGCATGAAATTGTGGCATCCCGTTTCCCCGCAGGTCTGGCAGGGTCGTGACGACAGCGCCGAATCCAGCACCGCGAAACGTCTCTTCCAGACCATACAGCAGCGCGTACACTTTGCACCCGTGCCGTCAGGCATCGCCCTGCTGGGCTTTGAATGTGATGAAGGGGTTAAGCGTAACCAGGGCAGGCCCGGTGCTGCACAGGCTCCCGATGTGCTGCGCGGCGCGCTGGCGAATATGGCGAGCCATCAGGGGCATGCGCGCCTCGTGGATATGGGCTCCATTTTTGTTGAAGGCAATGCGCTGGAGGCGGCACAGCAGGCGCTGAGCGAGGCCATAACCGCGTGCCAGCAATCCGGGATGCGTACTCTGGTTTTTGGCGGTGGACATGAAACCGCCTGGGCGCACGGGCGCGGCGTGCTGGACGCCTTTCCGAACGATCGCATTGCGGTGATCAACCTGGATGCGCACCTCGATTTACGTAAGGCTGAACGGGCTACGTCCGGCACGCCGTTCCGCCAGCTGGCGCTCTACTGCGCGTCGCAGTCGCGGTCGTTTCACTACGCCTGCCTGGGGGTAAGCCGTGCGGCGAATACCCAGGCGCTGTGGGAGGAAGCTGAACGGTTGAACGTGATGCTGGTTGAAGATCTCGATTTTCGCCGGGATGCGCTATCCGCGCTGGATAGCGTGCTTGCGCAGGCAGACCGGGTTTATCTCACCATTGACCTTGATGTGCTGCCCGCCGCAGAAATGCCCGCCGTGTCCGCCCCTGCGGCGTTGGGGATCCCGGCGCTGGATCTGTTCCCGGTGATTGAGCGTATCTGCCGAAGCGGTAAACTACAGGCGGCGGATCTGGTGGAATATAATCCGCACTACGACCGGGACGGTCAGGGGGCGAAGCTTGCCGCCCGACTGGCCTGGCAAATTGCTCACTGGTGGGCATAACAACATTCAAGGAGTCATGATGTTTTCACGCTCGCCCCTGCCGCAGCCGAGCCCTCCCGCGCCTTTTTACGAAAAGGTGAAGCAGGCGATCAGCGAAAAAATTGCTGCCGGCGTCTGGCGTCCGCACGACCGTATTCCCTCCGAAGCTGAACTGGTCGCGCAGTTTGGCTTTAGTCGAATGACCATTAACCGGGCGCTGCGGGAACTGACCGATGAAGGGTTGCTGGTGCGTTTGCAGGGTGTCGGAACCTTTGTCGCCGAGCCAAAAGGACAGTCGGCGCTGTTTGAAATCCGCAGCATTGCCGATGAAATTGCCGCCCGCAACCATCAGCACCACTGCGAAGTGCTGGTGCTTGAAGAGACGCAGGCCAGCGCCGAACAGGCCATCGAGCTGAACGTTAAAGAGGGCACCCGGATCTTCCATTCGGTGATGGTGCATTATGAGAACGATATTCCGGTCCAGATTGAAGATCGCTGCGTCAACGCGGAGCGGATCCCGGACTACCTGAACCAGGATTACACCCAAACCACACCGCATGCGTATCTCTCGCTCGTCGCCCCGCTGACGGAAGGGGAGCATATCGTGGAGGCCGTGCGCGCCACGCCTCAGGAGTGCGAGTTGTTGCGTATTAAAGAGCATGATCCCTGCCTGCTGATCCGCCGTCGTACCTGGTCATCCTCGCAGATCGTGTCGCATGCGAAGCTGCTGTTCCCGGGGAATCGTTACCGGTTGCAGGGCCACTTTATGTCATAAGTTTTATAAGCGTGATCGCTAACGCAATATAGCAAAATTGTATCTTTTTTGTTAAATCCGACCTTGTGTGTGCTTGTCTATACAAGTATATCTAAATGCATCACCTGTCCCTTATGAGGAACACACAATGTCGTCAGATAAATACCGCAAGCAGGATGTCCGCGCCGCGCGCGGCACCACGCTCACCGCAAAAAGCTGGCTCACCGAAGCACCGCTGCGCATGTTAATGAACAACCTTGATCCTGAGGTAGCAGAGAATCCCCATGAGCTGGTGGTCTACGGCGGCATTGGTCGCGCCGCACGCAACTGGGCGTGCTATGACGCGATTGTTGAGTCTTTGACGAATCTCGAAAACGACGAAACGCTGCTGGTGCAATCCGGCAAACCGGTTGGCGTATTCAAAACCCATAAAAATGCGCCCCGTGTGCTGATTGCCAACTCCAACCTGGTGCCGCACTGGGCGACGTGGGAACACTTCAACGAGCTGGACGCAAAAGGGCTGGCCATGTACGGCCAGATGACCGCGGGTAGCTGGATCTACATCGGCAGCCAGGGGATTGTGCAGGGCACCTATGAAACCTTCGTGGAAGCGGGCCGACAGCACTATAACGGCTCACTGAAAGGCCGCTGGGTGCTCACCGCCGGACTAGGCGGCATGGGCGGCGCGCAGCCGCTGGCCGCGACGCTGGCCGGCGCGTGCTCCCTGAACATTGAGTGCCAGCAGAGCCGCATCGATTTCCGTCTGCGTACCCGCTATGTTGATGAACAGGCCGACAACCTCGATGACGCGCTGGCGCGCATCAAAAAGTACACCGCTGAAGGCAAAGCCGTGTCGGTTGCCCTGTGCGGCAACGCGGCGGATATTCTACCGGAACTGGTGGCGCGCGGCGTGCGTCCGGATCTGGTCACCGACCAGACCAGCGCTCACGATCCGCTTCATGGTTACCTGCCAAAAGGCTGGACGTGGGAAGATTACCAGCAAAAAGCGGAAACCGATCCTGAGGGCACGGTACTGGCGGCTAAACGCGCCATGGCGGAACACGTCTCCGCGATGCTCGCCTTCAGTAAGATGGGGATTCCGACCTTTGATTACGGGAATAACATCCGCCAGATGGCGAAAGAGATGGGGGTGAATAACGCCTTTGACTTCCCCGGCTTCGTGCCTGCCTATATTCGTCCGCTGTTCTGCCGCGGCATCGGGCCGTTCCGCTGGGTTGCCCTGTCCGGCGACCCGGAGGATATCTACAAAACCGACGCCAGAGTGAAGGAAATTGTCGCCGACGACGAGCACCTGCACCGCTGGCTGGACATGGCGCGCGAGCGCATTAATTTCCAGGGCCTGCCAGCGCGTATCTGCTGGGTCGGGCTGGAGTGGCGGCAAAAACTCGGCCTCGCCTTTAACGAAATGGTGCGCAGCGGCGAAGTCTCCGCGCCGATCGTCATTGGCCGCGACCACCTGGACTCCGGCTCTGTCGCCAGTCCGAACCGTGAAACCGAAGCCATGCGCGACGGCTCGGATGCGGTCTCCGACTGGCCGCTGCTGAATGCCCTGCTGAACACCGCCAGCGGCGCAACCTGGGTGTCGCTGCACCACGGCGGCGGCGTCGGGATGGGCTTCTCCCAGCACTCCGGGATGGTCATCGTCTGTGACGGTACCGACGAAGCGGCGGCACGTATTGCTCGCGTGCTGCATAACGACCCGGCAACCGGCGTAATGCGCCACGCGGATGCGGGTTACGAGATTGCCATTGATTGTGCCAAAGAGCAGGGCCTGAACCTGCCGATGATCCCCGCCACACAAGGAAAGCCTGCATGAACGCGTTAACACTTACTCCCGGCTCTTTGTCGCTCAAACAGCTGCGTCACGTCTGGCGTCAGCCGGTGACACTCGCCCTTGATGAAAGCGCCCACCGTGCCATTAACGACAGCGTGGCCTGCGTGGAGGCGATTGTAGCGGAGGGGCGCACCGCCTACGGCATCAATACCGGGTTTGGCCTGCTGGCACAGACCCGCATTGCCACGCACGATCTGGAGAATTTACAGCGTTCGCTTGTGCTCTCGCACGCGGCGGGCGTTGGCCAGCCGCTGGACGATGAGATCGTCCGCCTGATGATGGTGTTGAAAATCAACAGCCTGGCGCGTGGGTTTTCCGGCATTCGTCTGAGCGTGATCCAGGCGCTGATGGCGCTGGTCAATGCGGAAGTTTATCCGTGGATCCCGGCGAAGGGCTCCGTCGGAGCTTCCGGCGATCTGGCACCGCTGGCGCATATGTCGCTGCTCCTGCTGGGTGAAGGCAAGGCGCGCTGGCAAGGGGAGTGGCTGCCTGCGAAAGAGGCGCTGAAAAAAGCCGGCTTAGCGCCGATCACCCTCGCGGCAAAAGAAGGGCTGGCGCTGCTCAACGGCACGCAGGCGTCGACGGCCTTTGCGCTGCGCGGCCTGTTTGAAGCGGAAGATCTGTTCGCCTCCGCGGTGGTGTGTGGTGCGCTGACCACTGAAGCGGTGCTCGGCTCGCGTCGTCCGTTCGATGCCCGCATCCACGAGGTGCGCGGCCAGCGCGGTCAGATTGATGCCGCTGCCATGTACCGCCACGTACTTACCGATACCAGCGACATTGCCGAATCACACCATAACTGCGAGAAGGTGCAGGATCCGTATTCCCTGCGCTGCCAGCCGCAGGTGATGGGCGCATGCCTGACACAGCTTCGCCAGGCGGCAGAAGTGCTGCTGGTGGAGGCCAATGCGGTGTCCGACAACCCACTGGTGTTTGCTCAGGAAAACGAGGTGGTCTCCGGCGGCAACTTCCACGCCGAGCCGGTGGCGATGGCCGCAGATAATATCGCGCTGACGATTGCCGAAATCGGAGCGTTGTCCGAGCGTCGAATCGCACTAATGATGGATAAACACATGTCCCAGCTGCCGCCATTCCTGGTGCGCAACGGTGGGGTGAACTCGGGCTTTATGATCGCCCAGGTCACCGCCGCAGCACTGGCAAGCGAAAACAAAGCCCTGTCGCATCCGCACAGCGTGGACAGCCTGCCAACGTCAGCAAATCAGGAAGATCACGTTTCGATGGCCCCGGCTGCCGGGCGTCGACTGTGGGAGATGGCCTCCAACACCCGCGGCGTGCTGGCGGTGGAATGGCTGGCGGCGTGTCAGGGTATTGATTTACGCGAAGGGCTAAAATCCAGCCCGCTGCTGGAGCAGGCGCGTCATACGCTGCGCGAGCACGTTACGCACTACGATGAGGACCGCTTCTTTGCGCCGGATATTGATAAGGCGATACAGCTTCTGGAAGAAGAAACCCTTGCAGGACTGCTACCTTCCGTGCTGTGATTTTTTTGCCCGGTGGCGCTGCGCTTACCGGGCCTACGAATACGAAATGTAGTCCGGGTAAGGCGTAGCCGCCACCCGGCTTTTTTTATGAATACATCGCCGTAATCGACGCGCTGCCCAGCGAATGGAAATGCACGTTAAAGCCTACCATTGCCCCGCTTGCCCCTTCGTCAACCTCAATCTTGTCCACATCCAGCGCGTGCACCGTGAATATATAGCGGTGCGTTTCCCCTTTTGGCGGCGCCGCGCCGCCGTAGCCCGCTTTGCCAAAGTCCGTGCGGGTCTGAATTGCACCGTCGGGCAGGGCAACCAGATCGGAACCGGAACCCTGCGGCAGCACGCGGGTGTCGGCGGGCAGGTTTGCCACGATCCAGTGCCACCAGCCCGAGCCGGTTGGCGCATCCGGATCGTAGCAGGTCACGACAAAACTTTTGGTTCCCGCTGGTACATCGTCCCACGCCAGATGGGGAGAGATATTATCTCCCTGATAACCCATCCCGTTAAACACGTGACGTTCCGGCAGCTTTTCGCCGTTGCGCAAATCTTTACTGATGATTTTCATCCTATTTCCCTCGTTACTCACTCATTCAGAAAGTGTAACGCATGGGGTTAAATCGTGAAATGCGCTGATATGTTAACGGCTTTAACCACTGCCCCGGTCAGCTTGTGGAGCTGATCCGGAGAAATGCTGTACGGCGGCATGAGGTAAATCAGCTTACCGAAAGGTCGCACCCAAACGCCCTGGTCAACGAAGAAGCGCTGCAACGCGGCCATGTTCACCGGATGCGTTGTCTCGATCACCCCGATGGCGCCCAGCACGCGGACATCCGCGACGTATTCCGCATCCGCCGCCACGCTTAGCTGCTGCTTCAGCTGCGCCTCAATCACCGCCACCTGCGTCTGCCACTCGCCGCTCTCCAGAATGGCGAGGCTTTCGCTTGCCACGGCGCAGGCCAGCGGGTTGCCCATAAACGTCGGGCCGTGCATAAAGCAGCCCGCGTCGCCGTCGCTGATGGTGTCGGCAACCTGGCGGGTGGTGAGCGTGGCGGAGAGCGTCATGGTGCCGCCGGTGAGCGCTTTCCCCAGGCACAGAATATCCGGCGCGATCCCCGCATGCTCGCAGGCAAACAGCTTCCCGGTACGGCCAAAGCCGGTGGCGATCTCATCGGCAACCAGCAAAATCCCTTCGCGGTCGCACATCTTCCGAATGCGCTTCAGCCACTCGGGGTGATACATCCGCATTCCGCCCGCGCCCTGTACAATCGGTTCGAGAATAACGGCGGCAATCTCGTGGCGATGGGCTGCCATCAACCGCGCGAAGCCCACCATGTCCATCTCGTCCCATTCGCCGTCGAAGCGGCTCTGCGGGGCTGGCGCAAACAGGTTTTCCGGCAGGTAGCCTTTCCACAGGCTGTGCATGGAGTTGTCCGGATCGCACACCGACATCGCCCCGAAGGTGTCGCCGTGATAGCCGTTGCGGAAGGTGAGGAACCGCTGGCGCGTTTCGCCCTTCGCATGCCAGTACTGCAACGCCATTTTCATCGCCACTTCCACGGCCACCGAGCCGGAATCAGCCAGGAAAACACACTCCAGCGATTCAGGCGTCATCGCTACCAGGCGACGGCATAAATCCACCGCGGGCTGATGCGTGATCCCGCCAAACATCACGTGTGACATCTGGTCAATCTGCGCTTTCATCGCCGCGTTCAGACGCGGGTGGTTGTAGCCATGGATCGCCGCCCACCAGGAGGACATCCCGTCAACAAGCCGCTCGCCGCTGGCGAGATGCAGCTCGCAGCCGTGGGCCGAGGCTACCGGATAGACGGGAAGGGGGCGGGTCGTGGAGGTGTAAGGGTGCCAGATATGCTGCTTGTCGAAGGCGAGATCGTCCTGGGTCATAATCGACTTGTAAACCATTTTGAAAAGTTTTAGGTTTACAAGTATAAACCGAACCGACAATTAACAAAACCCTTTGGAGAAGCCCGATGGCTCACCACGTAAGCTGGACGATGTCGCAAGTCACTGAATTATTCAACAAACCTTTCCTGGAGCTGATATTTGAGGCGCAACAGGTGCACCGCCAGCACTTCGATCCGCGTCATGTTCAGGTCAGCACGCTGCTGTCGATTAAAACCGGGGCTTGCCCGGAAGACTGCAAATATTGCCCGCAAAGCGCGCGCTATAAAACCGGTCTCGAATCCGAGCGCCTGATGGAAGTCGAGCAGGTGCTCGACTCCGCGCGCAAGGCCAAAAATGCTGGCTCAACCCGCTTCTGCATGGGCGCGGCGTGGAAAAACCCCCATGACCGCGACATGCCCTATCTGGAGCAGATGGTGAAGGGCGTGAAGGAGATGGGGCTTGAAGCCTGCATGACCCTGGGTACGCTTAACGAGGAGCAGGCGCAGCGCCTCTCGGCGGCAGGGCTGGATTACTACAATCACAACCTCGATACCTCGCCGGAATTCTACGGCAACATCATCACCACGCGCACCTATCAGGAGCGTCTGGACACGCTGGATAAAGTGCGTGATGCGGGGATCAAGGTCTGTTCCGGCGGGATCGTGGGACTGGGCGAAACGGTAAAAGATCGTGCCGGCCTGCTGTTACAGCTGGCGAACCTGCCGACCCCTCCGGAAAGCGTGCCCATCAACATGCTGGTGAAGGTAAAAGGTACGCCGCTGGCGGATAATGAGGACGTGGATGCCTTCGATTTCATCCGCACCATCGCGGTGGCGCGCATCATGATGCCAACCTCTTACGTTCGCCTCTCTGCCGGTCGCGAGCAGATGAGCGAGCAGACCCAGGCGATGTGCTTTATGGCCGGGGCCAACTCCATCTTCTACGGTTGCAAACTGCTGACCACACCAAACCCGGAAGAGGACAAAGACGTTCAGCTGTTCCGCAAGCTGGGGCTGAACCCACACCAGACCGGGGTACAGGCGGGGGATAACGAGCAACAGCAGCAGCTGGAGCAGCAGATTTTCAACGCCGACACTGACCAGTTCTACAACGCGGCAGCCGTATGACCTGGCAGGCACGTATCAGGACCGCGCTCGACGAGCGGCGGGCGGCGGATGCATTTCGGGTACGCAGGGTAGTGGAAAACGGTGCAGGCCGTTTTCTCACCCGGGAAGGAGAGCGGTTCTGTAATTTCTCCAGCAACGATTATCTGGGCCTGAGCCAGCACCCGCAAATCGTTCGTGCCTGGCAGCAGGGCGCGGATCGTTACGGCGTGGGCAGCGGTGGCTCCGGGCACGTCAGCGGCTACACCACGGCCCATCAGGCGCTGGAGGAAGCGTTGGCCGACTGGCTGGGCTACCCGCGGGCGCTGTTGTTTATCTCCGGTTTTGCCGCGAATCAGGCGGTGATTGCCGCCCTGATGGGCAAAGACGACCGCATCATCGCGGACCGCCTGAGCCACGCCTCCCTGCTTGAAGCCGCCAGTCTCAGCCCGGCACAGCTGCGGCGTTTTGCCCATAACGATGCCTCTCAGCTGAACGTCCTGCTGGGTAAACCCTGTTCAGGGCTTCAGCTGGCGGTCACGGAAGGGGTATTCAGCATGGACGGCGACAGCGCGCCCCTGGCCGCGTTGCACGATGCCGCAAAACAGCAAAACGCATGGCTGCTGGTCGACGATGCCCACGGCATTGGCGTCACCGGCGAGGAGGGGCGCGGAAGCGCTTATCAGCAGGGCGTCAGGCCGGAACTGCTGGTGGTCACTTTTGGAAAAGGCTTCGGCGTCAGCGGTGCCGCGGTGTTGTGCTGCGAGCCGGTGGCCGACTACCTGGTGCAGTTCGCCCGGCACCTGATCTACAGCACCAGCATGCCCCCGGCGCAGGCCGTGGCACTCTCTGCGTCGCTTGCGGTGATCCGCGGCGAAGACGGCGCTGAACGCCGGGCTCGCCTGGCCGACCATATTCAGCGTTTCCGCCGGGGGGTAAGCGAACTGCCTTACCGGCTTACCGACTCGCACAGCGCCATTCAGCCCGTGATTGTGGGTGAAAACCATCGGGCGCTGATGCTGGCACAGGCGCTACGAGAGCGGGGGCAGTGGGTCACGGCGATCCGCCCACCCACCGTGCCGCCAGGCACCGCGCGCTTGCGTCTGACGCTTACGGCAGCGCACGAGCCGCAGGATATCGATACGCTTCTGGAGGCACTGTATGTCTCCTGTCAATAAACAGGCCGTTGCCGCCGCGTTTGGCCGGGCAGCGCAAAGCTATTCACAGCACGATGAGCTGCAACGCCTGAGCGCCCGCGGGCTGCTGGCCGCGCTCGGTGAGGGGCGTTTTGCGCAGGTGCTCGACGCTGGCTGCGGGCCTGGCGGCAATAGCCGCTACTGGCGCGCAACGGGTAGCCACGTCACGGCGCTGGATTTATCCGCGCAGATGCTGGATGAGGCCCGCCAGCAGCAGTCAGCAGACCGTTATCTGGTGGCCGATATCGAGGCCATCCCGCTGGAGGATGCGCTGTTTGACCTTGTCTGGAGCCATCTGGCGGTGCAGTGGTGCGCCAGCCTGCCGCAGGCCCTACGCGAGCTATACCGCGTGGCGCGGCCCGGCGGAGCGGTGGCCTTTACCACCCTGCTGGAAAGTTCGTTGCCAGAGCTGAATCAGGCGTGGAGGGCAGTGGATGCGCAGCCGCACGCCAACCGGTTTCTCTCGCACCAACAGGTCACTCAGGCGCTGGCAGGCTGGCGCTATCGCAGCGTGGTCCAGGCCGTCACCCTCGAATTTAGCGATGCGTTAAGCGCCATGCGATCGCTTAAGGGCATAGGCGCGACGCACCTGCACGCCGGACGGGAGAAGAAACCCCTTACCCGCGGCCAACTCCAGCGTCTCGAGCTGGCCTGGCCGCAGGAACGGGGCCAGTTCCCGCTCTCTTATCATCTTTTTCATGGGATTATTGAACGTGACTGAACGTTATTTTGTTACCGGCACGGACACTGAAGTCGGTAAAACGGTTGCCAGCGCCGCGCTGTTGCAGGCGGCGCGTCTGCTGGGGAAAACAACGGCCGGGTATAAACCCGTAGCCTCCGGCAGCGAGATGACGCCGGAAGGCTTACGCAATACCGATGCGCTGGCGCTTCAGCGTAACAGCAGCCTTGCGCTGGCCTATTCTGCGGTGAACCCCTATACCTTTGCTGAACCCACCTCGCCGCACATCGTCAGCGCCGATGAAGATCGCCCGATTGATTTTTCGGTGCTCTCTTCCGGGTTACGCGACCTGGAAACGCAGGCCGACTGGGTGCTGGTGGAGGGGGCTGGCGGCTGGTTTACCCCGCTGTCCGACGAGCAGACATTTGCTGACTGGGTGCAGGCCGAGCAGCTTCCGGTCATTCTGGTGGTCGGCGTGAAGCTTGGCTGTATCAATCACGCTATGCTGACCGCTCAGGCCGTGCAGCAGGCCGGGTTGCGTCTGGCAGGGTGGATTGCCAATGACGTGGTAGCGCCGGGGAAACGTCATCCTGAGTATCTGGCGACGCTGAAGCGGGTGCTGCCTGCGCCGTTTCTCGGCGAGATCCCGTGGCTTGCCGACGGCGCAGAGCAGGCGGAAACCGGACGCTATCTTGACCTCAGCGCCTTATGTCCCGCGCCATCCAGTGCGCAATAAGGTTGTCATCCAGCTCGTTAACGTGGCCCTGTGCCACGTTACGCCCGCGATAGAGCATGCAGAAACGATCCGCTACCCGGCGGATAAACGACAGCTGTTGCTCCGCTAACAGCACCGTCATTCCCAGCTCCCGATTCAACCGTACCAGCAGTTGACCCAGCCTGCGGGCGAAGCCTTGCCCTGCGCCATACATGGGCTCATCCAGAATCAACACGCGCGGGCGATTAACCAGCGCACTGGCGAGGGCCAGCTGATACTGGTCGTCGGGGGACAGCGCAGAGGCACGCATTTGTCGCAGCGGATAGAGCTCCGGAAACAGGGCGTACACGTCATTTTTTGATGTCGGGTCGGATTTCCCCGTCGCCCGCATAGCGATATGCAGATTTTCATCGACGGTCAACTGGGAAAATATCCGCCGATCCTGCGGGACGTAGCCTATCGTTGGCGGCGCCGTTAATGCTGACGCAGGGCTGAGCAAATTACGCGGCGGCGCGCCAGCCTCATGCCATATGATGGTGCCGCTCTCAACGGGCACCTTTCCGGTAATGCAGTTCATGAGCGTGGATTTACCCATGCCAGGCAGGCCAACAATGCCCGTACAGATGCCTTGCGGGAAATCGATATTCACGTTCCATAGCGTATGTTGGCTTCCGTAAAACTGATTTACAGCACGCAGACTCAACATCTTTCTCTCCTTAAAAATGTGTGGGGTAATGCTCAGGCTGATATCTGCAAAACGCCTGCCAGAAACAAAATAATGATTATAAAAGAGCCATTTTTAGGAATAACCCACTGCTAAAAGCTTAACGTTTGTTCGAATTGCACGCTCCCGGTGCCGTGCGTGTCGAATCGTGGTGCAGGGAAAATGACGGAATTGTGATTAAGATCTCGCCGGTTACTTATGAAAAAATGAACGTTTTCCAGGCAAAAAAGAGTGATAAAAATTTTTTACTGCCGCTTCGTGGGAAAAACCGGGAATTTGCTGGAGTGCATGCTATACGGGCTGGAGGCAGTTATCCACTATTCCTGTGGATAACCTTGTGTATTAGAGTTAGAAAACACGCGATAAGCGAGAGAACACGCGGGTTACGCCCAAATTGATGCGAAACGCGGCTTTAGGAAATAGTCTATATTTTTTAACGAATTAGATAAAAGCAATTCCCTCAGCGCCAGCAACACCTGTTGCCATAAAACTTTCATAACCGCCCTTGACAAATGTTAAAAAAGTAATAGTTCTGGGGATAACCCCCTGAGGCTGGTGTTTTATATTGTCACAGTTGAAATTTAGCTCGCAAACGCACTAATCCTCTCTGCGCTACGCTAAATATCCTGACACGCTACTGGTTTTCCATCCAGTGTTTTTTACTGGCAATCCTGGCCACAACGAGTAAAATTACTCACCTGCCGCTTATTCTGTCATCAGGTCGTCGCCCATGAGTAAACCGTTCAAATTGAATTCTGCTTTCCGTCCTTCCGGGGATCAGCCCGAGGCCATTCGTCGCCTGGAAGAGGGGCTGGAAGACGGGCTGGCGCACCAGACCCTGCTGGGGGTAACCGGTTCGGGTAAAACCTTCACCATTGCCAACGTCATTGCCGATCTCCAGCGTCCTACGATGGTTCTCGCGCCGAACAAAACGCTGGCGGCGCAGCTGTATGGTGAGATGAAAGAGTTCTTCCCGGAAAACGCGGTGGAGTATTTCGTCTCCTACTACGACTACTACCAGCCGGAAGCCTACGTTCCCAGCTCCGACACGTTTATCGAGAAAGATGCCTCGGTGAACGAACATATCGAGCAGATGCGTTTGTCGGCGACCAAGGCGCTGCTGGAGCGTCGTGATGTGGTGGTGGTGGCCTCGGTGTCGGCGATCTACGGCCTGGGCGATCCGGATCTCTATCTCAAGATGATGCTGCACCTGACGCAGGGGATGATCATCGATCAGCGTGCAATTTTGCGCCGTCTGGCGGAGCTGCAGTACACCCGTAACGATCAGGCGTTCCAGCGCGGGACCTTCCGCGTACGTGGTGAGGTTATTGATATCTTCCCGGCGGAATCGGACGACATGGCGCTGCGCGTGGAGCTGTTCGATGAAGAGGTTGAACGCCTGTCGCTGTTCGATCCGCTGACCGGTCATGTGGAGTCGGTGATCCAGCGCTTCACCATCTACCCAAAAACGCACTACGTGACGCCACGCGAGCGTATCGTACAGGCGATGGAAGAGATTAAAATTGAGCTGGCAGACCGCCGCAAGGTGCTGCTGGCGAACAACAAGCTGCTGGAAGAGCAGCGCCTGAGCCAGCGTACCCAGTTCGATCTGGAGATGATGAACGAGCTGGGCTACTGCTCCGGCATCGAAAACTACTCGCGCTACCTCTCCGGACGCGGGCCGGGCGAAGCGCCGCCGACGCTGTTTGACTACCTTCCGGCGGACGGCCTGCTGGTGATCGACGAATCCCACGTTACGATCCCCCAGATCGGCGGGATGTACCGCGGTGACCGCGCGCGTAAAGAGACGTTGGTGGAGTACGGATTCCGACTGCCGTCAGCGCTGGACAACCGTCCGATGAAGTTTGAAGAATTTGAGGCGCTTGCTCCGCAGACCATCTACGTATCGGCGACGCCGGGCAACTACGAGCTGGAGAAATCCGGTGATGACGTGGTGGACCAGGTTGTGCGTCCGACCGGGCTGCTGGATCCGATTATCGAGGTGCGTCCGGTGGCGACGCAGGTGGACGATCTGCTCTCGGAAATACGTGCCCGTTCCGCCATCAACGAGCGTGTACTGGTGACCACGCTCACCAAACGTATGGCGGAGGATTTGACGGAGTATCTGGAAGAACACGGCGAGAAGGTGCGGTATCTGCACTCGGATATTGATACCGTGGAGCGTATGGAGATCATCCGCGACCTGCGCCTGGGCGAGTTCGACGTGCTGGTGGGTATCAACCTTCTGCGAGAAGGTCTGGATATGCCGGAAGTGTCGCTGGTGGCGATTCTGGATGCGGACAAAGAGGGCTTCCTGCGTTCCGAGCGCTCGCTGATCCAGACCATTGGCCGTGCCGCGCGTAACGTCAACGGGAAGGCGATTCTGTACGGGGATAAAATCACCCCGTCGATGGCCAAAGCGATTGGCGAAACGGAACGTCGTCGCGAGAAGCAGCAGCGCTATAACGAAGAGCACGGCATCACGCCGCAGGGGCTGAACAAGAAAGTGGTGGATATCCTGGCGCTGGGTCAGAACATTGCGAAGACCAAAGCGAAAGGGCGCGGCAAGGCCCGTTCAGTGGTGGAAGAGGATACCGTCGCGCTGACCCCGAAAGCGTTGCAGCAAAAGATCCACGAGTTGGAAGGGCAGATGATGCAGCACGCGCAGAATCTGGAGTTCGAAGAGGCTGCGCAAATCCGCGATCAGCTTCATCAACTGCGGGATCTGTTTATTGCGGCATCGTAGTTTTTTGCCCGGTGGCGTTTTCTCCCTCTCCCTGTGGGCTGAGGGATCCCCAGTAATTTTTTATGCAGAAGCAATAAAGTTGCTTTCTAAATGACTGAGGGCTGTCAGCGATGCCCTGGTCCGGCTGTAAATCGCTGAGGCGTTTGCCTTCCGGCCGGGGCGAGGCGCAGGGATGCGCCGAGAGGGCGGCTTTACAGGGACGTTGCCTCCGCCCGTACCCGATAAGCCGGAAGGAATAAGCCGAGGGCACCGCGAAGCGGCGATTTACCGCCGGGAGCCCGGGTCGCCAGGGTGGTGGCGACTGAGCCACCCTGGCACGTTCACCGGTCATGTCGTTACAGAGTAGCAAGGAACATAAAGTGAACGGAATGACCACCACCGCCGTATGTTCCCCTCACCCTAACCCTCTCCCCGGAGGGGCGAGGGGATTGCTCAGTGCTCGCATTAATTTGTGGGGAACCCTCAGCCCTGTGGGAGAGGGCCGGGGTGAGGGCATCAGGCCGCACAAAACGAACCTAACCTAATGCCTGAATCGCCTTCTCCAGCGCCTCGCGCAGCAGATGGCGGTCGTGGCGATATTTAATATCGCTGGCTTCCAGCGGCTCCTGCACCACCACGCGATCGCCAATCCCCGACACATCTACTTTTGGCCCGACCACGACACCATCGATAATTTTCTTACCAACATACTGTTCCATCAGGTCCAGCTTATCCGCCAGCGACAGGCTTGCCGCCGCCGGACTGAGTTCGCGGCCTAAATTACCGATATAGACCATGGGCGCAGGCGTTCTGCGCAGCGCCTGCGCCAGCTCTTTCACCAGCAGGATCGGCATCAGGCTGGTATAAAAACTCCCCGGCCCAATCAGGATCAGATCGGCCTCGCCAATCGCTTCAACCGCTTCACGCGTTGCGGGTACGCTGGGGTAGGTCATCAGCTCTTTTGGCGGAAGGAGAAGCTGGTCGATATTCACTTCACCATACACTTCGTGATCGTCAGCATCGATCGCCATCAAATCTACCGGCTGTTCGGACATCGGGATCAGGAACGCATCCACTTTTAGCAGGTTACGAATTAAATTGATCGCTTCCAGAGGGCGCACGCTCAGGTGATCCAGCGCCTTTAACATCAGATTTCCAAGGTTATGGCCTGAAAGTTCGCCATTTCCCCCAAAACGGTACTCAAACATCGCCGAGGCCACGCTTGGCTCAGTGATGAGCTGGTTGAGGCAGTTGCGCATATCACCCCAGGCTATCCCGCCTTCAGCACGTCGGATCCGCCCGGTTGAGCCGCCGTTGTCCGTTGTTGTCACGATGCCCGTCAGGCGTGAGCCCAGTGACGATAACGACGACATAACCCGTCCCAGACCGTGACCTCCTCCAAGAGCGACCACGCGGTCCAGATCCGCAAAAGTGCGATTGCGCATACCTATTCCTTATCCTGTTAAGCTTGCGTCACAGTAACGCAACTACTCCTAAAAGACGATGCCTCTCACAAACCATAATGACGTATATCAATGCGAAAGCGCTGTTTTTGCGTATTCTGTAGTGAAAATGCACGATAACATCGTTATGTATAAATTTATATAGCGAAAAGCGATAATGGCGAAGTGGCGATTTCCACGCTACTATCGCCATAACCACGTTTTCAAAACTGAAAACATACACTCTAGCCCTGGCGCCTGTGTCGAGAGATATGGCGCCCTGGCCGTGGCGGATTTGCCACCAGGGTACAGAAAGAAATGACTGTGCCTCCCGATCTGGAAAGGTGTACATGGCTTCACAACTTACTGATGCTTTCGCGCGTAAGTTTTTCTACTTACGTTTGTCGATTACCGACGTGTGTAACTTCCGTTGCACCTACTGCCTGCCCGACGGCTACAAGCCGGGCAGCGTCACCAACAACGGCTTTCTCTCCGTGGATGAAGTACGCCGCGTCACGCGCGCGTTCTCTGAACTCGGTACGGAAAAAGTGCGTCTTACCGGGGGAGAGCCCTCCCTGCGCCGTGATTTCCCTGACATCATTGCCGCCGTGCGTGAAAACGAACGTATCCGCCAGATAGCGGTGACCACCAACGGTTACCGCATGGCGCGTGACGTGGCGAACTGGCGCGATGCGGGGCTGACGGCGATCAACGTCAGCGTCGATAGCCTGGACGCCCGTCAGTTCCACGCCATTACCGGCCAGGATAAGTTCCAGCAGGTAATGGACGGCATCGATGCCGCGTTCACCGCCGGTTTCGACAAGGTCAAAGTCAATACCGTGTTGATGCGTGATGTGAACCACCATCAGCTGGACACCTTTCTGGCGTGGATCAAACCGCGCCGCATTCAACTGCGTTTTATTGAGCTGATGGAGACCGGGGAGGGCAGCGAGCTGTTCCGTCGCCATCACATCTCTGGCATGGTCCTGCGTGACGAACTGCTGAAACGCGGCTGGATCCACCAGATCCGCCAGCGCAGCGATGGCCCGGCGCAGGTCTTTTGTCATCCGGATTATGAAGGCGAAATCGGCCTGATCATGCCCTATGAAAAAGACTTCTGTGCCAGCTGCAACCGCCTGCGCGTCTCCTCTGTTGGCAAGCTGCACCTCTGCCTGTTCGGGGATGGCGGCGTCGATCTGCGCGATTTGCTGGAAGACGACGCCCAACAGGACGCGCTTGAAGCACGCATTTCCGAGGCGCTGACGCACAAAAAGCAGACCCATTTCCTGCATCAGGGCAACACCGGCATTACTCAGAACCTGTCCTATATCGGCGGGTAATCAGGCTTTAGAAGGAACCAGAAGATGAGTCAGGTAAGCGCGGAATTTATCCCGACACGCATTGCTATTCTTACCGTTTCCGAACGTCGTGGTGAAGAGGATGATACCTCCGGCCACTGGCTGCGCGAGGCGGCACACGAAGCCGGGCACCAGATTGTTGATAAAGCGATCGTCAAAGAGAACCGTTACGCCATTCGCGCTCAGGTTTCACAGTGGATTGCGAGTGATGACGTCCAGGTTGTACTGATCACTGGCGGCACCGGCTTTACCGCAGGCGACCAGGCGCCGGAAGCGCTGCTTCCGCTGTTCGATCGCGAAGTAGAAGGCTTCGGCGAAGTGTTCCGCATGCTCTCATTTGAAGAGATTGGCACCTCTACGCTCCAGTCCCGTGCCGTCGCGGGGGTAGCGAACAAGACGCTGATCTTCGCCATGCCGGGCTCGACCAAAGCCTGCCGCACCGCGTGGGAAAACATTATTGCCCCGCAGCTGGATGCCCGTACCCGTCCGTGTAATTTCCATCCCCATTTAAAGAAATAAGCTATGTCACAACTGACCCACATAAACGCCGCTGGCGAAGCGCATATGGTGGATGTCTCCGCCAAAGCCGAAACGGTGCGCGAGGCGCGTGCTGAAGCGTTCGTCACCATGCTGCCGGAGACGCTGGCGATGATTATCGACGGTAGCCATCACAAGGGTGATGTGTTTGCCACCGCCCGCATCGCCGGTATTCAGGCCGCTAAACGCACCTGGGACCTCATCCCGCTCTGCCATCCGCTGATGCTTAGCAAAGTGGAGGTAAATTTGCAGGCGCAGCCGGAGCATAACCGCGTGCGTATCGAGTCCCTGTGCCGCTTAACCGGGAAAACCGGTGTGGAGATGGAGGCGTTAACGGCAGCCTCCGTGGCGGCGCTGACCATCTACGACATGTGTAAAGCGGTGCAGAAAGATATGGTGATTGGCCCGGTGCGTCTGCTGGCAAAAAGCGGCGGCAAATCCGGTGATTTTAAGGTGGAAAGCCATGATTAAGGTGCTGTTTTTTGCCCAGGTCCGTGAGCTGATCAATACCGACAGCCTGACGCTGGACGGCTCTTTCGAAAACGTCGCCGCCCTGCGTGCGCATCTGGCGGCGCAAAGCGACCGCTGGGCGCTGGCGCTGGATGAAGGCAAATTGCTGGCCGCCGTGAATCAGACGCTGGTGGAGTTGACCCACCCGCTGGCTGATGGGGATGAAGTGGCTTTCTTCCCGCCGGTCACAGGGGGTTGAGATGACGGAAACCCGAATTCTGGTTGGCCATGAGCGTTTTAACGTGGGCACGGAATATGACTGGCTGGCCGGGCGCGACGAAGACGGCGCGGTCGTGACCTTTACCGGGAAAGTGCGTAATCATAATCTCGGCGACAGCGTAAAAGCGCTGACGCTGGAGCACTATCCGGGAATGACCGAAAAATCGCTGGCGGCCATTGTCGAAGAGGCGCGAGGCCGCTGGCCGCTGGGGCGCGTTACGGTTATCCATCGCATCGGCGAAATGTGGCCCGGCGAAGAAATTGTGTTTGTCGGCGTCACCAGCGCCCATCGCGGGAGTGCTTTTGCGGCGGGGGAGTTCATCATGGATTACCTCAAAACTAAAGCGCCGTTCTGGAAGCGTGAAGCGACGCCGGAAGGTGAGCGCTGGGTGGAATCGCGGGACAGCGACAAACAGGCTGCCAGCCGCTGGTAACAGGTTTACGTGGATGTGTTAGTCTTAACGTGTGTGTTTACTTAATCAGGAGTGAATCATGGACCGATTTCCGCGTTCCGATTCGATAGTTCAGCAGACCCGTAGCGGGCTGCAAACCTACATGGCTCAGGTATATGGCTGGATGACGGTTGGCCTGCTGCTTACCGCGTTTATCGCGTGGTATGCGGCAAACACGCCTGAACTGATGATGTTTATCTTCTCCAGCAAAATCACCTTCTTTGGGCTGATTATTGCGCAACTGGCGCTGGTATTCGTGCTCTCCGGGCTGGTGCACAAGCTCAGCGCGGGCATGGCGACCACGCTGTTTATGCTCTATTCGGCGCTGACCGGGCTGACGCTCTCCAGTATTTTCATCGTTTACACCTACTCCTCCATCGCCAGCACCTTTGTGGTGACCGGCGGGATGTTCGGTGTGATGAGCCTGTACGGTTACACCACCAAACGTGACCTGAGCGGCTTCGGCAACATGCTGTTTATGGGGCTGATAGGGATTGTGCTGGCGTCGCTGGTGAACCTGTGGTTGAAGAGTGACGCGCTGATGTGGGCGGTGACCTATATCGGGGTGGTGATCTTCGTGGGCTTAACCGCCTACGACACCCAGAAACTGAAAAACATCGGTGAACAAATTGATGTTCGCGACAGTTCAAACCTGCGCAAATACTCGATTCTGGGCGCGCTGACGCTGTATCTGGACTTCATCAACCTGTTCCTGATGCTGCTGCGTATTTTTGGCAACCGGCGTTAGTGAGGGTGGCGCTGTCTGATGCCCTCACCCTGACCCTCTCCCACAGGGCTGAGGGTTCCCCACAAATTAATGCGAGCACTGAGCAATCCCCTCGCCCCTCCGGGGAGAGGGTTAGGGTGAGGGGAACATACGGCGGTGGTGGTCATTCCGTTCACTTTATGTTCCTTGCTACTCTGTAACGACATGACCGGTGAACGTGCCAGGGTGGCTCAGTCGCCACCACCCTGGCGACCCGGGCTCCCGGCGGTAAATCGCCGCTTCGCGGTGCCCTCGGCTTATTCCTTCCGGCTTATCGGGTACGGGCGGAGGTAACGTCCCTGTAAAGCCGCCCTCTCGGCGCATCCCTGCGCCTCGCCCCGGCCGTAAGGCAAACGCCTCAGCGATTTACAGCCGGACCAGGGCATCGCTGACAGCCCTCAGTCATTTAGAAAGCAACTTTATTGCTTCTGCATAAAAAAATTACTGGGGATCCCTCAGCCCACAGGGAGAGGGAACAAACCCTAAAAACGGCAACGAAGTTGCCGTTTTGCTTTTATTTTGCCATCGCCTTCTCGTTTTTGGCGCGCAGCTTCTTCGCCCGACTCTCCAGCACCAGATAACAGATCGTTGCCAGCGCCAGCGGCAGGAAGTAGTAGATCATGCGGTACGCGAGCAGGGCAGCGATAATCGTCCCGTGAGACACATGCTCCCCTGCAAGCAGCGCGATAAACACCGCTTCCAGTACGCCGATCCCCGCTGGAATATGCACAATCACCCCGGCAATACTGCTTACCAGCAGCACGCCCAGCACGAAGAAGTAATTCACATCTTCGCCAATCAGCAGCCAGATAATGGCCCCCATCGCCATCCAGTTGGCGCTGGAAACCACCATTTGCAGGACGGCAAACTTCCATGACGGCAGCACCAGCTTCTGCCCTTTAATGGTCATATGACGACGTTTGGCAAAGGCGCAGGCCCAAAGGTAGGCGGCGATGATCAGCAGCAGTACGATGCCCAGAATGCGCAGGGTGGCCTCATCGATGTACCAGTGCGCAGGCAACTGCACCACGCCAATGGTGAAAATCACCCCGCCGAGCAGGATATACCCCAGCCAGTTGGTGGTGATACTCAGCGAGAAAATACGCGTGATGGTGCCGCCCGGTAAGCCAAGGCGGGAGTACAGGCGATAGCGCATTCCAATCCCGCCCACCCAGGTGCTCAGCGTCAGGTTAAAGGCGTAGCAGATGAATGACACCAGCATAACCTGCCGTTTGGCAAGCTTATGCCCGCAGTAGGCGCGTCCCAACAGGTCATAGCAGCCGTACATCAGGTAGCTCACAATCACCAGGCCAACCGCCCCGAGCAGGACTGTCCGGTTGTAGTTGTGAATAACCTTCCACACCTCTTCCCAGTCCACCTTCTGGGCATACACCACCAGCAGGACCGCGACGGCAATGAAGAACAGCCAGGTCAGGATTTTTTTCGCCAGCCGCCAGCGAGGATGAGATTTCGACATCAGGTTTTCCCTCCATCTTCCGCCTCTACGCGGTCCTGGGTTTCCATTTCGGGTTGCACTGGCGGATCCACCAGCGCCAGTTTCGGCGTATGTGCGGGCAGCCAGCCCACCATGGCCGGGAAGTGGCGTAGGAAGTGGAACACCACCACACCGATGCCAACGTTCCACCAGCTGCGTTTCGGCACCATGGACTCATCCACACGCACGCAGTCTTTATTGATCAGACCCTGAAGGTTATCGCGCAGGGTCTGATTAAACTGGCGATCGTGGATGATCAGGTTCGCTTCCAGATTGAGCGATAAGCTCAGCGGATCGAGGTTGCTTGAGCCAACGGTCGCCCAGTGGTCATCCATCACGGCCACTTTGCCGTGCAGCGGGCGGCGGCGATATTCATAGATTTGCACGCCGCTTTTGACCAGATAGCGATAGAGCAGACGCGCGCCCACCTTCACAATCGGCATATCGGGCTCACCCTGGACGATGAGCTTCACGCTCACGCCGCGTCGGGCCGCGTTGCGCATGGCGTGCAAAATCCGGTAACCGGGGAAGAAATAGGCGTTGGCGATAATCACCTCGCGCTTCGCGTTCGCCAGCATCTTCAGGTAGTGACGTTCGATATCGTCCCGGTGCTCCTCGTTATCCCGCCAGACGAACAGCGCCTGCGCCTCGCCGGGCTTGCGGTTCTCTTCCGGGCGATGGCGGCGTCGCCACCAGCGGCGTGCGGCCTCTTTGCCGGGTAAGTTTTCCAGCACGAACAGCTGGATGTCCTGTACCACCGGTCCCTCAATGCGGATCGCGTAGTCCTGTTTCGCTTCGGGACCGTAATCCGACATATGCTCGGCGGAGTAGTTAATGCCGCCAACGAAGGCCACCGTTTCGTCCACCACCACAATTTTGCGGTGCATTCGGCGGAACAGGTTGGTGCGCATCCCGAACAGACGCGGGCCGGGATCGTAATAGCGGAATACCACCCCTGCGGCAGTGAGCTCGTTAACAAATTCGTCGCTGAGATCCGGCGAACCATATCCGTCGAGCAGGACCTCGATTTTTATACCGCGACGAGCGGCTTGCAGCAGCGCGCTGTGCAACTGCCTGCCCACGTCGTCTTCAAACCAGATAAACGTTTCCAGAAAGACTTTCTGCTGTGCGTGGCTAATCGCCTCAAAGACTGCCGGATAAAAGTTATCGCCATTTTCCAGCAGCGTAATACGGTTACCTTCCTGCCATGTGCATTTCATAAGTGGATCTCCGCGCTGAGTGGGGCATGGTCGGAGAGATGTCGCCAGTTGAGTAAAGCCAGCGCCGTCGGGCTGCTGGCGTGGGCATTTTTTACGTAGATGCGGTCAAGGCGCAGCAGGGGGAAGCGCACCGGAAACGTCCGCGCGGGACGACCGCGTGAGCGGGTAAAAATCTCCTCCAGCCCCGCATTCACCTTCAGCGGATGATTGGCCCGCTGTCGCCAGTCGTTAAAATCACCGGCCACCACCACGGGCTCGCCCTCCGGCAGCGCATTGGTCCAGTCTGCCAGCATCTGTAGCTGAGCCTGACGGTGGGCCTCACGCAGGCCAAGATGAACGCAGCCCACATGAATGGGAAAATCGAGCGCCGGTGGCGTGATGCGGCAGTATAACAACCCGCGTTTTTCGCTCTCGCCAACGGAGACGTCCCGGTTCTCATAATGCTCGATAGGAAAACGCGACAGCACTGCGTTACCGTGATGCCCCTCCGGGTAGACCGCATTGCGCCCGTAGGCGTAATCGCTCCACATGGTATCCGCCAGAAACTCGTAATGGGGCGTGTCGGGCCAGTTTTCGAAATGCATCGGGTGCACTTCGTGCGCGCCCATGACCTCCTGGAGGCAGACAATATCGGCGCTGACGGTGCGTACCGCGTCGCGCAGCTCCGGTAAAATGAAGCGGCGGTTAAATGCTGTGAAGCCCTTATGAATATTTATCGTCAGCACCTTAAGCGAGAAATGCTGCGTTCTTTTGCTCATAAACACCTTCCTGGGTGACTATCCCGATGAAAATAAAGTGTAGTAGGCGTCACAAAAAGATGCGGCGTTACGGAATTTTCCGTAAAGTGCGGTAGTCTGAATTAGCAGAGAAAAATCCTTCAGGAGAGAAGCCATGAAGTGGCAACAACGCGTTCGTGTCGCAACCGGTTTGAGTTGCTGGCAGATAATGTTGCATTTACTGGTCGTGGCCGTACTGGTGATGGGCTGGATGAGCGGCACGCTGGTGCGTGTCGGCTTAGGGTTATGCGTGGTTTACGGCGTGACCGTGCTGTCGATGCTGTTTTTACAGCGTCACCACGACGCGCGCTGGCGTGAAGTGGGTGATGTGCTCGAAGAGCTCACCACCACCTGGTATTTTGGTGCGGCAATGATCGTCCTGTGGCTGTTGTCACGCGTGCTGCAAAACAACCTGCTGCTGGCCCTGGCGGGTCTGGCTATCCTCGCAGGGCCTGCGGTGGTGTCGTTGCTCACCAAAGAGAAAAAGCTACGCGATGTTTCGTCTAAACATCGCATAGGCCACTGAGCCCGTTGTGGCCGCGATGACCAGTAGCGGCCACAAACTTCCCCACACAATATCCAGACTCGCATCCTTCAGATAGATTTGCTTGGTGATATCCGTGAAGTGACGAATCGGGTTTATCCATGTCAGATCTTGTAACCACACCGGCATGTTCTCCACTGGCGACACGTACCCTGAAAGCAAAATCGCCGGCATCATAAAGACAAACACCCCGATAAACGCCTGCTGCTGCGTTGAGCAGAGCGCCGAAATCAGCAGCCCAAACCCCACCAGCGACAGGCCGTAAATCACCATCGTGAAGTAAAACAGCGCCAGCGATCCGGCAAACGGGATCTGGTACGCCCATATTCCCACCCCCAGCACGATGGTGGCCTGGAACGTCGCGACAATCAGTGCCGGCACCGCCTTGCCGACAAATATCTGCCAGGTGGCGAGCGGCGAGACCAGCAGCTGATCCAGCGTACCTTGCTCACGTTCGCGTGCCACGGACAGCGAGGTGACAATCATCACGCCAATAGTGGTGATCATGGCGATTAACGACGGCACCACAAACCACTTGTAGTCCAGATTCGGGTTGTACCAGTTGCGCACCACCAGCTCGCTGTTGTTGGGTTTGGGTTTGCCCGCCATCAGCTCTTGCTGGTAGTCCTTCACTACCTGCTGCAAATAGTTCGCCGCTATCTGGGCGCTGTTGGAGTTACGTCCGTCGAGGATCAGCTGCATCGGCGCGGTCTCGAAGGTGTCCAGATTGCGGGAGAAATCCGCCGGGAAGCGCACCAGCAATAATGCTTTCTGCGTGTCGATGGTGGGCTGGATCGCCTGCGGGCTTTGCAGCAGCAGGACATGGGTAAAGGCTTTGGCGCGGGCGAAACGCTGTGTCAGCTCGACGGAATGCTTGCCATTATCTTCGTTGTAAATGGCGATGGTGGCGTTGGTGACCTCCAGCGTGGCGGCAAACGGAAACAGTACAACCTGAAGCAGCACCGGCAGCACCAGAATGGCGCGGGTCTGCGGCTCGCGCAGCAAGGATTGCAGCTCTTTGCGGATCAATGTCCATAAACGGTGAAACATCGCGTCGTCCTCCTGTCGGGTGGCGCTTGCGCTTTCCCGACCTACAAAATCCGATGGCTAATCTAATCTTCTTTTCGTTTTCATCCACGTCAGCCCGATAAACATCACCGCCGACGCCAGCAAAAACAGGGTGTTGATAATCAGCACTACCGGGATGTTCCCCGCCAGAAACAGGCTTTGCAGGGTGCTCACAAAGTAGCGTGCCGGAATGATGTAGGTCACGGCACGGATCACCGCTGGCATACTGTCAATCTGGAAGATAAAGCCGGAGAGCATGATCGACGGCAGGAAGGCGGCATTAAGCGCCACCTGCGCGGCGTTAAACTGGTTGCGGGTGATGGTGGAGATCAGCAGCCCCATTCCCAGCGTGCTGAGTAAAAACAGGCTGGTAATAAAGAACAGCACCACCAGCGAACCGCGGTACGGCACGCCAAGAATAAATACCGAGACCAGCATACAGAGCAGCATCGCCAGCATGCCGAGGAAGTAGTAGGGGATCAGCTTGCAGAGCAAAAGCTCGACGCGCGTCACTTCGGTGGAGAGCAGCGCCTCCATGGTGCCGCGCTCCCATTCGCGGGCGATCACCAGCGAGGTGAGGATCGCGCCAATCACCGTCATGATGATAGTGACCGCACCCGGGATAATAAAATGCTGGCTGATGGCGGCGGGGTTAAACCAGTAGCGCGTCTGCACGTCAATCAGCGGTTCAAACTTCTCCCCCCGGTCTTCGGCGCGCTGCATCTGCCAGAGCTGCCAGATCCCCTCCGCATAGCCCTGCACGAAATTGGCGGTGTTCGGTTCGCTGCCGTCGGTGATCACCTGAATTGGCGCATCGGCGCCCGGGCGTGCCATGTTGGCGGCGAAATCGACCGGGATGACGATCAGACCGCGAATTTTACCGGCCTGCATTTTCTGGATCAGTTCCTGCCGGTTGTCGCTGATGGTGGCATCGATGTAGGGCGAGCCGGTCATGGCGTGGGTGAAGTCCAGCGCCTCTTCGCTCTGCTGCTCCAGCAGGATCCCGACCCGCAGCTTGCTGGAATCGAGGTTAATCCCGTAGCCAAAAATAAACAGCAGCAGCAGGGGGATCACCACCGCAATCAGCCAGCTGCTGGGGTCACGCACAATCTGCCGCGTCTCTTTGACGCACAGGGCGCGCACCCGGCGCCAGGAGAGGGCGTTACTGCGCATGAGGATTCTCCTTATCCCAGTCGTGGATGAGGGTGATAAACGCCTGCTCCATGGTTGGGTCCGGCTGTGCGTCGTCGGCGGCCTGCGCTTTCAGGTCGTCCGGCGTGCCGTGGGCAATCAGCTTGCCGCGATAGACCAGCCCGATGCGGTCGCAGTACTCTGCCTCGTCCATAAAGTGGGTGGTGACCATCACGGTCACGCCTTTTTCCACCATGCTATTGATATGCAACCAGAATTCACGGCGGGTGAGGGGGTCCACGCCTGACGTAGGTTCATCAAGAAAGAGGATATCGGGCTCGTGCATCAACGAACAGGCCAGCGCCAGCCGCTGTTTGAAGCCAAGCGGCAGCGCGTCGGTAGCGTGTGAGGCGATATCGGTCAGGCCAAAGGCGTCGCACATGCGGCCGATTTTCTCGTTCTGCGCCCGTCCCCGCAGGCCGTAGACGCCGGAGAAAAATCGCAGATTTTGCTCCACCGTCAGGTTGCCGTAGAGCGAAAACTTCTGCGCCATATAGCCCAGATGCTGGCGCGCCTTGCCGGAGCTGACTTTGAGATCCATGTTCAGCACCAGCGCTTTGCCGGAGGTCGGTACCAGCAGGCCGCACATCATTTTAAAGGTGGTGGATTTCCCTGCACCGTTCGGCCCGAGCAGGCCAAATATCTCGCCGCGCTTCACGGCAAAATTGACGTTATCGGTGGCAGCGAAATCGCCGAATTTTTTGGTGAGCGATTTCGCTTCAATGACCGTTTCGCCCGGCGTGCCTTCCACCGTGTGCAGAATGGCGCCAAGCGGTGATTCTGAGGTTCCCGCCCCGCCCAGCAGATCGATAAACGCATCTTCAAAGCGCGGCGCGGTCTCTGTCATGTCGATTTCAGGCATCCCCTGCGCACGCCGGATATCGTCGGCGGTGGTCTCTTTTTTGAGGATCACGCGCACCGAACGGCCCTGAATCATCCCGTCGCTCACCTGGGGCAGCTTCAGCACCCGTTGCAGCAGCTTGCGGTTAGATTCCTGCGCGCTGTGTAGCAGAAAACTGCGCCCGGCCATGGTTTGCGTCAGCTCGGTGGGCTCGCCCTGATAGAGCAGTTCGCCTTCGTTCATCAGCAGCACGTCACGGCACTGCTCTGCTTCATCAAGGTAAGAGGTACTCCAGAGGATCAGCATGCCGTCACCCGCCAGCTCGTGCACCATCTGCCACAGCTCGCGGCGGGAAATCGGGTCCACGCCGACGCCGGGTTCATCCAGCAACAGCACCTTCGGTTCGCCCACCAGCGTGCAGGCCAGCCCCAGCTTCTGCTTCATCCCGCCGGAAAGTTTGCCCGCCAGCCGATCGGTGAACGGGCCGAGGGAGGTAAACGCCAGCAGACGCTCGAAGGTTTTCTGCCGGGTTTCGCCGGTAACGCTGCGCAGATCGGCATACAGGTTGAGGTTTTCCATTACCGTCAGATCTTCATACAGACCAAACTTCTGCGGCATATAGCCGAGTATGCCGTGGAGCGCCGCGTCGTCTTTGATCGGATCGAGGTCAAGCACGCTGGCACTGCCTTCATCCGGCTTCAGCAATCCCGCCAGCATCCGCATCAGCGTGGTTTTACCCGCGCCGTCCGGCCCCACCAGCCCGGTCACATAGCCTTTTTGAATCGTACAGTTCAGCGGCGCGACCGCCGGTTTAGCCATTCCCGGGAAGCGTTTGACCAGATTATTGAGCTGGATAACCGCATCATTCATGTTGTTCCCCGTCGTTTAAGGTCACGGTAACAGGCATGCCCTGACGCAGCGCGTCGTCCGCATCGGTGACGATGATGCGCAGGCGATACACCAGGTCGGTACGCAGATCCGGGGTTTCAACGGTTTTTGGCGTGAACTCGGCCGTTGGGGAGACGAAGCCCACTTTGCCGTGATACGGCTTGTCCGGGCGACCATCGGTGTAGAGCAGCAGTTCGCGGCCCGGCTGCATCTGGCCAAGATTCGGCTCATCAATGTAAGCGCGCACCCACACCGGACGGGTTAAGGAGAGCGTTAACACGGTGCTGCCCGCGCTGAGCATGCTGCCCGGCTCCACGGCGCGGGTCATCAGCGTACCGTCAGACGGGGCGATTAACGTGGTATCGTGCAGATCCAGCTCCGCCTGGGCTAACTGCGCCTGCGCCTGCTCAAGGCTGGCCTTCGCCTGGGCAATGTCCTGCGCGCGGTTACCGGTGCGGTACTGGCTTAACTTATCCTGGGCAGATTTCAGCGTCGCCTGCGCCTGGTCGCGGGATGAGCGCGCATTTTCCAGGTCGTTGGCGGAAATAGTGCGGCTTTTCCATAAGCCTTGCTGACGGTTATAGAAATTCTGCGCATAGTCATAGGCGGCTTTTGCCTGCTTAACGGCAGCGGCCGCCTGGGCGATCTCTTCATCACGATAGCCCGCCAGCATCAGGTCGTACTGCGCCTGTGCGACGGCGACGCCCGCTTTTGCCTGCATCAACGCGTTTTCAAACGGGGCTTTGTCCAGCATCCCCAGCGTCTGCCCGGTTTTGATGGCATCGCCTTCGTCAACGCTCAGCGAGGCCAGCCGTCCGCCGACGCGGAAGCTCATGTTCACGGTGCGGATATCCACGTTGCCGTACAGCGTCAGGCCACGATCCTGCTGGCTCTGATACCACAGCCAGCCGCCTGTTCCCGCAGCAAGCAAGACAACAACCACCAGAATGATGGCGACAGGTTTTTTCATGACTTCTGGCTCCTTTGCGTTAAGCCTTGCAGGATCAGATCAACGTGACAGGTAATGACCTGGCTAATTTGCGCGGCTTTATCCTCATCGAATTGTGTCCAGCCCGTACGTAACAGGATGGTCTCACGCCCCAGACGGAAGGCGAGCACTTCGCCCAGCAGGGCGTGGGTATGCAAAATGGTGTCCGTATCGCTGGCGTTCCGTCCGGTATAGGCGGCAATCAGCCGGGTCAGATGGCTATGCATCGGGGCGATCACCTGATCGTGCACCAGCTGGTACGCGGCAGTGGGGGAGAGCTGCTCGCGGGAGATAAATTTGCTCAGGTTCAGCGTATCGTCGTGCGTCAGCAGGCGGATCATGTTGTGACAGGCGTTAAGGATCAGCTGGCGGATGGCAACCCGGTCCGGCTCTGGCTGGCTGAACAGCGCGGTGGCTTCTTCCACGTGCGGGCGAAAGCTGGTGCCGATAAAATCCGCGATCCACTGGGCGCAGGCGAGGTATAGATCCTCTTTTGAGCCAAAATAGTAGGTAATGGCCGCAATATTCTGCCCGGCCTGCGCGGCGATATCCCGCGTGGTGGCATGCAGACCATACTCGCCAAACTGCGCCAGCGCAGCGGCGATAAGCTGACTTTTCGCCTGTTCGCCTTTGGTTGTCGTTGGGGTTGTATTCATAGCAGCATTAAAAATTAATCAATCGATTGATTAAGATTATGCCTGATTTGCGCAAACGTCGAGTCATCGCCGGGGATATTTTATGCGCCACGTCACAAAAGCTGCTACACTCCGCTCCTTCGCGACATTGTGGTTTTTGTCCTTCTATTCGTTATATCTCCCTGAAAACTACACCTGTGATGGTCGGGGCGGTTCGGAGTTTTTATGTCTTTTGATTCCCTTGGTCTGAACCCGGAAATTCTGCGCGCCATCGCAGAGCAGGGCTACGTTGAGCCAACCCCTATTCAGCAGCAGGCTATCCCGGCCGTTTTGCAGGGCCGTGACCTGATGGCAAGCGCGCAGACCGGTACTGGTAAGACCGCGGGCTTTACCCTGCCGCTGCTGGAGCTGCTGGTAAAAAACCAGCCACACGCCAAAGGCCGTCGTCCGGTGCGTGCGCTGATCCTCACCCCAACCCGCGAGCTGGCGGCCCAGATTGGTGAGAACGTGCGTGAATACAGCCGCTATCTTAACATTCGTTCGCTGGTAGTTTTCGGCGGGGTAAGCATTAACCCGCAGATGATGAAGCTGCGCGGCGGCGTGGACGTGCTGGTGGCAACGCCGGGGCGTCTGCTGGATCTCGAACACCAGAACGCGGTGAAGCTCGATAACATCGAAATTCTGGTGCTGGACGAAGCCGACCGTATGCTCGACATGGGCTTCATCCACGACATTCGCCGCGTGCTGGCGAAGCTGCCGACGCGTCGTCAGAACCTGCTCTTCTCCGCGACCTTCTCCGACGAGATCAAGGCGCTGGCGGAAAAGCTGCTGCATAACCCGCTGGAAGTGGAAGTCGCGCGCCGCAACACCGCCTCCGAGCAGGTGACGCAGCACGTGCACTTTGTAGATAAGAAGCGCAAGCGGGAACTGCTCTCCCAGATGATCGGCCAGGGCAACTGGCAGCAGGTGCTGGTGTTTACCCGCACCAAGCACGGCGCCAATCACCTGGCGGAACAGCTGAATAAAGATGGCATCCGCAGCGCGGCCATTCACGGCAACAAGAGCCAGGGCGCGCGTACCCGCGCGCTGGCAGACTTCAAGTCAGGCGACATACGCGTGCTGGTGGCAACCGACATCGCCGCACGCGGTCTGGATATCGAAGAGCTGCCGCACGTGGTGAACTACGAGCTGCCAAACGTGCCGGAAGATTACGTTCACCGTATCGGCCGTACCGGACGCGCGGCGGCAACCGGGGAAGCGCTCTCTCTGGTTTGCGTGGATGAGCACAAGCTGCTGCGCGACATCGAACGCCTGCTGAAGAAAGAGATCCCGCGCATTGAAACCCCGGGCTATGAAGTTGACCCGTCAATCAAAGCCGAGCCAATTCAGAACGGTCGTCAGGGTGGCGGGCGCGGTCAGGGCGGCGGTGGTCGCGGTCAGCAGCCGCGTCGTGCCGAAGGCGGCGCGCCGAAATCTTCGGGCAAACCGCCGCGTCGTAATAACGACAGCAAACCGGCCGGTGAAAACCCATGGCGTAGCGGCGAAGGGAAACCGGCAGGCGAGGGACAGCGCCGACGCCGCCCGCGTAAGCCTGCTAACCCGCAGTAATCTGGAAGCCCGGTCGTAAAGCCGGGCTTTTCTTTTTGCGGCAGCGGAGAGAAAGTGCCACAATAGTGGCTGTTTATACAGTATTTCAGGTTTCCGATGGCTTTAACCGCTGCGCTCAAGGCGCAAATTGGCGCATGGTATAAGGCGCTACAACAGCAGATCCCCGATTTTATTCCCCGAGCCCCGCAGCGGCAGATGATTGCCGACGTGGCAAAAACGCTCGCCGGGGACGACGGGCGACATCTGGCGATTGAAGCCCCGACCGGCGTCGGGAAAACCCTGTCGTATCTTATTCCCGGCATTGCCATCGCGCGGGAAGAAGATAAAACGCTGGTGGTCAGTACCGCTAACGTGGCCTTGCAGGATCAGATCTTCAGCAAAGATTTGCCGCTGCTGCGCAAAATTATCCCCGATTTACGGTTTACCGCCGCCTTTGGTCGCGGGCGCTACGTCTGTCCGCGCAATCTGACGGCTCTGGCCAGCAGTGAACCCTCCCAACAGGATCTGCTCGCGTTTCTTGATGACGAGCTGACGCCAAACAACAAGGCGGAGCAGGAGCAGTGCGCAAAGCTGAAGGCCGATCTCGACGGCTACAAGTGGGACGGCCTGCGGGATCACACCAACCAGGCGATCGGCGACGACCTGTGGCGCAGGCTCAGCACCGATAAAGCAAGCTGCCTGAACCGTAACTGTCACTACTATCGCGAGTGTCCGTTCTTTGTCGCCCGGCGTGAGATTCAGGAAGCGGAGGTGGTTGTCGCCAACCACGCGCTGGTCATGGCTGCACTGGAGAGTGAAGCGGTCCTGCCGGAGCCCAAAAACCTGCTGCTGGTGCTCGATGAAGGTCATCATCTGCCCGACGTGGCGCGAGATGCGCTGGAGATGAGCGCGGAAATTACCGCCCCGTGGTTTCGCCTGCAACTGGATCTGTTCTGCAAACTGGTGGCAACCTGCATGGAGCAGTTCCGTCCGAAAACCACGCCGCCGCTGGCGGTTCCGGAGCGGTTGAGCGAGCACTGTGAAGAGGTGTACAGCCTCATCGCCTCGCTGAATAATATTCTTAACCTGTATCTCCCCGCCACCCAGGAGGCGGAACACCGCTTTGCGATGGGTGAGTTGCCGCAGGAAGTGATGGAGATTTGCCAGCAGCTGGCGAAGCACCTGGAAAAGCTGCGCGGGCTGGCGGAGATGTTCTTAAACGATCTCAGCGAGAAAACCGGTACTCACGACGTGGTGCGTTTGCACCGCATTCTGCTGCAAATGAATCGTGCGCTGGGGATGTTTGAAGCGCAGAGCAAACTCTGGCGGCTGGCTTCGATGGCGCAGGCGTCCGGCGCGCCGGTGACTAAGTGGGCCACCCGCGAAGTACGAGACGGGCAGGGACATCTCTTCTTCCACTGCGTGGGCATCCGCGTGGCCGATCAGCTGGAAAAGCTGATCTGGCGCAACGTTCCGCACGTGGTAGTGACGTCAGCGACTCTGCGTTCCCTGAACAGCTTCTCAAGGTTGCAGGAGATGAGCGGCCTGAAAGAGAAAGCGGGCGACCGCTTTGTGGCCCTGGACTCGCCGTTCAACCACTGTGAGCAGGGAAAGCTGGTTATTCCGCGCATGAATTATGAGCCGCTTATCGATAACGAAGAGCAGCATATTGCGGAAATGGCGGCCTACTTCCGCGAGCAGGTTGAGAGTAAAAAATACCCCGGTATGCTGGTGCTGTTTGCCAGCGGTCGGGCGATGCAACGCTTCCTGGAGCACGTCACCGATCTGCGCTTACTCCTGCTGGTGCAGGGCGATCAGCCGCGCTATCGGCTGGTGGAAACCCACCGTAAACGCATTGATAACGGCGAGCGCAGCGTGCTGGTGGGGTTACAGTCCTTTGCGGAAGGGCTTGATTTGAAAGGCGACTACCTGACGCAGGTGCATATCCATAAAATCGCCTTCCCGCCCATCGACAGCCCGGTGGTGATCACCGAAGGCGAATGGCTGAAAAGCCTTAACCGTTATCCGTTTGAAGTACAAAGCCTGCCTGCAGCGTCGTTTAACCTGATTCAGCAGGTCGGGCGCTTGATCCGTAGCCACGGCTGCTGGGGCGAGGTGGTGATTTATGACAAACGACTGCTCACCAAAAACTACGGCCAGCGGCTGCTGAATGCGCTGCCGATCTTCCCGATTGAGCAGCCGGACGTGCCGGAAGTAAAAAAACGCCCGACAAAACTGGCTGCCGGGCGTCGAAAAAGCTTCCGTGCTAAGGGGCGCGGTCCTACTGGTAAGTGAAGGTCACCTGGATCACGCTGCTGAACGTGCCGGCAGAGATGGGCATCGAGGTGGCGTAATAGCGTGCG
Source organism: Enterobacter cloacae complex sp. IR5428 (assembly GCF_049238585.1). Lineage (NCBI taxonomy): Bacteria > Pseudomonadati > Pseudomonadota > Gammaproteobacteria > Enterobacterales > Enterobacteriaceae > Enterobacter > Enterobacter cloacae complex sp. IR5428. The sequence continues at coordinate 234,663 of NZ_JBMKHV010000007.1, read as the reverse complement.
GCCAGCGGGAACGTGGCCGTGTGGTCTGACGGGTTTATGGCAGCGTTAAAGGCGGCCTGCGGGGCAATCAGTATCTTGTCCTGACGATCTGCCAGCTCCAGTGCCAGCCCCTTTGCGCTACCGAGATTGGCAAATTTGGTGGGATGGGTGCTGTCGGCCTGACCGTAGAAAAAGGCGGTGGCAAGCGCCAGCGTGGCCGGGCAGTGCGACACCGAAAGGGAAAAGTCCTTCCACTCGCCGGTATCGCCCACGTCTTTAAAACTACCCGATGCCGCCTGGCCTAAGTCCACCGTCAGGTTGCGGCTGGCACTGTCAATGACGCACGTGTTGGCGTAAATGTTACCCGTCATCTGGATCTGTATATCATCGGCGTGGGCCTGGGCGATCAGCCCCAGCGCGAGAATCAATGCGGTTTTTTTCATGACGTTCACTTATAAGCGAGGGTGATGGTTGCCACAGTATTGGCTGGCCCGGGGGTGACTACATTGCTGACCTGCTCGTAGCGAACCTCAAACGGGATCACCAGCGTTTCGTTGGCTACGGCCTGATTTTGGGTACTTACATAGGTACCGAAGGTGGCGAGATGGTCATCAAATAGCATTCTTACTCCGACGCCTGTAGCCATGCCGGTCTGCTGCGTGAGTTTGATCACCCCCTCAAATGCTGTGTCATATCCATTCGCGCTGGTGATTTTTAGCTCAGGCTGTACGGTTGTGTCACAGTTGACGGTGATATTAAATTTTTGAGCAGGGCTGGATAAAAAACCTACGCTGATGAAATCACTGACGGGAAAATCGCCCAAATTAACGGTGAGATTTTTCGGTAAAACGGAGCAGGTGACCTGATGAAGAATAACATTACCTGCATAGGCGATGTGGTTAGGGTTGCCGATCCCTTCATGGCCGAAAACGCCAATGCCAAATTCGGTTTGAGACTGCACCAGCGTACCGGATGTCACGGTGTCACTCGTTTTAACCAGCTCAAGCGTTATTTCAAAGCTAAAAGTCTGTGTTCCATCGGTAGAGACGTAGCCGACAGGCGTTCCACGTGAATCGCACTGCACGCCGCCAGCGCCGCTAATTCGCTGCCCGTGATCATTCATCAATGCTACACCAATCCCCGGCACACCGGATTCGTATACCCCCCTGAGCCCTGGCATTTCCGCTCCGGTGCCGTAGTAGCAGGAGACAATCTCCAGGCCGCTGTCGGTACTCTGATCGCAATGCCCGGCAACATGAACGCTCTGCTCTGTACCCGGGATAGTTGCGCCAACTGCCAGCGTCGTCGGGACAGAAATGGATGCCACGTTGATCATTTTGGGGAGATCCGGCGTAGTGCAGGTCGCCTTCGCATGCGGCATGAATAACGCAGCGGTTCCCAGAATCAGTAAGAAAAAGCACTGTTTAATCATTTGCATAATGTTTTGCCTTTAGGGGAGATCAGTGACACTGCGCGGCAGCGTTAATGATGCTGGTTTTCGCTTTCTCATCCGTGAGCACATAGTCAGCGACGCAATGCTCGTTTGCCTCCTGTCCCCAGGAAACGCGGAGATGCCCTTGCTGTGGCAGACCGGAGAGATAGGTCTGGCCATCATTCCCGACGATAAATTCGCTGTCCTTGTCATCGGTGGTAACCGTTGCGCCGAACGGCAGCGGTTTACCGTTTTGCGTGAGCGTCATCAGGACGCGATTGCCCACGCGCGTCGTGAAGCTGGCGCGCACAATGGCTCCGCGGGTTGGCGTCACAATTTGTGCCGCATGGGTGACGTCGGCGTCCTCCGGCAGCGTTTCCGTATCCAGCGCAATAGTGTTGTGGCGATACGCGGTGACGAACGGTACGACGGTGTAGCCGCGGAAGTCGGTTTCAACGCCGGTCTGGTTAGTGATATGCGTGCCGTGCGTACCCGGGGCTTTCACGAGCGCAATGGTCTCACCGAGCGGCTGGCTCAGCGTGATGCCGTTTGCATGGGCAATCACGCCTCCCTGCAAGCCGACGTTCAGTGTTTGCTGATATTTATCCTGACTGACGCCACCGCTCACTTCACCGTATGTCGCTTTGTAGTCGGCGTTAACGCTGGTGGAGTTACCGCTGCCGGTGCTGCTCAGCCCCTCCTGGAGATTCCAGTTCAGGTTGTCTTCTTTCAGGGCCGTACCGTTCAGGCCGATGTTCTGCGTGGTGCCATCTTTCGTGTTGTTCAGGTTGTACGTGGCCCAGGTGTTATGCATCCAGCGATCCAGCGGAACCGAAACGCTCAGCGAGAACTGGTTGTCGTTCGTCACCGCATTACCGTCCAGATCGCTGTCGTGAGTGTTTTTATTCATGCTGTAGCTAAGGCTGTAGCTAACGCCGTGCCAGCTGTTGTTGTAGCTGACGCTCATGGAGGTCATGTCCTGATTCTGGCTCCAGTAGGTTTCCTTCACCATGCTCAGCGTGACCGATCCCCAGCCTTCTGGTAGCGTCTGGTCGATGGTGGCTTCGGTACGGGCGCGGCGCTGCTGTGGCGCAGACCAGTTATCGGCGCGGGTATACGACTCCATGGTGTCGTCCAGGGTGTAAAACCCCTTGCTGTTGTAGCGATAGCCCGCAAGCGAAAAGTTGGTGCCTGAACCGGCGAAATCTTTGCTGTAGCGTACGCGCCACGATTTGCCTGTGCTGGACTGCTGTTTTTTCAGCAGGGCTCTGGCGCGAGTCACGTCAATGGAGAACGCCCCTAAATCACCCATGTTTTTCCCGGCGCCTATCGCCTGCGACTGATAATGACTGCTCTGCTGTACGCCGCCGTAGGCCGTGAAGCCGTGGGGTAAACCATAGATGGCGCTCCCCTGAGCAAACGGGGTCTTTTCAACATCTTTGTCATAAGAACGATAACGCCCGGCAGTTACGCTGTAGCGCAGGTTTTTTTCACGCTGCAATACCGGAACGGAGGCAAACGGCACCACGAAATGGCTTTCGCTGCCGTCAGTTTCTTTCACCGTGACCTGGAGGTCGCCGCTGCTGCCGGTGGGGTAGAGATCGTTAATTTCGAAGGCCCCCGGCGCGACCGTGTTCTGATAAATCACGTACCCGTTCTGGCGCACCATCACCAGCGCGTTGCTGTGGGCGGTGCCACGAATAATAGGCGCATAGCCTTTTTCGCTGTCGGGAAGCATGTCGTTATCGGATTTCAGCTCCACGCCGGTGTAAGGGACACTGTCAAAAACATCAGCAGGTGATGAGCTCTGGCCAACGGTGATATCGCTTTTCATCGCCACAATATCGCGTTGCGCATAGGTATAAACGGAGGTGAATTTCTGTTCCTCCTCATTGCCTGTGGTGCTGCGATTCCAGGTGGAATAGTTGCGAAGGCGCCATGCGCCAACGTTTAAACCCGGACGCAGGTTCACGTACTGGCTACTGCTATCCTCTTCACCCTGCTGGCGCGCATGGCTCTGGCTGGCGTTGACGCTGTAATTAAGCAAGCCCGCGTTGATCCCTTCATCAAACTCTTTCGGGTCGATGTAACCGCGTGGCACCTGTCCGAGCGCCTTTTGCGGAATGCTCAGCAGCAGCTGCTGGTTGCGAACGTGAAAGATTGCAGATGAAGCAGGGATGACACCTAAATCGGCACACTGGCCTTTGGCCATGAGCTGAGGAAACTTTTGGGTCCTGATACCGAGGCTTTTTAACTCACCCATGCTAAAGCAAGGTTGTAACGTGTCGTTGCCCTGCGAATCTTTCTCAAGCGTAAAGGTCACGTTGCGGGTATCAATTTTATTATTATTGATAAACACCGCGACCTCATATTTCCCCGGTGCCTGGCCGGGACCTTTTTCATAGACGGACAGATCGGTTTTACCCTGCTGGGGATTATCAATATCCAGCAAGGCGGGGTTAAAATAATCATCAGCCATAACCTGCTGCGCAAAGATGGCTATTGCCAGGCCACAGAGAATGACCAGCAATGAAGACATTCGGCAGGTGAACGGCTTTTTGTGGCTGTACATGATTATTTTATTACCGGAACAATTAATGAACGGATTTCGACCAGGAATGGCTGATGCTGCCGTAATCATTAATAATGGAATACGTCACGTTTGAGCCCCCGACATTACCCGGTATGGCAAAATGTGTTTCTGATTTCGGAACAGCCCAGGTCGCTTTTGTGACTTTCTGACCGTTAAGCGTGACGGTCTGGAAATTCATATAGAAAGGCGTAGGGTTATTCACCACCAGGTCGTTACCTTCGCGATGCCATTCAAGCTTATCCGCCACATCTTCTGGTCGGCCTTTTACCGCGGACGGGCGATACAGCAATTTAATGCGGGTATTAATGGCAATTTGCAGCGTATTTACTCCCTCAACGTGTTTTGAGGAAGGGATCGCTTTGATATTCAACCAGTACAGAGATTCCCTGTCTTCCGGTAAATTTCCGCCCGTGCGTACCACGCGCAGAACGTTATCTTCTTTTGCATCCAGACGGAAAAGCGGCGGGGTGATCAGGAATGGGGCTTTGGCCGGGTTTTTACCGCCAGAATCGACCCAGGACTGTACCAGATAATCCGTCGTATCCGGGTTTGACAGGCCAAGAGATGATTCCTTTTTATCTCCTTGATAGACCAGCCGGGTACCATTAATCACGACGCCCGCATGTGCAGAGGCTGCTATCAGTAAAAGAGTGCTCAGTAAATAACCGTGGTGCATAAAGATTTCTCAATAAATAGAAGAGATATTAATGCCCGCAAAAGCATTAATATCTCAGGATTGATAAGATCAGTTATAAATAACGGTGAAAGTCGATACAGAGTTGGCAGGGCCTGCGGTAATGGCGGCCTGAGTTTGAATATAACGCGCACCGAATTCCAGGTCGTTAACTGCCGTGCCGGAGGCTAAAGGATATTGCTGCGAAGGCGTATACAGAGTGACAGGCTGCCCGGAAGCATCCATCAACTGAATCGCTACACCGGTTGCCGCATCGGTATCTGGCGTTAATGCCAGCGCGGCATTATTATCCGCATCCGGCGTACCACCGAAGTTAATCGCAGCCGAGGTCACTGTTTCCGGACAATTGGTTAACTTAATATCAAACTTCGTTGATGTGCTGGTAGAGCCTGCGCCGGTAAATACCGTTTTAGACACCTTACCCAACTGAACGTTTAATGGATTACTTAATCCATTCACGACCTGGCAAGCAGAATCGATAATTTCACCGGTGAAATTAATCTGGCCTTCACCGTTAGTTGCCGCAAATGCGGATGCAGAACATCCCACCGTTGCGGCGATAAAAAAACCTAATGCAACCTTGTTCATAGTTAATCCTGATGTGATTCTGGTAAAAGCGTTGCCTGGACGTTTTTACCGTTGACCCTTAATGATTTTTCGATGTTTATTTAATCAAAAAAAGGGTCGCTGCGGATCTTTTGTCCCAATCACAAATAATTTAAATAGTGCTTGAGTTTAATTTTTTTATATGAAAACAGCAGGTTGATAATGATCACAAAACACTATCGGGTCTGTGTTCATCGGGCTATATTGTTAACAAGATAATGCAGTCAGGAGAAATGTCGTGGATTACCGCAAAATTATCAAAGAGGTAGGGCGTGGGAAAAACCACGCTCGCGATCTGGACCAGGAAACAGCCCGCGCGTTGTACACGCATATGCTGAATGGCGACGTGCCGGAACTGGAAATGGGCGGCATTTTGATTGCGCTGCGTATTAAAGGGGAAGGTGAGGCGGAGATGCGCGGCTTTTATGAGGCCATGCAGTCGCAGACCATGCGCTTAACCCCGCCCGTCACGAAGCCGATGCCAATTGTGATCCCGACCTACAACGGCGCGCGTAAGCAGGCAAACCTCACGCCGCTGCTGGCTATTCTGTTGCAGAAACTCGGTTTCCCGGTAGTAGTGCATGGCGTGAGCGAAGATCCGACGCGCGTGCTGACAGAAACCATCCTGGCGTTGTTAGGTATTGAACCGACCCTCCATGCCGGTCAGGCACAGGCAAAGCTGGAGGGGAATCAGCCGGTCTATATCCCCGTTAGCGCGCTCTGCCCACCGCTGGAAAAGCAGCTGGACATGCGCTGGCGCATGGGCGTACGTAACAGTGCTCACACCCTGGCGAAGCTGGCGACGCCGTTTGCCGAAGACGCCGCGCTGCGTCTTTCCAGCGTCTCCCATCCGGAATACGTGACGCGAGTCGGGCAATTCTTTGCCGAAATCGGTGGACGCGCACTGCTGATGCACGGGACAGAAGGCGAGGTTTACGCCAACCCGCAGCGTTGTCCACAGCTGATGCTGATTGAGCCCGCCGGGACGCGGGTCGTTGTCGAACGTGGGGAAGAGAACAGAGATGCGATCCTGCCTGAGTCGAAAGATCCGCAGGTCACCGCGCGCTGGATTGTGCAGTGTCTGGCCGGGAAGGTGCCGGTTCCGCAGTCAATCAAGCTGCAAATGGCCTGCTGCCTGCTGGCTGCAGGGGAAGTCGAGTCCGTGGAAGCCGGGTTGCAGCGCGTGGCGCAGTCATTTTAAGCAAAAAAAAGCCCGTCCAGTGGCGGACGGGCAAACAAGGGTAACAACAACAGGGTCAATGAGGGTTGGAGCATCTCACCAGAGGGTATGGCGAGGGTGGAGCATAATTTGTTCGATTACTTGTAGATAACCGCAGTACCGCTCAGTTTGTTATTACCGTTAGTGGAAGTGATGGTGTATCCACTTGCGCCCGCGGCGGCAGCTTTTTCAGCCAGTTTTGCTTCCAGACCGTCCAGCGTGGTCGCGCCTTCAGCACTCACCACACCGATTTTGTTCAGATCCTGTGCCTGAGTAGAGGAGACTGGCTCTACAGCGAAAGCGCCGAAAGACAGAGCGGACAGGGCAACAGCGGCAACAGCATATTTGATGGTTTTCATGGATCAATTCTCGCAGGTTATTCTGTTAAGGGGACGATGTTCCGTCGATGTGATAAGTATCACGCTTTTTAGCGGAAGATAAAATCGAAGAGAATTGACGTGGTTGGTCAAAAAAATTGAATGACAAATAACTTATTGATTATTAATAAAATCAGAAGCGCAATTGACACTTCTTGCGGATACGCTTTACAGACACAATCAGAAGGGCACGTTTTGCTACGCGCTTCGCTGAAAGTCGTGAGCGTAAAGTAAACTGTTGGTGCGGTTAACTACGGTAAAGGAAAGTCAACGTAACTGGCTGTCTTTCGATCCTCTACGATTATATCCTGAATGTGAAGCATTTTTTGAATCTTTCTCCTGCTGACAGGTGATGCAAAGCCGTACTCCGGGAATGGCTTTACGTCGTGCCTCAGGAATGGGATCCCCGCACTCTTCGCATTCCGTCAAACTTTCGCCGCGCGGAATTTCACCGCGAGCACGCGCAACCGCATCTTCAATGGTACTGTTGATCTGTTCGTTAACGGCGTCGTCATTCGCCCAGCCGGAAGCCATGATGTTCTCCTGAAAGGGTCAAGTCATGCATTTAATATGGGGTGAAAAAACGCACAGTCAAGGCGCAGGCAGAGAGAACTGCATCTGCCGGGCAGATGCAGTTTGGAAGGCGGTAAGTTATTTATAGATAGTCGCTGTACCGTACATATGGTTATCGCCACCGGCGGCGTTCACCACGAAGCCTTTAGCGCCTTCCTGACGGGCTTTTTCGGCCAGCTTGTCCTGAAGGTCATCAAGGTTGCTTGCCCGGCTGACAGAGACCGTCCCAGCCGCGCGTAGCTGGCTGGTGTCGGTACTGTCGGTCAGAGGTTGAACGGACAAGGCAGAGAACGATGCGCCTGCCAGCGCACCCGCAATAATAAAGGTCAGATACTTTTTCATAATCACATCCTCAGGGGAAACAACAGGTGATTCCTGTTAAGTTTAGAAGCCTGATACGTGTAAATTAGCGCAAAAATTTGATGATGATCTGCTTATTTTTTGAACGATAAATTCTGACAATTTGTTGACAGATCATAGACATACAGGTCGCTGATTTTTGTCGTTTTTTTGTGCGACTCAGACAGATATTTACCCCCGTGCCGTCACAGGGTATCTTACGCGGCTGTTTAAAGGAGAATGCCATGACTTCCCACAAGCCGGGATTGCACCCGCGTAACCGCCACCGTAGCCGCTACGATATGAAAGCCCTGTGTCTGAGCTGCCCTGAATTGCAGGGTTTTATCGTTCAGACACCAGCCGGTGAACCGTCGGTAAACTTTGCCGATCCGCTGGCGGTTAAAACGCTGAACAAAGCGCTGCTGGCCCATTTTTATGGTGTGACGCACTGGGACATCCCTGATGGCTTTCTCTGCCCGCCGGTCCCGGGCCGTGCGGATTACGTCCATCATCTTGCCGATCTGCTGGCGGATGACCACGATGGCGTAGTGCCGAAACAGGCTACCGTCCTTGATATCGGTACGGGCGCGAACCTGATCTACCCCCTGATAGGCGCACATGAGTACCAGTGGCGATTTACCGGCAGCGAGATCGGTGATGAGGCCTTCGCCAGCGCGCAGGCCATTATCAACGCTAACCCGGGGTTAAGCCGGGCCGTACGTCTGCGTCGTCAGAAGGATGCCGCTGCTATTTTCAACGGCATAATTCATAAGAACGAACAATATGATGCCACCCTGTGCAACCCGCCATTCCACGACTCCGCCGCGTCCGCGCGTGCGGGAAGTGAACGCAAGCGGCGTAACCTGGGCCAGGCCGAAGATGGCGCGCTGAACTTTGGCGGCCAGCAGCAGGAGCTGTGGTGCGAGGGCGGGGAAGTAGCCTTTATTCTGCGCATGATTGCCGAGAGTAAAGGCTTCGGTCGTCAGGTGAAATGGTTTACCACGCTGGTCTCTCGTGGCGATAACCTGCCGCCGCTTTACCGCGCGCTGACCGAAGCCGGCGCGGTGAAGGTGGTCAAAAAAGAGATGGCGCAGGGTCAGAAGCAGAGCCGCTTTATTGCCTGGTCCTTTATGGACGATAACAAACGTCGCAAATAATCGTTTCTCGGGCCGGGTAAGGCGAAGCCGCCACCCGGCTCGGTTACAGCGTCGGCTCCTGCGGAGGGAGCAGCGAAGCGGGCGGCGACAATACCTGATACGTCTGCACCGGCGCTCTCACGTTCGCCAGATCGAAGTGTTTTTTCACCATGCTGTCCAGGGCAAAGCGCACCGTCCACTGTTTCAGCGGCTGGGTGGTGAACGACACGCGCAGGGTAAAGGCAGTGTTCGTCAGCCCGACGATGCCCGCAAACGACGGCTCACCAATTACCAGCCCGCGAATATCCTCCATCTCCATCAGTTCGCTCACCGCATCCCGCAGCGCCTGTTTCGCCTTATCTGCATCTTCGTGACGATCGACATCATAATTCGCCACCACCGAACCAATGCCGCGCACAAAGTTGGCAAAGGTGGTGATCGATGACCACGGAATAATGTGGTACGCCCCGGTATCCTGACGTACGCCGACGGAGCGAATGGACATCCTCTCCACCGTGCCGGTGAGCGGTCCGATGGTCACCAGATCCCCGGTGTTCATCCCGTTCTCAAACTGGATAAAAATGCCGGTGATAATATCCTTCACCAGCGTCTGCGAACCAAAGGAGATCGCCAGTCCCAGGGCACCGGCACCCGCCAGCAGTGGGGCGATATTTACGCCGATTTCCGACAACACAATCATGATGGTAATGGTGCTAATGATCACCGCCAGCGCGTTGCGGAACAGCGTCAGCAGTGTGCGGGCGCGGGCGCTTGGCAGGGGCCTGCCGTGGACATCCGACACCAGACGGTTTTCGATAAGGCTTGCCAGCAGCGTCCAGCCGACGGCGGAGAAGAACAGGATCAGCGCGATACGAATAAGAATATCGACGGTCTTTTCCCCGGCGCCGTTATGCAGCCAGTTCCAGAAATCAAACAGTCCCCACGCATTCAGCAGCAGCATAATTGCCACGCAGACCGTCAAAATACGCGCCACCTTCAGCGACACCGATGTCCAGCCATTTACCCGTTTTTGCAGCTCGGGGTAATTACGCTGAACCTGCGGCGACAGGGTGATCGTCTTCGACAGCCAGCGGGAGAGCAGGCCAGAAACAAAGGCCGCGATGCCGATAATCGCCAGGCTTTTGAACGTCGCCCCCATCATAAATTTCAGGCTGTTGCCCGGATCGAACAGCGAGAAGAAACACAGCACAATAAAATAGGCGCTGGCCAGCCAGTGCCACACCAGCGCAAAGGCGCGAATAAAGAGGCTGAAAAAGGAGAGGGAGCGATCGGCCAGGTGAAGCAGACTGTCGGTGATCGCTTTTTTATTGTGGAAGATGAGGTACAGCGCCCAGACGGTAATACAGAGCATGATCAGCACGTTCGCCAGGGCCCCGAACTGCACGTTAACCTGGTTGGAAATAATCGGGACGGCGACCAGCAGGCCATAGCCGATCAACCCGCTCAGCACGCTGAGCCGAACCGCCCAGTATTTGGCGCTCCGATCCGAAATGGCGAACGGGCGAAGTTCCGGCACGCGCGGACAGAATATTAACCGCAGGAGCGCCTTAAAGAACTCGATCAGGGCAAAGGCGTTCAGGAACAGCCCCTGCTGAAAGGCGATGGTTTTGTTCCCGGTATTAAGACGGTCGGCCAGCATCTGGCCGACAAACAGCGTCAGCGCCAGCAGCAGCAAATCGATGATAAAGGCCCCGGTAATCATTGCCGGAAGATGCAGCCAGCTGCTTTTATGCTGATTCTTTTTACGTCCCCAGTGGCCCATCTTCCGGTAAAGCGGCCAGACAGACAGGCGCAACAGCCAGTAAAAAATGAATACCGCGGCGGCCAGAATAGAAAACTGGGTCGCGGCTGCAGAAAAGGTGTGGGGATTAAAAGGCTTATGCGAGGTGCCAACAAGGTTGCGATAGAGCTGGGCAAAACGCGACGACAGGGCTTCCCCGTAGCGGCGACTGATATCGGTGACGTTTTCCAGTACCGTCTTTTCGTCTTCGACTTCCGGCGGCGCGATAGTCGGAACCGGATCCTGAGGCGGTGTGGCGGCCACTTTCCTCAGCTGATCGATAAGCTCCTGCCGGGACGTGTCGTTCTCAAGCACGTCGGCAAGTGCGCTGTAAGCGGCTTTTTTCTTTTCAGCGTCGGGTTCTGGCGGCGCATTTTGCTGGGTGGCGGTGGCTCCGGTGGTGACGCCGGGAATGGTTACAGCAAGTGATGGCGCGCTAAACAGGGTAAACAGTAGCAACAGGATCCACGGCACGGCGTCCTCCGACAAAAATATCGTGCAAAATGATAAGTATAGAGCGCGCGGAGCGGAGGGGAGTTTTTGGGAACAATCCGGCATAAAAAAGCCGGGCATGCCCGGCTCTGTGTATGGCTATCAGGAGACGTGTTGCAGGAACTCCTGGAGGCGCTGGCTCGGTGGGTTCGCAATCAGCGCCTGCGGATTACCGTCTTCCGCGATGCGGCCCTTATCAATGAAGATCAGACGGGACGCCACTTTTTCGGCAAAGCCGATTTCGTGGGTAACGATCACCATCGTCATGCCTTCTTCTGCCAGATCCTGCATCACTTTCAACACCTCGTGACGCAGCTCCGGGTCGAGTGCGGAGGTTGGCTCATCAAACAGCATCATCTTTGGCTTCACCGCCAGCGCACGGGCAATGGCCACGCGCTGCTGCTGGCCACCGGACAGCTCGGAAGGATAGTGGTGGGCACGCTCCGCTAGACCCACTTTCGCCAGCAGATCTTTTGCCAGCGTTTCTGCCGCCGCTTTGCTGGCCCCACGCACGCGCAAAGGACCGAACATCACGTTTTCCAGCGCCGTCAGGTGCGGGAACAGGTAGAACTGCTGGAACACCATGCCCGCTTCCTGGCGGATCAGGCGCTCGTCCACTTTCGGATCGTTCACCTTCAGACCATCGACGATCAAATCGCCGCTGGTGATCTCCTCGAGCTTGTTAATGCAGCGCAGCAGGGTGGATTTTCCGGAACCCGACGGCCCGATGATCACCACCACTTCACCCTGCCTGATGTTCAAATCGATATTGTGCAGCACCTGGGTTGGACCAAAGTGCTTGGAAACATTTTTAAATTCAATCACAGGATTTTCATCCTTCTTTCAAGACGACGCAGAACAAAGCTCAGGACAAGCGTGATAATCAGGTAGACAACGGCGACCGCACTCCAGATTTCCAGGGCGCGGAAGTTACCCGCGATGATCTCCTGGCCCTGACGGGTCAGCTCGGCCACGCCGATAACAATAAACAGCGAGGTGTCTTTAATGCTGATGATCCACTGGTTGCCCAGCGGCGGCAGCATGCGGCGCAGCGCCAGCGGCAGGATCACGTGACGGATCGTTTCGCGACGGGAAAGACCTAACGCCAGGCCAGCTTCGCTGAAGCCTTTATGAATCGACAGCACCGCACCGCGGGTGATTTCCGCAATGTAGGCGCCGGAGTTGATCATAATGGTGACGACAGCTGCGCTGAACGGGTCAATGCGCAGATCGTTGAAGGCCATCGGCAGGGCGAAGTAGATAAACATGACCTGCACCACAATGGGGGTGCCGCGGATCACTTCGATGAAAACCAGTGCGATGTGGTTTGCAATCCAGCCGCCGTAGGTGCGGGCGAAACCGGCCACCAGACCGATAATTAACCCGCCAACCAGACCGAGGACCGAAATCCACAAGGTCATTTTAGCGCCTTCAAGCAAGAGAGGAATGGCAGGCCAGATGGCGCTCCAGTCAAACTGCATGATGTATTCCTGTATACCGTGGTGAAAAACGAAAAACGTAGGCCCGGTAAGCGGTAGCGCCACCGGGCGTTACAAACCTGAAGTCAGGTGAAATTATTTAGGCTCGGTACCGAACCATTTTTTGTAGATTTCGTTATAGGTGCCGTTCTCTTTCAGGGTTTTCAGCGCGCCGTTAACTTTATTACGCAGGTCGTCGCTGCCTTTCGGGAACGCAATACCGTACTGCTGAGCTTCCAGAGAATCACCTACCGCTTTGAACTTGCCGTTACCGGCGGTTTTGATGAAGTAAAGGATGTTAGGCGTGTCGTGCAGCACCGCGTCTGCGCGGTTGGTGCCCAGTTCCATGTAAGCGTTGTCGATGTTCGGGAACTGACGCAGGTCTTTGGTTTTGATATTGGCTTTCGCGTAATCAACGGAACCGGTGCCGCTCTTCACGGCGACCACTTTACCGTCGAGATCTTTCACGCTTTTCACGTCGTTGTTATCCGCTTTCACCATCACCAGCAGGCCGCTTTTGTAGTAGCCATCAGAGAAATCGATAGCTTTCTTACGCTCTTCGGTAATGGTGATGCCCGCCAGCGCCAGGTCAACGTTTTTGGTTTGCAGTGCCGGGATAATGCCGCTGAAATCCATTGGCTTCAGGGTGTAATCCAGTTTGAGTTCTTTTGCGACAGCGGCCCACAGATCAACGTCAAAACCAACGTATTTATCACCCTGTTTGAATTCAAACGGTACGAACGCCGTGTCAGTCGCCACAACCAGTTTGTCGGCAGCCTGCGAGGACACCGCAAACGCCAGGGTAAGTGCAGCCAGTGAAACTTTTAATACAGACTTCATAGCATTTCCTTTTATATCCACGGGGCGATCCCCTGCGAGAACCTCAGGCACAATGAAAAAATCGTGCCAGTTTTACAAGCTGTTGTTTTGCAAAGGGGATAATGTCACGCATTGCACAAAAAGCGTGGCAATTCTGTCAGGTTGCACCAGAATGGAGCACCGTTTTGGTGCGCTTCGTTAAGGTCTTCTGACAGGGGGATATTTAGCGCAGAATCTGACGAAAAAACAATCTTCCGTTAACGGTTGTGTGAGGTGATTATTACATTTTATTCACTTTTGCGGCCGTTGCGGACAAAAGTGTGCACCATAAATGTGCAAAACCCCCGCCAGGGGCGAGGGTTATTCAGACAATCCGCAGGGATTATTCGATGTTTGACTCAATGAACCACAGGAACTGATCCAGGTCGCGTGACGCGGCAGTGAAGATATCAGCGGTGTCTTCATCTTTTGCTTCGCCAATCGCTTTACGAACATCGTTCGCGACAATCGCATAACGGTCTGCCAGCTCTTTCAGGTGATCCTGAACGGTATGGATATCCAGCGGATAGCTTTTCAGTGGCGTTTTGCTGTTGATCACCTGCGTGGTACCCAGAGCCACACCGCCCAGCTGTACGGCGCGTTCGGCCATGGTATCCAGATGAGTCACCAGTGCTGTGCGGAAGCCATCCAGCATTTCATGAACGGCAATAAAGTTTGCACCGCGCATATTCCAGTGGGCCTGTTTGGTGATCAGCGAAAGATCGATGAACTGGACCACCTGGCGATTCAGCAGCTCAATGGTCGCTTTTTTATCGCTATCCGATACATCGTTACGGGTATAAAGCAGATTAGACGCTTTCGTTTTCACCAGTTTAGCGGTACTCATAATCTCATATCCTCTTGATGTTTGTGTCCCAGGTAATTACGGGATTAAGTATAGCACCGGATTTTTTCTCTGCGGTTTGGCGCTGCCTATCGGTTTAATAGCGAAAGGATGGTTGAAGTTTTAACTTAATGATTTTAAAGTTTTTTATATAAATTGATGCAGATCAATCTTAATTCGTTAAGTGACAAGGCGGGCAGGTGAAATATTTTGGCAATATAAGAGAGTTTGTAAGAAATTATTTGAAGGGCTGACGAGACCTATATTCTGCATGGCCGGTATGCCATGCAGAATTTAAGGGCTAGTTGAGGTCAATCTTATGTACTTTTGGTTCCGGGCGCATGGTCAATGTAGAGCCCATTGACGCCGCGATAATGGAACAGAGCGCCAGCGTCTGCACCAGTGTCAGGGTTTCGCCGAGGAACATCATTCCAGAGATGGCAGCCAGCGCGGGCTCCATGCTCATGAGCGTACCAAAAATACGCGTAGGCAGACGCGTCAGGGCGATCATCTCCAGAGAGTAGGGCAGCGCCGTGGAAAGAATGGCGACCGCCAGCCCAACCGGCAGGATTGACCACTGCCATATTGAGTCCGTTGCTTGTGCCATGCCGATCGGGACAAAGATAACCGCGGCAATCAGCGAGCCTAAGGCGACCGTCGCGGGGCCGTGCTCTTCGCCCGCACGCTGGCCAGTGAGAATATACACCGCCCAGCACGCCCCTGCGCCCAGCGCCAGAGCGGCCCCTGTCAAATCGATTTGTGAAACGCTTTGGCCGAGCGGCAGAAGGAACCATAGCCCCAGCACGGCCAGTATGACCCAGATAAAGTCTACCGGGCGACGAGAAGAAAAGAGGGCAACCGCCAGCGGGCCGGTAAATTCAAGCGCGACCGCGATCCCCAGCGGGATAGTCTGAATAGAGAGGTAGAACATGTAATTCATCCCTCCCAGCGCCAGCCCATAAAAAAGCAGAGGCAGTCGCTGCTCCTTTTTAAACCGTAGCCGCCAGGGTTTAAAGACAACCACGAGGATCAGGGTGCCTAATGCGATACGCAGCGCCGTGACGCCGGGCGCACCAATCAGCGGAAACAGCGATTTTGCCAGCGACGCGCCGCTTTGTATGGACATCATCGCGATAAGTATGACTGCCACCGGCATCCAGACCGACGATTTACGAGGTAAACCTGGCATCCTTTCTCCTGTCAATTTTTGTCAAAAGAGGTAAAAGTCGCAGTGTAATGGAAATAACCTGCAACGGTTGAGCTACTGTTGAAAAAAAATCCAGGGAAAATCCGTAAAATGAGAAAACGTTGCTGATTTTATCGCCTGAAAGATTAGGAATAATCTGGATGAACTAAATGGCGATGACGCGCACTATTAGCATTTACAGGTGAAAATCTGGAGTTATTTGAACGAGATAGCTGGTGCTGGAAATGTTCTGTTACAGGAAAGGTCGCATTAGACATCGTGAATGACAAAGAGTTTCACAGATTTTTTTGATATATTTAAAACTTACGGACTTACTTGAAGCACATTTGAGGTGGTTATGAAAAAAATTGCATGTCTTTCAGCACTGGCAGCTGTTCTGGCTGTTTCCGCAGGTACCGCTGTAGCGGCAACTTCTACTGTAACTGGTGGTTACGCTCAGAGCGATATGCAGGGCGTGATGAACAAAACCAACGGTTTCAACCTGAAGTACCGTTACGAGCAAGACAACAACCCGCTGGGTGTGATCGGTTCTTTCACTTACACCGAGAAAGATCGTACTGAAAATGGCTCTTACAATAAAGGTCAGTACTACGGCATCACCGCGGGTCCTGCTTACCGCCTGAATGACTGGGCAAGCATCTACGGTGTTGTAGGTGTTGGCTACGGTAAATTCCAGCAGACCGAAAACCAGGGTCTGAACCGTACTGCAAGCAACAGCGACTACGGTTTCTCCTATGGCGCAGGTATGCAGTTCAACCCGATCGAAAACGTTGCTCTGGACTTCTCCTATGAGCAGAGCCGTATCCGCAACGTTGACGTTGGCACCTGGATCGCGGGCGTAGGTTACCGCTTCTAATCACTTCGGTGAGCCAGTAAAAAATCCGCCCAATGTGGCGGATTTTTTTTGTTTGTACCCTCTCCCCGTGGGAGAGGGCCAGGGTGAGGGCATCAGCCTGCACGAGACGGCAGAGATCACTTACTCTTAATATCGAAAATATCCGTCCCCAGATGGTTATAGTCAACTTTCTGTAACCTGAAGTTGGTAATGTAAACTGGCGGGCCCTTCTTCCCGGAGATAAACGGGTAATCATTTTTTATCTCTTTCGCCTTAATCCCCGTCCACTGTGAGAAGAATTTCAGGAAATCGTTCGCGGAACGGCGCGCTTTGATGATGCGATGCGTTTTGTCATCACTCGACAGCACCATAAACGGTACCTGGAAGTTCTGCTGAAACTTGTCATCGTGGGCCAGATACTGCACCTCTTTACCGCGCTCCTTAAACGCCAGACCGTGGTCAGAGAAATAGACCATCGAGAAGCTATCGCCGCTGTTGCGCAGCTGCGCGTACAGCTTGCTGAGCAGATCGTCGGTTTGCGTCATGGTGTACAGATAACACGAGGTCTCTTTGGATTGCACAAACTCCGCATATTTTCCCCCGGTACGATCGCATGCCTGCGGGTGTGACCCCATCAGGTGCAGGACGATCAGCTGCGGCTGGGTGCGCTGAGTGGCAAAGACCTGCGCGGTCATTTTTAGCAACGCTTCATCTTTTGTGTTTTTATCGGCTTCGAAATCACCGCTTTTCAGGAACTGTACCTCGTCGGCACGCTTCGCGATGCTGGCAATGGCGGTATCATACTCGCCGATCTGCCCCTGGTTGGAGAACCACCACGTCTGAAAACCTGCCCGGTTGGCCAGGGTGACAAAATTATCCTGAAACTGCGGTTTTCCATCCACGACACGGTTGAGCGTCAGACCGAGAGATTTCTGCGTCGAACCGCTGGCCGCCACGTAATCGGTAAACAGCGTACCGTTGACGGAGCTGGCAAACGGCGTGTTATCCCAGTGACCGCCAAACGCGCCGAGCGCATCGCGACGCGCGCTTTCACCGATCACCACCACATAGGTGTGATACTTCGGTTTCACCGCCAGCACGTTCCAGGTATCTTTCATGGTGGAAAGCTCGGCCATACGCGCCTGCTCGTCGAGCACTTCCTCGTTATTCACTACCACGTCTTTAACGAAGCGAAACACCGGATACCCGGTATCTTTAAGCTTAAACACGCCGCCCCAGGCCAGATTTTGTACCGGCGCAACAAAAAGCGTCACTACGCTAAAGGCCAGGCACAGGCTTTCAATTTTACCCCATGTTTTTTTCCCGACCTGCTTACGGCGAACCGCAATCACGCCGAGAGCAAAAATGAAAAGGCCAACCACGTAGTTGTACCACGGGAAGATCGTCAGGATCTCTGTAGACTCTTCCATATTGGTGGAGTGGAGCGCCAGCAGGGTATTAAAGTTCGGCGCGCCATAGGCCTGGCCGAACGGGAAATAGGCGGCAGCCACCAGAGAACAGATCCCGATAAGCACTTTCTGCATGCGCGGTGCGCTTCGCCATAGCAGGTGAAGAATGCAGGTGAACCCGACGGCATAAAGCAGGCTAAAGGGGTAGCCAAGAGCAAAGTTAATCAACAGCGATTGCAAAAAATAGAATCCCGTCCACGGGCTTAGGGCCCGGCTGCGGGTAACAAGTGTATCAATCAGGGTTACGTTCATAGATCACTATCACGAAAACGCCATGTGCTCACCCTGGCGTCAAGGGTCAAAGCCTGCCGGACAGTGCGTGGAAAGGGAATGGAGGTCCGCTTCAGCGAAGCCGCAAATTGTGCAGGGCTGCAAGAAGATAGTGCGAGCGTGAATCAAGGTCAACAGTTGCTAAACAGATGTTTTGCGAAGGGGGCTGCAAATCCGCAAAAATAATCAGGAAAAAGCGAGTTTACAACGAAAGTGTGACAGGAAAATGAAGCGGCGTGCCGCGACGCCGCTTAGTGAGAAGATTTGTCGTCCTGATGCGGTTTGGCGTTAAACATATCGCACAGCATGTTCAACAGCATTAGACGCACTTTAAAAGGAGAGTGGGTAAACACGTTCATACACCTCTTGAATTCATTCATAAGACCTCCTGATTCATGATCCCTTCGATCCGTGAAGGGTGACTGCATTACATACAGATATAGCACAGGCTATATTGTATAGCTATGGCTAATTCGTTAATTTTTTGTGCTTGTAGAGCTATGGTTTACAATGTGCGCTCCGTTACAGGGCGCTGGAAGCGTCAACCCATTGAGGAAGCACAATGAACCGTCGCGCAGGTAAGCCAACAACAAAAAAAACGACGCAACTGGTGAACGTTGAAGAGCATGTGGAAGGCTTCCGTCAGGTGCGTGAGGCGCACCGCCGGGAGCTGATT
Source organism: Enterobacter cloacae complex sp. IR5428 (assembly GCF_049238585.1). Lineage (NCBI taxonomy): Bacteria > Pseudomonadati > Pseudomonadota > Gammaproteobacteria > Enterobacterales > Enterobacteriaceae > Enterobacter > Enterobacter cloacae complex sp. IR5428. The sequence continues at coordinate 215,785 of NZ_JBMKHV010000007.1, read as the reverse complement.
GATGATTATGTCGAACTGATCTCCGATCTGATTCGTGAAGTTGGAGAAGCGCGCCAGGTGGATATGGCCGCACGCCTGGGGGTGTCGCAGCCAACCGTTGCCAAAATGTTAAAACGTCTGGCGTCGGTCGGGCTGATCGAGATGATCCCCTGGCGCGGGGTGTTTCTCACCGCTGAAGGCGAAAAGCTGGCGCAGGAGAGCCGCGAGCGCCATCAGATCGTCGAGAATTTTTTACTGGTGCTGGGCGTCAGCCCGGAAATTGCCCGTCGGGATGCCGAAGGTATGGAACACCACGTCAGCGAAGAGACGCTGGTGAAGTTCCGCGAATTTACGCTCAAATATGGCCCCGCCGCTGAATGAACATCCCCGGCTTGCAGGCCCTGAAACGCGATCGTTTTTTCCATCTTTTACTTATCACTGGCGTTGGGCTCAGCGTCTTTGTGCCCTTCACGCCGCACACCTGGCCGGCGGCCATAGACTGGCGCACCATTATTACCCTGAGCGGTTTGATGATGCTCACCAAAGGCGTGGAGCTGAGCGGCTATTTTGACGTGCTGGGGCGCAAAATGGTGCGCCGCTTCGCCACCGAGCGCAAACTGGCTCTGTTCATGGTCTTTTCGGCGGCGCTGCTGTCGACGTTCCTCACTAATGACGTAGCGCTGTTTATCGTGGTGCCGCTTACGCTCACGCTGCGTAAGCTGTGCGAAATACCGGTTACCCGTCTGATTATCTTTGAAGCGCTGGCCGTCAATGCAGGCTCGCTGCTCACGCCGATCGGTAACCCGCAGAACATTCTGCTGTGGGGACGCTCCGGCCTGTCGTTTACCGCATTTACCTGGCAGATGGCGCCGCTGGCGCTGGCGATCGTGGCGACGCTGCTGGTGGTGGGCTGGTTTGCTTTCCCGAATAAATCGTTGCAGTACCACAGCGGTACCACCGGCCCCCAGTGGCAGCCGCGTCTCGTCTGGAGCTGCCTGGGACTGTATATCGTTTTCATTACCGCGCTGGAGTTAAACCAGGCGCTGGCGGGCGCGCTGCTGGTGGCGTGTGGCTTCCTGTTCCTCGCCCGGCGGGTGCTGGTGAGTGTTGACTGGACGCTGCTGCTGGTGTTTATGGCGATGTTTATTGACGTGCATCTGCTGATCCAGCTCCCGGTATTGCAGACCGTTCTCCATAGCGTCAGCGGTCTGTCGCAACCGGGACTATGGCTGACGGCGATTGGTCTCTCGCAGGTGATCAGTAACGTGCCGTCCACCATTTTGCTGCTTAACTATGTTCCCCCAACGGTTCTGCTGGCGTGGGCGGTCAACGTCGGCGGCTTTGGGCTGCTGCCCGGCTCGCTGGCCAACCTCATCGCCCTGCGGATGGCCAACGATCGCCGCATCTGGTGGCGCTTCCATTTATGGTCAATCCCAATGCTGCTCTGGTCTGCGGCGGTCGGTTTCGGACTATTCCTTCTCATATAGTGCGCAATTTGTCAGTTTTTCCTGGCAAATGTATAGCAACGTCCTAGCTTTAGTGAACGGCATAGTGTGATGCCGCTCACTGACAGGACCGTTGCTGAACTATGGCAGAAGATCAAAATCCACCTGCTGACGGGCAGGATCAAAACAATAACGAGCGCAAGCGCCCGGGCAAAAAACCGTTAATTATCCTTGGCATCGTGGTCATCGTGATGGTGATTGTGGCGCTGGTCTGGTGGTTTTTGACCCGTAACGAAGAGACCACCGACGACGCCTTCACCGACGGCGACGTAGTGACCATTGCCCCAAAAACGGCAGGCTACGTTACCGAACTTCGCGTGCGGGATAACCAGCGTGTAAAGAAAGGGGATGTGCTGGTGGTGATCGATCCGCGTGATACCACCGCCCAGCGCGATCAGGCTCAGGCCCAGCTTGGGCTGGCGGTTGCGCAGTTGCATCAGGCGCAGGCGCAGCTGGCGCTCTCGAAGGTGCAATATCCCGCCCAGCGCGATGAAGCCAAAGCCCAGGTACTGAAAGCCCAGGCGGATATGACCAACGCTCAGGCGGAGTACCGCCGTCAGCGCGGCGTTGACCCCCGCGCGACCACACAACAAAGCATCGATGCCGCGAACGCTCAACTGCGGAGTGCCCAGGCGGGTCTGGCCAGCGCGCAGGCGCAGCTGGAGGTGGCGGAGCAGGTCCAGCTGCAAATCCGCCAGCAGGAGACTAACGTCGAAGCCCGCGAACGGCAGGTCGATCAGGCCAGAGCGCAGTTGGAAACCGCCAACCTGAACCTCTCTTATACCGAAGTCCGCGCCCCGTTCGACGGTTTTGTCACCAAACGCAACGTCCAGCCTGGTACGCTGGTGCAGGCAGGCACGGCACTGTTCTCGCTGGTTTCCCCGAACGTGTGGGTGGTGGCGAACTTCAAGGAGTCGCAGCTTGAACGTATGAAGCCGGGCGACAAAGTGACCGTGTCCGTCGATGCCTGGCCGGATATGGCGCTCGAAGGCCATATTGACAGCATCCAGCAGGGCAGCGGCTCGCGCTTCTCCGCCTTCCCGTCGGAAAACGCCACCGGTAACTTTGTGAAGATCGTTCAGCGCGTGCCGGTGAAAATCGTCATTGATAAGGGGCTGGATCCGAACAAACCGCTGCCGCTGGGGCTGTCGGTTGAACCGAAGGTCACCGTGGAATGACGGACAGCAGCCACGAAAACTGGAAGCCCGCCAGTAACCCGTGGGCGGTGGCGATTGTGGTCACCCTGGCGGTGTTTATGGAAATTCTGGACACCACCATCGTCAACGTGGCGCTGCCCCACGTCGCGGGGTCGCTCTCGGCCAGCTATGACGAATCTACCTGGGTGCTCACCAGCTACCTGGTGGCGAACGGCATCGTGCTGCCGATCTCGGCCTTCCTGAGCCGGCTGTTTGGCCGCAAGCAGTTCTTCCTGATCTGCATTGTGATGTTCACCATCTGCTCGTTCCTGTGCGGCATCGCCACCGAGCTTTGGCAAATCATCCTGTTCCGTGTGATGCAGGGCTTTTTTGGCGGCGGGTTGCAGCCCACGCAGCAATCGGTGCTGCTTGATTACTTCAAGCCGGAGGACAGGGGCAAAGCCTTTGGCCTTTCATCCATTGCCATTATCGTCGCGCCGGTACTTGGCCCGACGCTGGGAGGCTGGATCACCGATAACTACTCCTGGCGCTGGGTGTTCTTTATCAATATTCCGGTAGGGATTGTTACGGTGCTGGCCATCTATCAGCTGCTGGAAGATCCGCCGTGGGAGAAAAAGTCGGAAGAGAAGCTCACCGTCGACTGGACGGGGATCGGCCTGATCGCTCTCGGACTTGGCTGTTTGCAGGTGATGCTCGACCGGGGCGAAGATGATGACTGGTTCTATTCGAACTTTATCCGCACCTTCGCGGTACTGACGCTGGTCGGCATTATCGGCGCGATCTACTGGCTGATGTATGCCAAAAAGCCGGTGGTGGATCTGCACTGTATGAAGGATCGCAACTTTGCGATCTCCAGCCTGCTGATGGCGGGGATGGCGATGATCCTGTACGGCAGTTCGGTGGTTATTCCGCAACTGGCGCAGCAGGATTTGGGCTATACCGCCACCTGGTCCGGGCTGGTGCTCTCGCCCGGCGCGGTGCTGATTGTGCTGACTATTCCGCTGGTACTGAAGCTGATGCCGGTGGTGCAGACGCGCTGGATCATCGCCTTCGGCTTTACCTGCCTGGCGGTGTCCTTCTTCTGGTCCCGGACGCTGACACCGGATATCGATTTCGAAACGCTGGTGCTGTTCCGCAGCGCCCAGTCGATTGGACTCGGGTTCCTGTTTGTGCCCCTCACCACCATCGCCTTTATCTCGATCCCGAGGCGGCTTAACGCCGACGCGGCGGCGCTGTTTACCATGTTCCGCAACGTGGCCGGCTCGATTGGGATTTCGCTCTCGACGGCGGCGATCACCGAGCGCTCGCAGGCGCACAGCGCGCATCTGGCTTACCACGCTTCGCCGTTTAATGAGCAGTTCCAGCTGGCGATACGCGAAAGCGCCCAGGCGATCCAGAACTTCACCACTCAGGTGGGCGATCCGACCGGCATTGCCACCGGGCGGATGTACCAGACCATGATCGAGCAGTCGCGCTTTCTGGCCTACATTGACGTCTTCACCATTCTGAGCGCGGTGGCCTTCTTACTGATTCCGTTTTGTTTGTTGCTCTCGCCGGTTAAGAGCGAGGGGAGTGCAGGAGCACACTGATGATACACAGACGTTTACACCCCCTGATGATAATGATGCTGCTGGTGGGCTGCGCCGTCGGGCCGGACTACCAACAGCCTGCACCGCCCGCCACCACGCACTGGAACGATAAGGGCGACGGCGCGGTGAAATCACAAACGTCCTCCGCCGCCACCAACCCGCGCTGGTGGAAAACCTTCGGCTCGCCGCAGCTCGACAGCCTGATTGAACGCGCCATCGCCGGAAATCTGACGCTACAGCAAACCGTATTACGCATTGCCGGCGCGCGCGAACAGATTAACCAGGCCGGCGGGGCGTTTTTCCCGTCGGTGAATGGCAATGTGCAGGCGACGCGCCAGCAGCTTGGGCTGGAAGGGGAGCTGAAATCCCACGGCGTGTATGACCAGCTGAATAATGTCGATCCGCAGCTGCGAAGCGCGTTAGGCCCGCTGACGCAGCCGATTAACCTCTATCAGGGCAGCTTCGACGCTCAGTGGGAAATCGACCTGTGGGGCAAGGTGCGCCGTCAGGTAGAAGCGGCCGAGGCGCAGCAGCGGGCGGCGATCGAGCAGCGTAACGATGCGCTGGTCTCGCTGGAAGCCGAAGTGGCGCGGGCGTGGCTACAGCTGCGAGGGGCGCAGAGCATCATTGCCACGCTTAATACGCAAATTGAAAGCGCGCAGCAGACGCTGGATCTGACCGAAAGCCGCCAGCGGGGCGGGCTGTCACCGCAGATGGACGTAGAAAACGCCCGGGCGCAGCTGGGCAATCTTGAAGCCCAATTGCCGCAGTATCAGGCGCAGGAACGCCAGGCGATGAACGGGCTGGCCATCCTGCTCGGCAAACCGCCGGGGGCGCTGGATGCCGAATTACAATCCGTGCAGCCGATGCCAGCGTTGCCGGATATTGTGCAAACCGGCATTCCGTCAACGCTGGCGCGTCGTCGCCCGGACGTGCGCGAAGCTGAGGCGAACCTCCATGCCGCTACGGCGCAAATTGGCGTCTCGGTAGCCGAACTGTTCCCAAGCTTCACCCTCTCCGGGCAGTTTGGCCTGCGTAACAGCGAATCCGGCTGGCTGACCGACTGGAGCAGCCACTTTTACAGCTTCGGTCCGCAGGTCTCCATCCCCATCTTCCAGGGCGGTCGGCTGGTCTCCAGCGTCAAGGTGGCCCGCGCACAGCAAGGGGCGGCGGTGCTGGACTATCGTCAGACGGTGCTGACGGCGCTCGGCGACGTTGAAAACGCGCTGGTGAGCTATCGCACTGACCAGCAGCGTGAGGCGGGCCTGGCGAAAACCATCGACGCGCTGCAAAACGCTTTTGATCTCGCCAGCGACAGCTACCGACAGGGGATCGCCAGTTTTATTGACGTGCTGGACGCCCAGCGTCAGCTCGCTCAGGCCGAACAGCAGCGGGCGCAGGCGCAGGTGCAGAGCGCGCTTGACCTGGTGGCGCTCTACAAAGCCCTCGGCGGCGGCTGGGAGCCGTATCAGCAGGTTCAGCTGCCAGACTACAGCGTCTTTGGCGATGCCCCGCGCGGATAGATTCAGAGGATTGGGCAAGAAACGGACAGGAACGCCACATTCGCGATGGCTGGGGGGCGGGTATAACTAACAGACACCCAATCGACATGCGAGGAAAGCGTTATGCGTTATCAAAAACTGGGCAATACCGGACTGTTTGTTTCTGAACTCTGCCTCGGCACCATGACCTTCGGCGGCGAGGGCGGCATGTGGGGCAAGATTGGCCAGCTAAGGCAAAACGAAGCCGAGCAGCTGGTGGGCCGCGCGCTGGACGCGGGCATCAACTTTATCGACACTGCCGACGTCTATTCGGAAGGACGCTCGGAGGAGATCCTCGGGCAGGCGCTGAAAAACCTGAGCGTTCCACGTGAAAACGTGGTGGTCGCCACAAAGGTGTTTGGTGAAACGGGCACGGCGGGAGTGAACTCACGCGGCGGCTCGCGCTATCACATTATCGACAGCGTAAAGGAGAGCCTGCGCCGCCTGCAGCTCGATCATATCGATCTCTATCAGCTGCACGGTTTCGACCCCGCGACCCCCATCGAGGAGACGCTTTACGCACTGGATAACCTTGTGCAGCACGGTCACGTGCGATACATCGGCGTCTCGAACTGGACTGCGTGGCAGATTGCCAAAGCGCTCGGTATTTCTGAACGTCTTGGGCTGGCGCGTTTCGCATCGTTGCAGGCGTATTACACCATTGCCGGACGTGACCTGGAGCGCGAGCTGGTGCCGATGATGCAGAGCGAAGGCGTCGGATTGATGGTCTGGAGCCCGCTGGCGGGCGGCCTGCTGAGCGGAAAATACGGTCGTGACGGGCAGAGCGAAACCGGAGGCCGCCGTCTGGAATTTGACTTCCCGCCGGTGAATAAAGATCGCGCCTTCGACTGCGTGGACGTAATGCGCGTCATTGCCGAGCGTAGGGGCGTCTCCGTGGCGCAAATCGCGCTGGCATGGCTGCTGCATCAAAAAGCGGTGACCAGCGTCATTATTGGTGCGAAACGCGTCGATCAGCTGGACGATAATATTGCCGCCACCGGGATCCGCTTAAGCGAAGACGAGCTTAAACAGCTTGATGCCGTCAGCGCGCTGCCGCGCGAATATCCAGGCTGGATGCTGGAGCGGCAGGGGGAATACCGTCGTAGTCAGCTCGCGCAGCAGTAACCTTCCTTTTCCCCGGTGGCGCTTCGCTTACCGGGGCTACTATCTCTGGTCTTTATTTCAACCCACCTCACAAAAAATGCTCCTTCTCTTTGCCTGATGTTTCATCTCGATCTATATGACTAGTCATGAAATTTAAATGACTAGTCATATAGGGAGAGACCATGAACAAATCACTGCCAGCCAACTTTTTATGGGGCAACTCGGTATCCAGCATGCAGACGGAAGGGGCATGGAATGAGGGCGGGAAGGGGATGTCGGTATATGACATTCGGGAAGCAGGAGAAAACATCTCCGACTGGAAAGTGGCGACCGACTCCTACCACCGCTACCGGGAAGATTTCGATCTGATGCAGGATCTGGGCATGAACTGCTACCGCTTCCAGATCTCCTGGAGCCGCGTCTGCCCGCAGGGTGACGGCGAGTTCAACGCCGAAGGTATCGCGTTTTACGACCGCTTTATTAACGATCTGCTCGCCCGCGGTATTGAGCCGATGGTCTGCCTCTACCACTTCGATATGCCGCTGGCGCTGGCGCAGGAGTACAACGGCTTCAACGAACGCCGGGTGATGGAGGCCTTTATCCGCTACGGCAAGAAGATGATCGACTGCTACGGCGATCGCGTGAAGTACTGGCTGACCTTCAACGAGCAGAACATTTTCCATATGCCGGAAGCTTTTCGCATTTCCGGTTACATGAAAGGTGAACAAACCCTGCGCGAGCTGTATGAGCTTCAGCACCATGCGATGGTGGCGCACATGACTCTGACCGAATACCTGCACCAGACTAAGCCAGGCAAGCTGATGGGCGGCATGCTGGCGCACCAGCTGATTTATCCGGCCACCTGCAAACCGCGTGATATCTTCTGCGCCCAGCAGTACGACGAATTCCTCAACCAGAACCTGCTGCGCGTCTTCGCGGGACAGGGCTACAGCCCGGCGGTGATGGCGGTGGTGGAGCAGGAGGGCTTCGGTGATATCTACCGCGCAGACGATCTCGCGCTGTTTGCGCGCACGAAGAACGACTTTTTGGCCTTCAGCTATTACGCCAGCAAAACGCTGGACAGCGATGCCATCCCGGAAGGCACGCCGGTGAACCATTACCTGCTGCATGGCGAGAAAAATAACCCGTACCTGAAAGCCACCGAGTGGAACTGGCAGATCGACCCGCTGGGCTTTCGCACCATCATCACCCGCTATGCCAACGACTGGCGGATGCCGGTATTCCCGATTGAAAACGGCATCGGCGTGATCGAGTCCTGGGACGGGGTAAACCCGATCGAGGACACCTACCGCATCGACTACCACCGGGCGCACATCGAGGCGATGAAAGCGGCAATATTCGAGGACGGGGCAGAGGTAATGGGCTACCTCGGCTGGGGCTTAATCGACATTCTCAGCTCGCAGGGTGACATGCGTAAGCGCTACGGCGTGGTCTACGTCAACCGTGAAAATCACGACCTGAAAGACCTTAAGCGCGTGCCGAAGAAGAGCTACGCGTGGTTAAAACAGGTTATCCATACTAACGGACGCGAGATGTAAGCCGTACGCTGCCGGGCCGTTTTTGTGACTGATTGATGGGAATACTCCGCTATGTCTGAAACAAAAATAACACCGCACATGCAGTCTTTTGTCGATAAATTTGTTGAGTTCTCGGCGCGCCTGGCAAACCAGGTACACCTGCGATCCCTGCGGGACGCTTTCGCCACGGTGATGCCGATTTTCATCCTCGCCGGTCTGGCGGTGCTGGTGAACAACGTCGTGTTTCCATGGGTGCTGGAAGGCGACACGCTCACGCAGTTTAAGGTGTGGGGCGAGGCGATTATCAACGGCACGCTGAACATCGCCGCGCTGCTGCTGGCACCGATGATCGCCTGGTCGCTGGCGCGTAACAAAGATTTCGACAATCCGGTCTCGGCAGTGGTTATCGCCGTCAGCAGCTTCATCATCATGATGCCGATGCGCTTACAGATTACGCCTGTCGGCAGCGACGCCACGGTGAACGTCACCCAGGTGCTGACGTTCGCCAATATCGGCTCGACCGGCATTTTCGCCGGGGTGCTGATTGGGCTGCTCTCAACCGAGCTGTTTATCGCCATTTCACGGCTGAAGGCGCTGCACATTTCGCTGGGGGAGAACGTGCCTCCGGCGGTGAGCAAATCCTTTACCGCGCTGATCCCGACAATCCTCACGCTCTCCCTGTTTGCGGTGCTGGCGGCCATACTGGCGAACGTGCTGCATACGGATCTGATCCATCTCATTACGACATTCATTCAGCAGCCGCTGCGGCTGATCAACACCAGTCTGCCCGGGACGATCTTCATTTACAGCTTCGGTAACTTCCTGTTCACGCTCGGTATTCATCAGTCGGTAGTCAACAGCGTGGTGCTGGAGCCGTTTCTGCTGATCAACACCAACGAGAACATGCTGGCCTTTGCCAACGGCCAGCCGATCCCACACATCATCAACAACATCTTTGTGCCGACCTTTGGCATGGTGGGCGGGACGGGCAGCACTATCTCATTGCTGATCGCTATCTTCATCTTCTCAAGACAGAAATCAGCGAAGCAGATGGCGCGTCTGTCACTGGCGCCGGGTCTGTTCAACATCAACGAGCCGGTGATTTTCGGCCTGCCGATTGTCTTTAACCTGCCGCTGATGATCCCGTTTGTGCTGCTGCCCGCCATCGGGATTTACTTTGCGTGGCTCTGTACCACGCTGGGTCTGATGTCGCGCTGCGTGGTGATGATCCCGTGGACCACGCCGCCGATCCTCAGCGCCTGGCTGGCGACGGCGGGGGACTGGCGGGCGGTGGTGGTGCAGTTGGCAATCATCGTATTTGGTGTATTCTTCTACCTGCCTTTCCTCAAGGTGGCCGAGCGAGTGGCCTTGAAAAACAGCGGGACAGAAAACTAATTTAAGGAAGGAAGATGGCGGCGAAGTACATCACCATAGCGCGGGAAATTAAGAAACGCATTATTACCCAGCAGTACGCCGCCAATGAACCGCTGCCGGACCAGTTCGCGCTGGCGGCGGAATTCAGCACCAGCCGGATGACCATTCAGCAGGCGATGCGTCAGCTGATCGTAGAAGGGCTGGTCTATACCCGGCAGGGACAGGGCACGTTCATCCGCAAAAATTTCCTCCAGCTTTCCCAGTGGGATCTCTCCGGCAGCGACTACTTTGGGGCGACCAAAACCTGGGAACATTTAGGCACGGTGTCGAGCCAGGTGGTGCACTTCGAACTTCGCTTCCCGAACGAGAAAGAGCAGGCCTCGCTGATGATAAATCCGGATACGCCGATCTATGACTTCATCCGTCTGCGTTTACTCAACGGTGAGCCGATGTCCCTGGACGCCACGGTGATGCCGCTCAATCTGGTGCCCGGGCTGAACAAAACCCATCTTGAAAGTTCGGTATTCCGGTATGTGCAGGAGACGCTGGGGCTGAAGATCATGGGATCGTATCGTGTGGTGCGGGCGCTGAAGCCCAGTGCGCTGGATATGCAGCATCTGGTCTGTGAGCCAACCGACCCGGTGCTGGAGGTCGAGCAGGTGATCTATCTGGAAGATGGTACGCCGCTGGAGTACGCCCATTGTCACTATCGCTATGATCATGGCGGCATCGTAATTGTGAATAACGGATAAAAAAAAGCGGGCCTCGAGGCCCGCTTTGTTCGTGCTCGCGATTAGTTCAAACGCACCGGCATACCGGAACGGTTCTGAATCGCCTGGTCAACGATGGTCGTGTCAACATCCGCCTGAGAGGTAACGGACTGCACCGCGCTGGTCAGCTTAATCGGTACGATTTCGTTGTTGTTGATCTGATCTTCGCTGGTGGACAGCGGGTTATGCACTTCAATGTAACGGCTGCCGTCCGGCTCTGACGTCGCTTTCACCGGTTCGTTAATGAACTGCACGCGCGTACCGACCGGCACGTTATCGAACAGGAATTTGATGTCTTCATTACGCAGACGTACGCAGCCGTGGCTTACGCGTAGGCCGATACCGAAGTTGGCGTTAGTACCGTGGATGGCATACAGACGACCAATGTACAGCGCGTACAGACCCATCGGGTTATCCGGGCCAGCAGGCACAACGGCCGGTAGCGGTTCACCGGCAGCAATGTACTCAGCGTGCATTTTGGCGGTCGGCGTCCAGGTTGGGCCCGCTTTCTTACGCTCCACTTTGGTGGTCCAGTTCAGCGGGGTGTCTTTACCCAGCTGACCGATACCGATAGGCAGCACGATCACGGTGTTGGTGCCTTTCGGGTAGTAATACAGACGCATTTCGGCGCTGTTAATCACGATACCTTCGTGCACGGTATCCGGCAGGATCAGCTGCTGTGGAATGTTGAGTACGGTACCCGCTTTCGGCAGATACGGGTCAACGCCCGGGTTCGCTTCCAGCATGTTAGACAGGCCGAGCTGATACTGCGCCGCGAAGTATTCCAGCGGCTGAGTGTTACCTTCCGGAACCGTCACCACCTGGTTTTCACCCACCAGACGGCTTCCGTCTGTCGGCAGGGGATACGTCACCGCAGACGCGGTCTTACAAAAACCTACTACGGCTAACGCCGCCGCAAAAAGCGTTGTTAATTTCATGTTCATGTTATGCGAGGTATCTAAGCCATTCTGGCGATGAGTTGAGAAGTCTGAATCTGTAATGGGAGCGCATTATATGTGCATTCCCGTTAACTGGGAATTCAGATGTGTACGAAATCACATTTTTTTCGATTTTGTTAAAGTTTAGTGGATTACCGCAACACAGGATCTCAATTCGGAATTGTGGCATAATGCCGCGTTTATCACACTTTTCGCAGGAATCTCTCCGTGTTAGTTACCAGCAACGTCACTATGCAGTTTGGCAGTAAGCCGCTGTTCGAAAATATTTCCGTCAAATTTGGCGGCGGCAACCGTTACGGCCTGATTGGTGCCAACGGTAGCGGAAAATCCACCTTTATGAAGATCCTCGGCGGTGACCTGGAGCCGACGCTGGGCAACGTCTCGCTCGACCCGAACGAGCGTATCGGTAAGCTGCGTCAGGATCAGTTCGCCTTCGAAGAGTTCACCGTGCTCGACACCGTGATCATGGGGCATGCGGAGCTGTGGGAAGTGAAGCAGGAGCGCGATCGTATCTACGGTCTCGCTGAGATGAGCGAAGAAGACGGTTACAAAGTGGCCGACCTGGAAACGCAGTACGGCGAAATGGACGGTTATTCTGCGGAAGCGCGTGCGGGCGAACTGCTTCTGGGCGTCGGCATTCCTGTTGAACAGCACTATGGTCCGATGAGCGAAGTTGCGCCAGGCTGGAAGCTGCGTGTGCTGCTGGCGCAGGCGCTGTTCTCTAACCCGGACATCCTGCTGCTCGACGAACCGACCAACAACCTGGACATCGACACCATCCGCTGGCTGGAGCAGACCCTGAACGATCGCGACAGCACCATGATCATCATCTCGCACGACCGTCACTTCCTTAACATGGTGTGTACGCACATGGCGGATCTGGATTACGGCGAGCTGCGCGTTTATCCGGGCAACTACGATGAGTACATGACGGCGGCAACCCAGGCGCGTGAACGTCTGCTTGCCGACAACGCCAAGAAGAAAGCGCAGATTGCGGACCTGCAATCCTTCGTGAGCCGCTTCAGCGCCAACGCCTCTAAATCGCGCCAGGCAACGTCGCGTGCCCGTCAGATCGACAAAATCAAGCTCGAAGAGGTAAAAGCCTCCAGCCGTCAGAACCCGTTCATCCGCTTCGAGCAGGACAAGAAGCTGTTCCGTAACGCGCTGGAAGTGGAAGCCCTCACCAAAGGCTTCGATGAAGGCCCGCTGTTCAAAAACTTCAACCTGCTGCTGGAAGTGGGCGAGAAGATTGCTATCCTGGGCGCCAACGGCGTGGGTAAATCCACTATGCTGAAAACTCTGGTGGGCGAAATGCAACCGGATAACGGTACCGTGAAATGGTCTGAAAACGCGCAGATTGGTTACTACGCGCAGGACCATGAATATGAGTTCGAAAACGATCTGACCGTCTTCGACTGGATGAGCCAGTGGAAGCAGGAAGGCGACGACGAGCAGGCGGTACGCAGCATTCTGGGGCGTCTGCTGTTCAGCCAGGACGACATCAAAAAGCCCGCCAAAGTGCTCTCCGGTGGTGAAAAGGGCCGTATGCTGTTCGGCAAGCTGATGATGGAAAAACCGAATATCCTGGTGATGGACGAACCAACCAACCACCTGGATATGGAATCGATCGAATCCCTGAACATGGCGCTGGAGATGTATCAGGGCACCCTGATCTTCGTCTCTCACGACCGTGAGTTCGTCAGCTCCCTGGCGACCCGCGTGATCGAAATCACGCCAGAGCGCGTGGTGGACTTCACCGGTAACTACGAAGATTACCTGCGCAGTAAAGGTATCGAGAGTTAAAAAAATAGCCGGGTGGCGGCTTCGCCTTACCCGGCCTACGTTCTATCCCCTCTCCCTGTGGGAGAGGGTTAGGGTGAGGGCATCAGGCCGCACTAAACCACCCACTCGCCTCCTTCAACCCCGTTCACCCGCAGCGTACGTTTTTCCCCCGTCGGTAACGACACCTTCAGTGCCTTCCATGCCGGACGATAGTCGCCGCGCGCATTCACCTTCAGGTTGATACTTGCGCCGTCGCACACCATCTCCCATTCCACCCACAGCGCATTGCCGTTCAGGTAGCCCCAGCTTTCGCCGTCATCCTCAAACAGCAGCCCGGAGGTGGTGCCGACGCCTTTCACCGGGAACAGTTTTAGCTCGCGGGTATCGTCTTTATCGGCGCTCACGTGACGGATGCGTTCGCTGAGCGGCAAACCGGCCCCTGCGCGCACCAGAAGCGGCAGCTTTTCCAGCGGCGCATCAAGGACGATCGATTGCCCGCCCGCATACCACGCGTGGGTGTAAAAATCGTACCAGCCGGTTTCGTTATCCGGCAGCCAGACGCGGCGCTCGCGCTGCCCGGCTTCGACGACGCTGGCCACCAGCAGGTCACGGCCCAGCAGGAAGTCGTCGCACTCTTCAAAGGTCTGCGCATCGTGCTCATGATCGAGGAAGGTCGGGCGCAGCATCGGCTCGTCGTCGGCGTGCGCCTGCCAGAGCAGGGTGTAGAGGTACGGCAGCAGGCGATAGCGCAGTTCAATGGCGCTACGAATCGCAGGGGTCACGCCCGGGTACATCCACGGTTCGTTCACGGTGCGATCGTCATTCCACGAGTGGATGGTAAAGCGCGGATGCATCACGCCGTTCTGTACCCAGCGCACGAACAGCTCGGCATCCGGCTTGTCGCCGGAGAAACCGCCGACGTCGTGACCGACGTTGAACAGTCCGGAGAGGCTCATGCCCAGGCCCATGCGGATGTTATAGCGTAGGGTGTCCCAGTTGGTACGGTTGTCGCCGCTCCAGGTCTGAACGTAGCGCTGCATTCCGGCACAGCCGGAGCGGGAGATCAGATACGGACGTTTATCCGGCGCAAAGCGCTGCTGTGCTTCCAGCGAGGCGCGCATCATCAGCAGCGGCATCACCGGGCGAATATGCTTGATGGCGATCTCCTGGCCGAAGCCATAGCAGCGCGCTTCCCCGTCCCACACTTCATATTCGTTGTTGTCGTTCCAGGTGGAGTCGATGCCCATCTCCAGCAGCTGCGTGGTCACGCCGTTCTGCCACCACTGCACCGTCTGCGGGTTGGTGAAGTCGAGATGCGATCCTTCGTCATCCCAGAAGCTGGAACGTTCAGGCGCATCGGTTTCTGAATCGCGAATGAACAGGCCGCGTTCCGCCACTTCGCCGTAGCGGGGATGATCCTGCAACAGACACGGCTTGATGTTTGCCGCAAGCCGCAGCCCCGCGTCGTGGAACGCCTGGCTCATCACCTTCGGCTGCGGCACTTTGTCGTAGTTCCAGTTAAAGACGTAGCGCTTGCCGTTAATCGAGGTATAGCCGGAGGAGAGCTGGAACGAGTCGCACGGAATGGCATGCTCATCGCACAGGCGGATGAAGTTCATCAGCTGGTCCTGCGCGTCCGGCGCGTCGGTGTAGTGCATGGTTGAGCCGCTGTAGCCCAGGCTCCACTTCGGTCCGAACAGCGTTTTCCCCGTCAGGCGCACGAAGGCTTTCGTCACGTCCAGCACGCGCTTGCCGGTGAAGAGGTAGTAGTCAATATCGCCCGCTTCCGCCTGCCAGCGGCGGTAGGCGGTGTGATAGTTGTCGATCTCGTTACCCAGATCCAGCCAGCAGCTGCTCAGGTTATCGTAGAACAGGCCGTAGCTCACGTCATCGCGACGGGTGAGGGTGAACGGGATGTGCTTGTACAGCGGATCGGTGCTGGCGGCGTTATAGCCCATCGCGTCCAGGTTACGCATCTCATAGCGTTTGCCGTTGCGCTGTAAATCCCCCGCTTTCTCACCCAGACCGTAAAAACGTTCATCATTGCGACGGCTGAGATAGTGCGCCACGCCGTCACCGTGGGCGTTCAGCAGGTAGGCGCTGGTCGGGCGGTCATTGACCAACGGCTGCCACTCGCCCGCCTCATTGCGGTAGTGCCACTCCAGCCACAGGGGCTGGTGGACGATGACGCGTAGTTGTTCGGTCGCTACGGTTAACGCATCGCCCTGCTGCGTCAGTGTCCAGGCCGGGCAGGTGAAGCCGCTGACATCGTCGCGACGGCGGCCTTCCCACGGTACGTCTTGTTCCGGCGCGATGCTCCAGGTGCGGTCCAGCGCCAGCTGGCCTTTACGCTTGATCAGCACGCGGAACAGATTCTCTTCCAGCACATACAGGCACAGACGGTGCTGGTTATCCACCAGCAGTTCCAGATGATTCGCTGACTGCGTATCGATGGTCCAGTTTTTCAGGGTTTTCATATGCAATACATCCACTATCAGGCGCGCTTGGCGCGACGTTCAGCAATAAATGCCACCAGGAAGAAAGCGCCAATCAGGTCAAAGAAGCCCATGGCGATAAAGAGCGGGTTGAAGCCGATTTTGTCGGCGGTCACCCCAATCAAAAGAGAGAACAGGAAGCTGGCGATCCACGCCGCCGAGCCGCGCATGCCGTTAACCGTCGCCATCTGGCCCTTGTCGAACGACTCCACGACCAGCGCGCTCAGCATGCAGGAGATAATCTGGTGGCCGAAACCGCCGATGGAGATCAGCACGATGGTGATATACGGGTCGCGGGTCACGGCCACAACGGCCAGAGAAATCATCAAAAACGCGCCGGTCACTGAACTTGCCACCACCGAGTTGACGCGGGTGCAGCCGAACCAGCGGGTATAAAGCCGGGTGAGGTAGCCGCTCGCCACGCTGCCGAGGTCGGCGGCGAGGAACGGCAGCCAGGCGAACATCGCGATCTGTTTCAAATCCATGCCGTGCTCTTTGGCGAGGTACAGCGGCACCCAGAAGCTCAGCACCGCCCAGGCGGGTTCCGCCATAAAGGCCGGAATGGCGATACCGTAGAACCGTTTGTTCTTCGAGACGGTTTTCAGCGCGGTCAGAAAGGGCAGCCTGACCGGTGCGGGTTCGTTATCCTGTTTGATAAACGCCAGCTCGTCGCGGCTCAGGTTCGGGTGTTGCTCCGGGTTGTGATAGAAGATCCACCACAGGATCACCCACAGCAGCGCCAGCACGCCGGTAAACATAAACGCACCCTGCCAGCCGAACGACGCATGAGCGAAGTAAATGATTGGCGGAGCCAGCATCGCACCGATGGAGAAGCCCACGCCCGCCCAACCGGCGGCAACAGGACGCTCTGATTTCGGGAACCATTCACCGATGGTTTTGGCGTTCGCTGGCGTGGCGGCGGCTTCGGACGCGCCCATAAAGAAGCGCAGGATCGCGAGATGCAGCCAGCTCCCGGCACCTGCGTGGAAGATACACATCAGCGCCCAAATCCCGGCGCAGACCATAAAGCCAATCTTGAGGCCGATAACGTCAATCAGCCAGCCGCAAAGGGGCTGGAAAATGGTATAGGCGATCTGGAACGCGCCGACGATCCACGAGTATTGCTCGGTGGTGATACCAAGGCTCTCTTTCAGCTCGGGGGCGAGAATACCTAACGAGTTACGGGTGATGTAGTTTACGGTCACGCCAAGAAGAAACAGCACCAGTACGTACCAGCGCAGATTCTTAATGACGCGACGGGTTTTGCTTGTCGCAACGGTGTTGTTGATGTCCTGACTCATTTTCTTCTCCACAAGACGGACGGTAAGGGACAAAGGTTCAGGTGTCACACAGCGTCAGGCGTTTGAAAGTTATCTGTTTTAGAGTGCTAAGCTGCTATACAACTAGTATGGAAGTTGTGTGACAGGTTCACCTTAAGAGAGAAATTGAGCAGGAAATAGTGGATTTTGTGCAAACTTTCTCATAACCGAGGTTTAATTTTCGGCATTATGGCCTTCTCGCAAGTTATTACCTGATAAAGATGTTGTGAAAATTTTTTCATTTCACATCCGGAGCCAGATCACAAAATGGATAAAAGGCTTAAAATCACCGAAATCGCCGCCCGTACCCGGCTCTCCATCAGCACCGTTTCCCGCGTGCTGGCGGGGAAGGCAAACACCAGCGAAAAAGCACGGGCAACGGTGCTGGCATGCGCGCGGGAGCTGGGGGTAATGGAGGGCATGGCGGCGGGGCGTCTGCTGCTTAACAGCCTGATGGTGTTTGCCCCGCAGCGGGCGTTTGACGAGCGGTCTGACATCTTTTACTACCGCGTCATCCAGAGCGTGAGCAAAGGGCTGGCCTCGCACGAGGTTCGCCTGCGCTATTGTGCGCTGGAGGAGAACGACAGCGATGCCCAGCTGTTTCTGGCCCGCATGAACGAAGTGGACACCCAGGCGGCGATCCTTCTCGGTATCGACGATCCGCATATCCACGATCTGGCGGTAGACGTGGGCAAACCCTGCATGCTGATTAACTGCCGGGACCGCCATATGCGCCTGCCCGCCGTCGCGCCGGATCACCGCGCCATTGGCGAGCGGGCGGCGGAGTACCTGTTCGAGATGGGGCACCGGGAGGTGATGAATGTGCTGTGTCTGCGTCGCTATACCATGGAGCTGCGCCTGTCGGGGATCCGCGACGCGTGGCACGGCCATAACCTCAGGTTTAGCGACCGGCGCGATCTGCTGATGGTGCCAAGCTTCAGCGCCAAAGAGACGGAGCAACTGGTGAGTGAGTGGCTTCACCAGCAAAAAGGGAAAGATCTGCCGACGGCGTTCCTGGTGGGCGGCGACTTTATGGCGGCGGGGACCATCAGCGCCCTGCAAAAACACGGTCTGCGCGTGCCGCAGGATGTCTCGGTGATGAGCATTGACGGGTTTAATCTCGCGGCGATTCAGGATGTGCCTCTGACGGCGGTGCATGTCCCGCGCGATGAGCTGGGAACAGAAGCGGTATATATGCTCCAGCAGCGGCTGATGCGCCCGGACGCGCCGGTCGGAACATTGCTGCTGAACGGCACGCTGGCCGTGCGGGAATCGGTACGGCGGATACGTCAGGGAAAACGACGCACCGCCGTTGAGCGGGAAGGGCTTTACGACAGTTAAGCCATGCCCAGCGCGCGCTTGCCGTGGATGTTCAGATCGTTCACGGTGAAACGGTCCTGCCAGCTTTTCTCATAATCCTCGCGCGGGAAATCTCCCGGTGACGCGCCGGTTTCCAGCGCTTCCTTGACCTTTTTCGCGTAGGCGAGGTTTTTCTCGCACATCGGCGCGGCAGGAATATACATCACGTTGCCCCAGCCCTGTTGGTTTTCCACCGGCGCGACCGAGTGGATCACATCGCAGTGCCACCAGACAGAATCACCGGCTTCCAGCGCGGGAATGCTGGTCAACGCTTCGATGAGCAGCGGATGCCACTTCTCAGAAATCGGCAGCACGCGCCCCGGCGCCACGCCGCACAGTTCGTCTTCCGGCACGTCGTCCAGCAGCGGACGCAGCAGAATGTAAGCCATCGCTTCCGGGATCGGCACCACGTGCAGCAGCCCCTGGCCGGGGATCATGTCCGACAGTGCCGTCCAGCCCTGGAAGGTGCGGAACACGGAGCATTTGGTGGTGTTATCCACCGTGTACTCTTCCACCTCGGTACGATGCGCAGCATTCCACGGATCGTATTTCTCAACGTTGCCGTCAAACACGCGGGCAAAGACCTGCTGATAAGCGGGCAGCAGCCAGCGCTCCAGCGCGCCGGAATCGGTGTGTGCGCCAAGTCCTTTCGAGGTTGTTCCTGGTGGGCGGCGGCGAATGCGGTCCGGATAAATTACGCTCACGTCCGGGTCGAACCACTGCTTACCGTTGCTCTCAAATGTCCATAAACGGTTCAGGAACGACTGTACCTGTGCCATCTCTTCACTCTGGCGCGCCTGCATTTGCGCCTGAGACCAGTAGATCGGATAAATCTCCGGGCGAGAGGCCGTTAAGGTGCCGAAGAAGTTATCGCCGGGTCCTTTGTAAACCTCGTCAAACTTATTCAGATCGAGGTAGTCGAGCATCGATTGATCCCATGCCAGCGCCTGCTCGCGCGGGAAGTGGCTTTTGATCACCGCGCAGCCGCGACGTTTAACCGCTTCGCGCTGTTCGGCGGTGATCGTACCGTTTTTCACATCCGTAAAGGGGATTACCGGCCATACGGATTCACCTTTATTTTTAAGGGCGTTAATTTCCGCCACGCGGGCGGCGATTTTGTCGCTAAGCCGGTCGAACACTGCCTGCACGTCACCGATCTGGGCCCGTAGCGCGCGTTTCATCTGACGAATTGCCGCTTTGTGGTCCGCTGGCAACGTTTCGCTGGTAAAGGTCATAACTGCCTCGCATCTTTCATTCGAAAGTAAAAGTGTCTACAAGTGATACTTTAAGTTAAAAATAAGTTAATGCAAGTTTAAAACCTTGACGGGCGCCACAGGATGGAAAAAGAGTGAAGGGGCCGGAGTGAGGCTCCGGCAGGTAGGGGATCAGACGTCGAACGGGGAGTGGGCGTCGAGCACGGCCTGAATCACATTCAGCGCGCCCTGATGGTTGTTATCGTCGGTAGTGTAACGGCTGACCGCTTTAATGCTTTCTGCCGCATTGCCCATCGCAAATGAATATTTCACCAGCTTCAGCATTTCCGCATCGTTGCCGCTGTCGCCAATGCCGACGCACGCCTGCGGGGAGACTTTCCAGCGTTTCAGCAGACGACTGATGCCGTTGGCTTTGTGCAGGCCCGGGATAATCAAATCGACAAAACCGAAGCCGCTGGTAACCGGCTTCATGATGCCGTCCAGGGAGACATGCAGTTTATCGACCAGATTCGGGATATCGCTGTCCGGCAGGTTCAGGGAGAATTTAAACAGCACGTCGTCAATGTCGCGGTAATCGCTGATGGGTTTTAAGCGATGGTAGTGTTTCGACATCAGCTTCACGAACGCTTCTGGAGCCTTATCGCTGACGTACGCGCTCTCCAGCCCGCAGGCCACAAAATTCAGCCCTTTGTCTTTCAGTAGTTCACCAATGACGATCTGCGACTCATGACGCGTTAGCTCACCGTGGAAAATCTGTTCGCCGTGGTCGAACACCAGCGCGCCGTTTTCCGCGACGAAGGAGATCTGATCTTTCAGCTCCGGGAAAAAGGAGATGAGCTGGTAATACTGGTTGCCGCTGGCGACAACAAATTCGATGTTACGGGCTTTAAGCTGCTCAAACTGTGCCTGGAAGCGGTCACGATCGTACTGCTTGGCATCATCAAGGAAAGTTCCGTCCATATCGGTGACGATAACTTTTACGGTCATACTGTGCTCCTGGGTCACTGCGTTTTGAAACATTCTAATAACAAGGTGACGGGGAGCACAAATTTAATTTCATTCGAAAGTCAAAGCAAAACGGCAACCGAAGTTGCCGTTTTTAGTGTTTTCTCCCTCTCCCCGTGGGAGAGGGCCGGGGTGAGGGCATCAGCGTGCGCATTTCCCCCTCACCCTAACCCTCTCCCTCAAGGGAGAGGGGATAAACCGTTACAGCGTATGCTCGGTACGGGCAATAATATCGTCCTGCGCATCCGGTGACAGGGCGGTGAAGAACGCCGAGTAACCCGCGACGCGCACCACCAGGTCACGATACTGATCAGGGTGTTTCTTCGCTTCCAGCAGCGTTTCGCGCGAGACAATGTTGTACTGAATATGCCAGCCTTTATGCACCTCGAAGAAGGTGCGCAGCAGCACCATCAGCTTCTGGCGATCGCTGTCGTTTTCCAGCGTCGACGGGTTCAGCTTCTGGTTAAGCAGCACGCCGCCGAGGATCGCTTCTGTCGGCAGTTTACCCACGGAGCCAATCACCGCCGTCGGGCCGAGGTGGTCGGTACCGGAGGCCGGGCTTGCCCCTTCCGCCAGCGGGGTGTGCGCTTTACGTCCGTCCGGCGTCGCCATGGTTGCTGCGCCAAACGGTACGTTTGCGGAGATAGACGACGTGCCCGCGTAGTAGTTACCCCCAATCGGGCCACGGCCGTAGCGTGGGTTGTGATACTGCTTCAGTTCTTCAATGTAGGTTTCGTAGGCACGGGTCAGCAGCAGGTCCACGCTGTCGTCGTCGTTGCCGTACTTCGGCGCGCCGTTGATCAGGCGCTGGCGCAGCTGCTCGTGGGTCAGCCCCTCGAAGTCATCCGCCAGCGCCGCCGCCAGCTGTTGCTGACCGATAACGCCCTGGTCAAACACCAGCTTCTTCACCGCGGCCAGGCTGTTACCGAGGTTGGCGATCCCCACCTGAAGGCCGGAAACCCAGTCATACTTCGCGCCGCCCTGCTTAATGCTTTTCGCGCGTTCGATGCAGTCATCCACCAGCGCCGAGCAGAGAATATCGTGGACGTTCTCTTCCAGCATGGTGTCCACCACGTACTCGATCTCAATGGATTTGCGGGTGTAGTAGCGGATCTGGTTATCCCACGCCGCCATCACTTCGTCGAAATTGCCGAAATTACCGGCCGAAAGCGCTTTTTCCTGCGGCAGGAATACCTGGCCGCTGGTGGCATCGCGACCGCCTTCCAGCGCTGCCAGCATCACGCGGGCGAAGTTGATAAAGCTCATGCCGGTGCAGCGATAGCCCCACTTTCCGCCGACGGCGGTTTCTATGCAGCCAATCGCCGCATAGTCATAGGCATCGTCCCGTTCCACGCCGAGCTTGATAAATTCCGGGATGACGATTTCATCGTTGTTAAACGCCGGCATCCCGAAGCCGCAGCGGATCACCTGCACGCAGGCGTCGAGGAAGTCGTTGCTCATCCCCGCGTGGTAACGCACGCTCAGGTTTGGCTGGGTGGAGCGCAGACGGCCGCAGGATTCCAGAATTGCGTAGGAGAGCGGGTTGACCGCGTCCATTGGCTCGCCGTTGACCAGCTTCTGGCCGCCAATGGTGACGTTCTGATACAGCGGGCTGCCCGCAGAGGCTTTGGAGTGCGAGCCGGAGCGGATTTTGTTCACTTCCAGCAGCTTCAGCCAGCAGCTGTGCAGCAGCTCGATGGCGTGCTCGCGATCCAGGCTCTGGTCCAGCTCCACGTCGCGGCGATAGTACGGGTAAAGGTACTGGTCCATACGGGCAAAGGAGACAGAGTGACCGTTGGACTCAATTTGCAGAATCAACTGAATGAAGTAGCACAGCTGTAGCGCCTGCCAGAAGGTTTTTGGCGGCTGGTGGGCGATGATGTCGCAGTTTTCCGCCATCGCCAGCAGCTCGTCCCGGCGGCTGTCGCGGGTTTCGCTGGCGGCCATCTCACGAGCCAGATCGGCGAAGCGCCTGATGTGCAGGCTTACGGCTTCCAGCACGATATCAATGGCTTTCAGGAACTGATCGCCGTGCAGATCGTCCAGTACCGTCAGGTTGATGCGCGAGCGGCGCTCGGCTACTTTCGCGCGCAGGCCGTCGAGCCCTTTCTCCAGCACCAGCGGGAAATTCACCGCCAGGTGTGCGTCACCGGAGGTCATGTTGCCTTCCGCTTTGATGATGCCGGTTTCCAGCAGGCCCTTCTGCTCGTCGGTAAACATACCGTAGCAGCGATCCTGTACCGTCTGGCCGCGCCACCACGGGCAGATTTCATGCAGAACGCGTTTATTCTCTTCGCTCACCGCAAAGCCTGCACCTGGACGGTCCGCCAGATCGTCAATCTCTTTCTCAATCCAGGAGACGGTATATTCCGGGAAGATCGGCGCGGCACGCACTTCGCTGGCCTGGTTACCGATAATCAGCTCATCGTGCTTGATCCAGATGGTGCGTTTTGCCAGGTGGTGGGCGAGGGCCAGCGCGCGACGTACCGGGATCGGCTTGTCCAGATGCTGCTGATACATTTCGGTATAGTGCTGCGCGCGTTCGGTACAGACCGGCGGCTTAACGATATGCACCAGAGCCGTTTTGTGCGCCTTGATGCGCTCGCTGAGGGTGTTGAGATTCAGGGTGGTCATAAGTTTATCCTCGTAAGGTCGCGGTTAACCCTTTCTGGCAGGCATACTGCTGCGCGAAGTCCAGCAGGGCAGGGTTATCCAGCGGTTTGTCAGGGGCAGAGTAGGGTTGGCCGAGCAGGGTGTATTTGTTCATGCCCAGCGTGTGATACGGCAGAAAATGAATATCGTGAACGCCGAGTTCGTCGGCGGCGAAATTGGTAATGGCGGTAACCGACGCTTCATCGGCGTTAAAGCCCTGGATCAGCGGCACGCGAATGGTGATTTTTTTCCCGGCGGCAGCCAGGCGCTTCAGGTTGTCCAGGATCCGTCTGGCTGAGCCATCGGTCCACTGTTTGAATACGTCACTGTCCACATGCTTCAGGTCCGCCAGGAACAGATCGACATACGGCAGTGACGGCTCGATATAATGCCAGGGGACGTGA
This sequence comes from Enterobacter cloacae complex sp. IR5428, assembly GCF_049238585.1. Classification (NCBI taxonomy): domain Bacteria; kingdom Pseudomonadati; phylum Pseudomonadota; class Gammaproteobacteria; order Enterobacterales; family Enterobacteriaceae; genus Enterobacter; species Enterobacter cloacae complex sp. IR5428. The sequence continues at coordinate 192,039 of NZ_JBMKHV010000007.1, read as the reverse complement.
AGGCAGGTTTCAACCGCAGTATGAATGCCTTGTTCATGGCTGACTTTAAACAGGGCGTGCGCCAGGTCAGGATTCATAAACGGCTCGCCGCCGGAGAGGGTGATCCCGCCGCCGCTGCGGTCGTAGAAGGGCTTGTCGCGCAGCACGGTGGCCATAATCTCCTCCACCTGCTTCTCTTCACCGCAGACGGTAAGCGCCTGCGTCGGGCAGCAGTCGGTGAGGGCAGTGAGCGTCTCATCGCTTAATTTTTCACGATGGATGATCAACCCGTTCAGCGCACGTTCAACACACCCTGGCGCGGCCTGCTGACACAGGTCACAGCCGTCCAGACACAGACGGGCGTCAAACAGGACGTCCCGCGTGCGGGAGCGGCTTTCCGGGTTCTGGCACCAGCGACAGCCCAGCGAGCAGCCTTTCAGGAACACCACGGTTCGAATACCGGGGCCGTCGTGGGTGGAGTAACGCTGTATGTTGAAGATCATTTTTTTGCCCTCTAATTACATATGAAGATTAAAATGCTTTCGAATGAAAGTTATCTTGATATGGGTCAATTCATGAGCAGGTTTTCTCGTGATAGGGTAAATGCAGGCTAATTTTGAGGGTGACATCATGGAACTTTATCTCGACACATCTGACGTTGCGGCAGTCAAAAAGCTGGCGCGTATCTTCCCGCTGGCGGGCGTGACCACTAACCCAAGCATTGTGGCGGCGGGTAAAACCCCCCTGGAAGAGTTGCTGCCCGCGCTGCACGACGCGCTGGGCGGCAAGGGCCGGCTGTTCGCCCAGGTGATGGCGAAGACCGCCGAGGGGATGGTGGAAGACGCACGTAAGCTGCGCGCGATAATCGATGACCTGGTGGTGAAAGTGCCCGTGACCGCTGAAGGGCTGGCGGCGATCAAAATGCTGAAAGCAGAAGGGATCCCGACCCTGGGTACCGCGGTATACGGCGCAGCGCAGGGGATGCTCTCCGCGCTGGCGGGTGCTGAGTATGTGGCCCCTTACGTGAACCGCGTGGACGCGCAGGGCGGGGACGGGATCCAGACCGTGATTGAACTGCAACAATTGCTGACGCTGCACGCACCGCAGTCAAAGGTGCTCGCCGCGAGCTTTAAAACGCCGCGCCAGGCGCTGGACTGCCTGCTGGCAGGGTGCGAGTCCATCACGCTGCCGCTGGACGTGGCGCAGCAGTTTATTACCTCTCCGGCAGTAGATGCGGCAATTGTGAAGTTTGAGCAGGACTGGCAGGGGGCGTTTGGGCGGACGTCTATTTGATGCTGTTGCCGGGTGGCGCTGACGCTTACCCGGCCTACGATTTTCTCCCTCTCCCTGTGGGAGAGGGCCGGGGTGAGGGCATCAGGCCGCAGCGGGGTTTAACCTCCGCACACCTCACACCCCGGATTACGCATCAGCTTCATCTCGCGGAACTGACAGGTCATCGCGTCATACATCACGATTTTGCCCGCTGCGGGCGTGCCGTAATGCGCCAGCACCTTGATCGCCTCCATGGCCTGCAAGGAACCGATAACCCCAACCAGCGGCGCCATCACGCCCGCCTCGACGCAGGTCAGCGCATTCTCGCCAAACAGACGGCTCAGGCAGCGGTAGCAGGGCTCTCCCTCAGCGTAGGTGAAAACGCTGATTTGCCCCTCCATGCGGATGGCCGCGCCGGAAATTAGCGGCGTTTTATGGGCAAAGCAGCCCGCATTGAGCTGGTTGCGAATGGCGACGTTATCGGTGCAGTCCAGCACCAGGTCATGCCGTGCAATCTGCGCAAACAGCGCGTCGTCATCCAGCATCGCGTCAATCAGGGTGAACTGAACGTTGGGGTTAATTCGCGCCAGCGCCGTGCGCGCAGATTCCACTTTCGGCTGACCAACCGTCGCGTCGCTGTGTAGCGTCTGGCGTTGCAGGTTCGACACCGACACGGTATCGAAATCCAGTAACGTCATGCGGCCGACGCCCGCCGCAGCCAGGTATTGCGCCGCCGCGCAGCCCAGCCCGCCAAGGCCGACAACCAGCACGCTGGCCGCCTTGAGCGCTTCCTGACCCTCGAAATCAAACCCGCGCAGCACGATCTGGCGGTTGTAGCGCATCATCTCCGGGTCGCTCAGTTCCACCGTCATGTCAGCCTCCGAACAGGTGGTTAAAGCGTTCCACTTCAACCCATTCGCCCGCCTCAACGTGGCCGCGATCGCGCTCCAGCACGATAAAGCAGTTACCCTGGCTGAAGGAGCTAAAGATGTGCGAACCCTGATGCCCGGTGGTGCTCACCTCCAGCTCGCCATCGGCGTTGCGCGCCAGAATGCCGCGCTGGAAATCGAGACGGCCCGGAGATTTTTTGAGGCGCGTTGCCGCCCGCACGCGCACACGTTCCGGCAGCGGGTCGGCATTGTTGCCTGAAAGCTTCGCCAGCAGCGGGATCACCAGCTGGTAGAAGGTCAGCGCGGCAGAGACCGGGTTACCCGGCAGGCCACAGAACCAGCTGTGCGGAAGTTTGCCAAACGCGAACGGTTTGCCCGGTTTAATCGCCAGCTTCCAGAAGGCGATTTCACCCAGCTCTTCAAGCAGGGTTTTGGTGTAATCCGCTTCGCCAACCGAAACGCCGCCGGAGCTGATCACCACGTCGGCAGAGGCGTCCGCGTCGATAAACGCCGTGCGCAGTTTCTCCGGATCGTCAGGAATGATGCCGAGGTTAATCACCTCGCAGCCCAGTTGCTCAAGCATCAGGTGCACCGCCAGACGGTTGGTGTCGTAAATCTGCCCCTCGTTCAGCGGCTGACCCGGAAGCTGTAGCTCGTCTCCCGTTGAGAACACCGCCACGCGTACCTTGCGGACAACGTCAATCTCCGCGATGCCAAGCGATGCCAGCACCGGCAGTTCGGCGACCGTCAGTTTTTGCCCGGCGGCAAAGACCGTTGCGCCGAGGGTAATGTCTTCCCCGATGTGGCGGATATTCTGTCCCGCTTTGACGCTGGCGGTAAAACGCACGCCGTCGTCCGTTAGTTCGGTCTCTTCCTGCATCACCACGGCTTCACAGCCCTTTGGCACCGGCGCGCCGGTCATAATGCGCACGCAGGTGCCCGCTGGCCACTCACCGTTGAACGGCTGCCCGGCAAAGGCTTTACCTGCCACCGGCAGCGGCTGACCCGTTTGCAAATCCGCCAGACGTACGGCATAGCCGTCCATCGCCGCGTTATCGAACCCCGGCACGTTCAGCGGCGAGACGATATCGCGCGCGGCAATACGGCCAAAACAGCGCACAAGCGGCAGCGTCTCAACGTCGTGCAGGGGAGTAATACGATCAAGCATCTGCGAGAGTGCCGTCTCAAGCGGCATCAGTCCGGCGGTAAAATCCATGGTGGGCTCCTGCGGAGTAACAACGAAAGCGCTCATTATGGCAGAAAAGTGCGGCTAACTGTATGACCCGATGGGTGTAAGCTTTACATCACAGTTGCGTCTTTCTATATTCAAAAATCATCTGAAGATTCGTCGACGATAATGATATTTATAGAAAAAGCAGCCAGCCAGGCTGATGGGTGATGCGAAATGAGTAAAGCGGTTATCGCAATTCATGGCGGTGCCGGGGCAATCACCCGTGCACAGCTCAGTCCCGAGCAGGAGAAGCGTTATATTGATGCGCTGAACGCCATTGTGGAAACAGGCCAGCGCATGCTGGAAGCGGGCGAAAGCGCGCTGGACGTGGTGACCGAAGCGGTGCGCCTGCTGGAGGAGTGTCCGCTGTTTAATGCCGGTATTGGCTCGGTCTTTACGCGCGATGAAACGCATGAACTGGATGCCTGCGTGATGGACGGCATCACCCTGAAAGCGGGGGCGGTGGCGGGCGTCAGCCGACTGCGCAATCCCGTACTGGCCGCGCGTCTGGTGATGGATCAAAGCCCGCATGTGCTGCTGACCGGGGCGGGGGCGGAGAAATTTGCCGTCGAGCACGGGATGGATACGGTCTCGCCCGATCTTTTTTCCACCGAGGAGCGTTACCGGCAGTTGCTGGAGGCCCGTACAGCGGGGATGACGCAACTGGACCATGCCGCGCCGCTCGATGAACGCAGAAAAATGGGCACGGTAGGCGCGGTGGCGCTGGATAAAGCCGGTAACCTCGCCGCCGCGACGTCGACAGGCGGTATGACCAACAAGCTTCCCGGACGCGTCGGCGACAGTCCGCTGCCGGGGGCCGGGTGTTACGCTAATAACGCCACGGCGGCGGTGTCATGCACCGGCACTGGCGAAGTGTTTATTCGCGCGCTGGCGGCCTACGACATTACCGCGCTAATGGATTACGGCGGATTAAGTCTGAGTGAGGCCTGCGAGCGGGTGGTAATGGAGAAACTGCCAGCCCTGGGCGGAGAAGGTGGCTTAATCGCGGTGGATCGGGAGGGCAACGTGGCGCTGCCGTTCAACAGTGAAGGGATGTACCGGGCGTGGGGGTATGCCGGCGATGCGCCCAGCACAGGCATTTATCGTGAATAAGGGGGCATTGCGTGCCGCACAGTGAAGAGCTGGACAACTGCGAAGTGCTGGCTGTCCACCAACTGAATATTGCCTTTCAGGAAGAGCGGCAGTTCATCCCTGCAGTACAGAATTTATCGTTTTCGCTCAGGCGCGGCGAGACGCTGGCGATTGTCGGCGAGTCCGGATCCGGTAAATCGGTTACCGCGCTGGCGCTGATGCGTCTGCTTGAGCAGACGGGCGGGCAGGTCACCAGCGAGCGGATGCTGTTGCGCCGTCGCAACCGTCAGGTTATCGATCTCAACGAGCTGAGCGCGTCCCGGATGCAGGGGGTGCGCGGGGCGGATATTGCGATGATTTTTCAGGAGCCGATGACCTCCCTGAACCCGGTCTTCCCGGTGGGCGAGCAGATTGCCGAATCTATCCGCCTGCATCAGGGACTGAGCGGTGATGAGGCGCTCAACGAAGCTAAACGGATGCTGGAGCTGGTACGTATCCCTGAGGCGCACGCGATTTTGTCCCGCTATCCGCATCAGCTTTCCGGTGGCATGCGCCAGCGGGTGATGATTGCGATGGCGCTGTCGTGCCGTCCGGCGGTGCTCATTGCGGACGAACCCACCACGGCGCTGGACGTCACCATTCAGGCCCAGATCCTGCAACTGATTAAGGTGTTGCAGCAGGAGATGGAGATGGGGGTGATATTCATCACCCACGATATGGGGGTGGTGGCGGATATTGCCGATCGGGTGCTGGTTATGCATCTGGGCAATGCCGTGGAAACCGGCACGGTGGAGCAGGTCTTTCATGCGCCGGTGCATCCTTATACTAAAGCGCTGCTGGCGGCGGTCCCGCGTCTGGGCGCCATGAATGGCAGTGATTTTCCGCGCCGTTTTCCGCTGTTCTCTCAGACCGAACAGGGCCAGCAGGAAGACGAAACCGAGCAGAACACGGTGGTTTCCGGCAGGCCGATTCTTGAAGTGCGTGACCTGGTGACCCGTTTCCCGCTGCGCAGCGGGATCCTTAACCGCGTGAAGCGCGAAGTGCATGCGGTTGAATACGTCAGTTTTGATCTCTGGCCGGGCGAAACGCTGGCGCTGGTGGGGGAGTCCGGCTGCGGTAAATCCACCACCGGGCGGGCGCTGCTCAGGCTGGTTGAGTCGCAGGAGGGGAGCATCACCTTCAACGGTGAGCGCATCGATACACTCCCCAATGGTAAATTGCAGGCGGTGCGCCGGGATATTCAGTTTATTTTTCAGGATCCTTATGCGTCGCTCGATCCGCGCCATACGGTGGGGTACTCGATTATGGAGCCGCTGCGGGTGCACAACCTGCTCGACGGTGAAGCCGCGCAGCGCCGCGTCGCGTGGCTGCTGGAGCGCGTGGGCCTGAAACCGGAGCATGCCTGGCGTTATCCGCACGAATTTTCTGGCGGTCAGCGACAGCGTATCTGCATAGCCCGGGCATTGGCCCTGAATCCGAAAGTGGTGATTGCGGATGAGTCCGTGTCAGCGCTGGATGTCTCCATCCGCGCGCAAATCATCAATCTCCTGCTCGATTTACAGCGGGATTTGGGCATTGCGTTTCTGTTTATCTCTCACGATATGGCGGTGGTTGAGCGGATCAGCCATCGCGTGGCGGTGATGTACATGGGGCAAATTGTTGAAATTGGCCCCCGTCGGGCGGTATTTGAAAACCCGCAGCATCCGTACACCCGCAAGCTGATGGCCGCCGTACCGGTTGCCGATCCTGAGCATCGTCACGCCCAGCGCGTGCTGTTGCAGGACGAAATGCCGAGCAATATTCGTAAACGGGGCGAAACTCTGGAGCGCGTGGCGCTGCGTGAAGTCGGTCCCGGTCATTTTGTCGCACCCCCGCGTCAGGGCAATGCATTCTCGCGGTTATAACTTACAACAGGCAGGAGAACACAATGGTTCCTTTTGTTGCTCGTAAATGGCTGCTGGCCGCGAGCGTGACGGCTGCGCTGGCCGCCGCCCCCGCGTTCGCGGCGAAAGATGTGGTGGTGGCTGTGGGGTCTAACTTCACGACGCTGGATCCGTATGATGCTAACGACACCCTTTCTCAGGCGGTGGCAAAATCCTTCTACCAGGGGCTGTTCGGCCTGGACCGCGAGATGAAGCTGAAAAACGTGCTGGCGGAAGGCTATACCGTGTCGGACGACGGGCTGGTCTATACCGTTAAGCTCCGTACCGGCGTGAAGTTCCAGGACGGCACCGACTTCAACGCCGAGGCGGTTAAGGTCAACCTGGACCGAGCCAGCAATCCGGAAAACGGTCTTAAGCGCTACAACCTATATAAAAATATCGCCCAAACCGAGGCGGTTGATCCGGCGACGGTGAAGATCACCCTCAAAGAGCCGTTCTCGGCGTTTATCAATATCCTGGCGCATCCCGCGACGGTGATGATTTCCCCTGCGGCGTTAAAGAAATACGGCAAAGAGATTGGCTTCCACCCGGTGGGGACCGGACCGTACGAACTGCTTACCTGGAACCAGACCGATTATGTGAAGGTAAAGAAATTCGCCGGATACTGGCAGCCGGGGCTGCCGAAGCTGGATACCCTCACCTGGCGGCCGGTCGTGGACAACAATACCCGCGCCGCGATGCTGCAAACCGGCGAAGCGCAGTTTGCCTTCCCGATCCCCTACGAACAGGCAGCGCTGCTGGCGAAAAACAGCAAGCTGGAGCTGGTGGCCAGCCCGTCGATTATGCAGCGCTACATCAGCATGAACGTCACGCAGAAACCGTTTGATAACCCGAAGGTGCGCGAAGCCATCAACTACGCCATTAACCGCCAGGCACTGGTGAAGGTGGCCTTTGCCGGCTACGCCACCCCGGCGACGGGCGTGATGCCGCCAACCATTGAGTACGCGCAGAGCTATCAGCCGTGGCCGTACGATCCGGCGAAAGCGCGGGAACTGCTGAAAGAGGCGGGCTATCCGAACGGCTTTAGCACCACGCTGTGGTCGTCGCATAACCACAGTACCGCGCAGAAGGTGCTGCAATTTACCCAGCAGCAGCTGGCACAGGTGGGCATTAAAGCCAGGGTCACGGCGATGGATGCCGGACAGCGCGCGGCGGAAGTGGAAGGCAAAGGACAGAAAGAGAGCGGCGTGCGGATGTTCTACACCGGCTGGACGGCTTCAACCGGTGAAGCGGACTGGTCCCTGTCGCCGCTGTTTGCTTCCCAGAACTGGCCGCCAACGCTGTTCAATACCGCGTTCTACAGTAATCCGCAGGTGGATAAGGATCTGGCCGATGCCCTGAAAACCATCAAACCGGAAGAGAAAGCGCGCCTGTACAAAGAGGCGCAGGACATTATCTGGAAAGAGTCGCCGTGGGTGCCGCTGGTGGTGGAAAAACTGGTCTCAGCCCACAATAAAGCGCTGACCGGTTTTTACATCATGCCGGATACGGGCTTTAGCTTTGACGACGCGGATCTAAAATAAAACTCATGCTGAATTATGTGTGTAAACGCCTGCTGGGGCTTATCCCGACGCTGCTGATTGTGGCCGTGCTGGTGTTTTTATTTGTCCACATGCTGCCCGGCGATCCGGCGCGTTTGATTGCCGGACCGGAAGCGGATGCCACGGTTATAGAACTGGTACGTAAACAGCTCGGTCTTGACCAGCCGCTGTATCGGCAATTTCTGCGCTACATTGGCAATGTCCTTCAGGGCGATTTCGGCATCTCGATGGTGTCGCGTCGTCCGGTGTCGGAGGAGATTGCCAGCCGCTTTATGCCCACCTTCTGGTTAACGATTGCCAGTATGAGCTGGGCGGTTGTGTTTGGCCTGGGCGCGGGGATTGTCGCCGCCGTCTGGCGCAACCGCTGGCCGGATAAGCTCGGTATGGCGCTGGCGGTCACCGGTATCTCTTTCCCGGCGTTTGCGCTGGGTATGCTGCTGATGCAGATTTTCTCCGTCGAGCTGGGCTGGTTGCCCACCGTCGGGGCCGACACCTGGAAGCACTACATTCTGCCCTCTATGACGCTTGGCGCAGCCGTTGCGGCAGTGATGGCCCGTTTCACCCGCGCCTCCTTTGTCGACGTGCTGAGCGAAGATTACATTCGCACCGCGCGGGCAAAAGGGGTGAGTGAGAAATGGGTCATTCTGAAGCATGGTTTTCGTAATGCGATGATCCCGGTGGTCACGATGATGGGGCTACAGTTCGGCTTCCTGCTGGGCGGCTCTATCGTGGTTGAGAAGGTCTTTAACTGGCCGGGGCTGGGGCGCCTGCTGGTCGACTCGGTCGATATGCGTGACTATCCGGTTATTCAGGCTGAAGTTCTGCTTTTCTCGCTGGAGTTTATTCTTATCAACTTAGTGGTGGATGTGCTGTACGCCGCCATTAACCCGGCCATCAGGTATAAGTAAGATGCGATTACTGAACTGGCGTCGCCAGGCCATTTTAAACGCTATGCCGGGGATCAGGCCGGACCATATTCGCACCCCGTGGGTTGAGTTCTGGCGTCGATTCCGTCGTCAGCCCGTCGCTATGGTCGCCGGGTTGTTTGTGTTACTGCTGATCCTGGTGGCGATTATCGCCCCCTGGATAGCCCCGTTTGATGCGGAAAATTACTTCGATTACGACCGGCTGAACGATGGACCGTCGATGATGCACTGGTTTGGCGTGGACTCGCTCGGGCGCGATATTTTCAGCCGCGTGCTGGTAGGGGCGCAGATCTCGCTGGCGGCCGGGGTCTTTGCGGTGCTGATGGGCGCAGCAATTGGCACCGTGCTGGGGCTGGTGGCCGGGTACTATGAAGGCTGGTGGGACCGCATCATCATGCGTATCTGCGACGTGCTGTTTGCCTTTCCCGGTATTCTGCTGGCGATTGCCGTGGTGGCGGTGATGGGCAGCGGCATGGCGAACGTCATCATCGCCGTGGCGGTATTCACGATTCCCGCTTTCGCGCGCCTGGTACGTGGCAACACGCTGGTGCTGAAGCAGCAGACCTTTATCGAGTCGGCCCGCAGCATGGGAGCCGGCGATGCCACTATCCTGTTCAGCCATATTCTGCCGGGAACGGTCTCGTCTATCGTGGTCTATTTCACCATGCGCATAGGCGTGTCGATTATCTCGGCGGCCAGCCTGTCGTTTCTGGGGTTAGGCGCACAGCCGCCGACGCCGGAGTGGGGGGCGATGCTGAACGAGGCGCGGGCGGATATGGTGATCGCCCCGCACGTGGCGATCTTCCCGAGCCTGGCCATTTTCCTGACCGTGCTGGCGTTTAACCTGCTGGGCGATGGGCTGCGCGACGCGCTGGATCCGCGGATTAAGGGGTAGGTTTTTGCAGGAACTTACCCCTCACCCTAACCCTCTCCCCTGAGGGGAGAGGGGACTGCTCGGTGCGGTCTGTTCCCCCTCGCCCCTTTGGGGAGAGGGCCGGGGTGAGGGGTTAAGATTAAACCCGGCTGCCCCACAAATCATACTCGTCGGCGTTTTCAACCTTCACGCGAATAATATCGCCCGGCTTGACGTTGGTTTCCCCGTTCAGGTACACCGCGCCGTCGATTTCAGGCGCATCCGCCATGCTGCGGCCAATCGCGCCTTCTTCGTCCACTTCGTCGATAATGACCAGAATTTCGCGGCCCACTTTCTCCTGCAAGCGTTCAGCAGAGATCTGCTGTTGCAGCTGCATAAAGCGGTTCCAGCGTTCCTCTTTGACCTCTTCCGGTACCTGGTCCGCCAACTCGTTGGCCGTTGCGCCTTCAACCGGGCTGTACTTGAAGCAGCCCACGCGATCCAGACGCGCTTCTTTCAGGAAGTCGAGCAGCATCTGGAAATCTTCTTCGGTTTCACCCGGGAAGCCAACGATGAAGGTGGAGCGCAGGGTCAGTTCAGGGCAGATCTCGCGCCACTGCTTGATGCGCGCCAGCTGGCGGTCAACGGAGCCAGGACGCTTCATCAGCTTCAGAATGCGCGGGCTGGCGTGCTGTAACGGGATATCCAGATACGGCAGGATTTTGCCTTCAGCCATCAGCGGGATCACATCGTCAACGTGTGGGTAAGGGTAGACGTAGTGCAGACGCGTCCAGATCCCGAGCTTAGCAAGCTGCTCGCACAGGCCGACCATGCTGGTTTTTACCGGCTCGCCGTTGTGGAAACCGGAGCGGTGTTTGACGTCCACGCCGTAGGCGGAGGTGTCCTGGGAGATGACCAGTAACTCCTTCACGCCCGCGTCGGCCAGGCGTTTGGCTTCTGCCAGCACCTCGCCAATCGGACGGCTCACCAAATCGCCACGCATCGACGGGATGATGCAGAAGGTGCAGCGATGGTTGCAGCCTTCGGAAATTTTCAGGTAAGCATAGTGGCGCGGCGTCAGCTTCACGCCCTGTTCCGGCACCAGGCTCAGGAACGGGTTGTGCTTTGGCTTTGGTACGTAGTGATGAACATGTTCCAGCACCTGCTCGTAGCTGTGCGGGCCGGTGATCTCCAGTACCTTCGGGTGCACTTCGCGGATCTGATCCACCTTCGCGCCCAGGCAGCCGGTGACAATCACTTTGCCATTTTCCGTCAGGGCTTCACCAATGGCTTCCAGTGACTCCTGGACCGCGCTGTCGATGAACCCACAGGTGTTGACGATCACCATGTCGGCGTTGTCGTAGCTTGGCACCACGTCATAGCCTTCAGTGCGAAGTTCAGTCAGGATGCGTTCGGAATCCACCAGGTTCTTCGGGCAGCCCAGGGAGACAAAGCCGATTTTCGGCGGGTGCGTAACATTGCTCATAGGTTAAAAATTCATCAATTATGGAGTTATCAGGGCGGGATTTTACAGCGTATCGCGGGGGATTTATACACTCTTGATGGCGCAGTTGAGGCGGGCAATCGTTGTAACATTGTAAAGAATGTTAATCAGTTATCGTTTATTGATCTCAGGCATCACATTGTACAAAAAATGACCTTATTATTAATAGGGTAACATGGCTGACAGAGGAGGAAATAGCATGTCCGTTGACAGACTGAAACGCGATCTGCTTAACAAGCTGATCAACGCCCGAATCGACCTGGCTGCATATCTGCAACTCCGCAAGGCGAAAGGGTATATGTCAGTCAGCGAAAGCGAAAATCTGCGTGAAAATTTCTTTGAACTTTGCAATTTCATGCGTGAAAAAGCACCCATCCTGAAAGCGCACTGCGCTGAAAACGAATTAGTGGCGCTGCGCCGCGCCGCCGAGGTGCTTTCCATCGCAGGGGTCTGTTTGATGAACGGACGTCACGACTGCCCGAATTTTATTGCCGTTAACGCGGAGAAGCTTGAAAACTGCCTGACCACGCTCGCGCTTTGCATCATGTGTCTGAACAAGCCGGAAACGCTTGCCCGACACTGAACCCGGGGGAGGCAACTCCCCCTTTTGATTAAGCTTTTGTAAAAGTGTTAACGCACCCGGGAACAGTGGCTAATCTTTAAGCCATATGCCGATAAAGGAGTGCGTTATGCCTCGATCCTCGCTGCTTTTCCTCCCTGTACTGTTATTCCCGCTTTCGCTGCTTGCGGCGCCCGAGACGGTTAAGGTCGACGTGCTACAGACAAAACTGGATCACCCCTGGTCGCTGGCGTTTCTGCCTGATAATAAGGGGCTGCTGATCACGCTAAAAGACGGGCAGCTTAAGCACTGGCAGGCAGGGAAAGGGCTCTCCGATCCGATTATCGGCGTGCCGAAGGTCTGGGCGAGCGGCCAGGGCGGATTGCTGGACGTGGTGCTGGCCCCGGATTTTGAACAATCACGGCGGATCTGGCTCAGCTTCGCCGAGGCGGGTGATGATGGAAAAGCGGGCACCGCGGTGGGCTACGGGCGGTTGAGCGATGACCTCTCGCGCATTGAGGGCTTCCAGGTGGTGTTCCGACAGATGCCGAAGCTCTCTACTGGCAACCACTTTGGCGGACGGCTGGTGTTCGACGGCAAAGGCCATCTCTTTATTGGCCTGGGTGAAAACAACCAGCGCCCGACGGCGCAGGATCTGGATAAGCTTCAGGGCAAGGTGGTGCGCCTGACGGAGGACGGGAAAGTGCCGCCGGATAACCCGTTTGTGAACACAGCCGGTGCACGGCCTGAAATCTGGTCTTACGGCATTCGCAACCCGCAGGGGATGGCGATGAACCCGTGGAGCGACGCGCTGTGGCTTAATGAACACGGCCCTCGCGGCGGGGATGAGATCAACATTCCTGAAAAAGGCAAAAACTACGGCTGGCCGATGGCGACGCACGGGATCAACTACAGCGGCCTGAAAATCCCGGAAGCGAAAGGCGAGCACGTTGAGGGCACTGAAAAACCGCTGTTTGTCTGGAAAGTGTCGCCCGCCGTCAGCGGCATGGCGTTCTACAACAGCGACGTCTTCCCGCAGTGGAAAAACAAGCTGTTTATCGGCGCGCTGAAGGAGAAAGACGTCATCGTGCTGAGCGTGAAGGGCAATACCGTGACGGAGGACGGGCGCATTCTTGGGGATAAAGATCAGCGAATTCGCGATGTGCGCGTCGGGCCGGATGGTTATCTGTACGTGCTGACCGACGAGACGGACGGGCAGCTTTGGAAAGTCAGCCCGTCCGGGTCGTAATCAGGTCACCGGGATCATCACCACGTTGCGATACGCCGGGCGCTCGCTGAGCTGCTGGATCCAGCGCTCAAGGTGAGGGCGCGGGGTCCAGCTGAGACCCATGTTAGTGAGGTTCCAGACGAAAGGGGCGACGGCGATATCGCCCACGCCGAACGTGTCGCCGGAGAACCAGGTATGCTTCGCCAGTTCGTCGTCCATCATCGCAAACAGCGACTCGCACGCGTCCTGGGCGGCATGAATGGCGGGATAATCACGATCGGCTTCCGGCGTACGGATAAGCCCCATCAGGATCACGCGGTGCGTTGGGGAAAGCGTCTGGTTTGCCCAGTCCATCCATTTTTCGCCCTGCGCGCGCTGGGCTGGATTTTCTACCCACAGCCGACCCTGGCCGTACTGCGCGGCGAGGTATCGCACGATGGTGTTAGACTCCCACAGCGTGGCGTCTGTCTCGTCATCGCGCAGTAGCGGCACCAGTCCGTTTGGGTTCATCGCCAGGTAGTCCGCGTCTTTATTCACGCCAAACTCCAGGCCCGCCATAACCTGCTTAAACGGTAAATCCAGCTCTTCCAGCGTCCAGAGCACTTTTTTCACGTTGGTCGAATTGTTCCTGCCCCACAGCGTAATCATATTTACTCCCGATGAGATGTGAATCCGAGTCAGCTTTTCGCCATGGTGAGATAAACCTAACAATTACGCAACAGATGCTAAAAAAAACACCGCAATCAAAGCGTATCTGAATGTTATTGCATAAACTTTAAAAACTTTACCTGGAACAGGTTTCTTTGAAGGCTGTAGTGCGCTATTACTCATCGCTTCTTGCGACACGGTGATTGTGACGTGATTTTTAGAATGGACACTCGGGTGGCATTTATGACGCAAAAAACTTCCTCTCTGCGCAGCCTGGCGGCAGGCTCGGCGCTGCTTTTCCTTTTTGCCCCAACGCTCCATGCGGCGGAACAGACAGCGCCCGAAGCGCCGCCTGTTGATGCGCGCGCCTGGATCCTGATGGATTACGCCAGCGGGAAAGTGCTGGCGGAAGGTAACGCCGACGAAAAACTCGACCCGGCGAGCCTGACGAAAATTATGACCAGCTATGTGGTCGGCCAGGCGTTGAAAGCGGGCAAGATCAAGCTGAATGACATGGTCACCGTCGGGAAAGATGCCTGGGCGACCGGTAACCCGGCGCTGCGCGGCTCGTCCGTGATGTTCCTGAAGCCTGGCGACCAGGTCTCCGTGTCCGATCTGAATAAAGGGGTTATTATTCAGTCGGGAAATGATGCCTGTATTGCGCTGGCCGATTACGTCGCGGGCAGTCAGGACTCATTTATTGGGCTGATGAATGGCTACGCGAAAAAACTGGGTCTGACCAATACCACTTTTAAAACTGTTCACGGCCTGGATGCGCCGGGTCAGTTCAGTACCGCGCGCGATATGGCGCTGCTGGGCAAAGCGCTGATCCATGACGTGCCGGATGAGTACGCTATCCATAAAGAGAAAGAGTTTACCTTCAACAATATCCGCCAGCCTAACCGTAACCGTCTGCTGTGGAGCAGTAACGTTAACGTGGACGGCATGAAAACCGGTACAACTGCCGGGGCCGGATACAACCTGGTGGCTTCTGCGACGCAGGGCGATATGCGCCTGATCTCAGTGGTGCTGGGAACGAAAACCGACCGTATTCGTTTTAACGAATCCGAAAAACTGCTGACCTGGGGTTTCCGCTTCTTTGAAACCGTCACGCCGATTAAGCCGGACGCCACCTTCGTCAGCCAGCGTGTCTGGTTTGGTGATAAAAGTGAAGTGAACCTGGGAGCGGGTGAAGCGGGTTCCGTCACCATTCCACGCGGTCAGCTGAAAAACCTGAAAGCCAGCTATACCCTGACCGAGCCACAGCTCACCGCACCGTTGAAAAAAGGTCAGGTGGTCGGGACGATAGATTTCCAGCTTAACGGCAAATCTATTGAGCAGCGTCCGCTGGTGGTAATGGAAGCGGTGGAAGAGGGCGGCTTCTTCAGCCGGATGTGGGACTTTGTGTTAATGAAATTCCACGGCTGGTTTGGCAGCTGGTTCAGCTAAGTTTTTGCCGGGTGGCGGCTTCGCCTTACCCGGCCTACAACGGCTCGAACGTAGGCCGGGTAAGCGCAGCGCCACCCGGCATAACCTCAATACATCAACTTCACCTGCTGCGCTTTCGCGTATGCCACCAGCTCGTCATCCGGGCGGCAATCACTGACGATGGCGTCAAAGCGCGACAGTTCTCCCATCCTTGCCGGACGGACCTTGCCAAATTTACTGTGATCGACCACCAGCACATGCTGCTGCGCGGCGTTGAGCGCCCACTGTTTCACCGGTAACTCTTCAAGATTAAAACAGGTTGCCCCCTGTTTCACATTCACGCCCGCCGCAGAGTAAAAGGCGATATCAGGGCATACATTGCTCAGCGTGTCCTGAATATTCAGCGGCTTGAAGATGGCGTTGCTGGCATGAAACTCGCCGCCACACAAAATCACCCGGCATGCTGGTTTCTCCTGCAAAGCCAGGAAGGTATTTAGCGAATAACAGACGGCGGTAAAGGGAACGGTGCTGTCGATGGCCTCGATGATCCACGGGGTTGTCGTACCGCAGTCAAAAAACAGCGTTTGATGCGGCTGCACCAGCGAGGCGGCGAGCCGCGCGGCTTTGCGCTTCTCTTCCACCAGGCGTGTTTTTTGATCGCTTAACAGATAATGGCTGGCGCTACGCGGCTCCAGAACAATATACCCGCCAAGCAGCACAACGGGGGCGCTGTCGCTGTTCAGATCGCGACGAATGGTCATTTCAGACACGCCAAGCAGGGAAGCGGCTTCCTTAAGATGCAGCTTATCGCTGCGCTTCAGCGCCTGAAGCAGCTGAGCAATGCGGTCATCGCGACGTGTTTCCATAGATCCTCGGGCTAAAAAAGTGAGCCCCCGCAGGGCGGGGGCTCAAGTGTAACCTGACGGACCGGGGTTAGTCACGTATCCAGCCTTTGCGGATCGGAAGGGCAAACAGAACGCGATAGGCCTGTGATAATCCATGATAAAGCGCCGGGCCAAAAAGGCTCCACAGGATGGCTGCGCTGACGCAGCCCATCAGCCCCACCAGGAAACCGCCGACCATATCCAGCGGCCAGTGCACCCCCAGGTAGACGCGGGACCAGGCGATGGCGACTGCCACGCCCATCAGCACTACGCCGGACCACAGGCGATGCCAGAACAGGAAGGCCAGCGCAAAGGTGAAGATCACCGTGCCGTGATCGCTCGGGAACGAGTCATCCGGCGCATGGTGCAGGAAGTTGTAGCCGACGCGATCGACAAACGGACGATCGTGCGGGAAGGCGTGACCCAGCACGTAGCTTGCCAGCACGCTCACGCCAATTGCCATCGCCATTTTGATCACCAGATGGCGCTGGGCGGTGACCTGTGTACGAGGTCCCCATAACCAGAGGATCACTGCCAGCGCCGGTACAATGCTAATCAGATCTTTCGCAATGAAGGTGGCGAGATCGATCATCCATTCCGGTGACGACGGTGTGGCGTTGAGCAGGTAAAACAGTTCGTAGTTCAGATTTTCTAACATAATCTCGTTACTCTTTAGCAAACCGGGCGGAAACCAGCCCGTAAACCAGCACCTGGGAAAACCAGACCCACCACCCGGCCCACAGGTTGTGAGAGAAAAAATGCGCGCCGCGCATGACCTGCCCGAAGCCCATCACCAGCCCCATAACAACGCCTGACGCGACAAAGGACCATGCCAGGCGCGGACGTTCACGCCAGAAGGCAAAAAACAGCCCCATCACCATAAACCCGCTGGAGGCGTGGCCGCCGGGAAAGCAGCGTCCCGGTCCGCTGTCTGCCGGAACGGCGCTGAACAGGGGATACGAAACGGACCTGCCGCCATATTCCACCAGATCCCACGGACAGCTGTGGTGGCTTATGCTTTTCAGCACCCCTACTACCAGCGCACCCAGCCCCATCAGAAGCGCGGCCGTTACCAGTCGGGCATTGCGTTTGTAAGCGCCGTAAATCAGCGATGCGGCAGCGATAACAATGGTCACATATTTCGCCAACCGATGGTTCAGCAGATCCAGCAGCGGGTTTTGCTGTAGCGGAAAATGATGCGCCGCTGCGTCATACCAGAAACCGGTTATCCATCGGTCAAGCGATTCATTGCGCGAAAGCCAGGTAAAAAGCACCGCAAGGGCAATAAGCACGAAAAGTTGATAACCATAAAAGCGGGCAGGCAAACGGTAAAGACGTTTTGTCTTATTTGTCGGTAACTTAGATAATTCTGAAGGGCTGACGGCGTGTGTCATAGTTTCGGTCAATAACGTGAAATAGCACTATCATAGGGAGGGCAACTTAAGGAAACCTTAAACAACAACGATAAGTGCGTTATTTCTGTTTTTTCACGTTAATTTGCTATCTCAGACAGCGGCAATTCATTACACTCATCGCGATTTTTTCATACTAAAGAGATTGCATGATAAACCGTTCTTCTTCCGGTAATCGTCTGGGTCGTCAGGCGTTACTTTTTCCTCTGTGTCTGGTGCTTTACGAATTCTCTACCTACATCGGCAACGACATGATCCAGCCCGGCATGCTGGCTGTGGTTGAGCAGTACAACGCAGGTATTGAGTGGGTGCCGACATCCATGACCGCCTATCTGGCGGGTGGCATGTTTTTACAGTGGCTGTTAGGGCCGCTGTCGGATCGTATTGGCCGCCGTCCGGTGATGCTGACGGGCGTAGTGTGGTTTATCGTCACCTGTCTCGCCACGCTGCTGGCGCAGAGTATTGAGCAGTTCACACTGCTGCGTTTCCTTCAGGGCGTGAGCCTGTGCTTTATTGGCGCCGTGGGCTATGCCGCTATTCAGGAGTCGTTTGAGGAGGCGGTGTGTATCAAAATTACCGCGCTGATGGCAAACGTGGCACTGATTGCACCGCTTCTTGGGCCGCTGGTGGGAGCCGCATGGGTTCACGTCGCGCCGTGGGAGGGGATGTTCGTCCTCTTTGCCGCGCTTGCGGCTATCTCTTTCTTTGGCCTGCACCGTGCGATGCCGGAAACCGCCACCCGCCTGGGCGAAAAGCTCTCGCTTAAAGAGCTTGGGCGGGATTATAAGGCAGTGCTGAAAAACGGTCGTTTTGTCGCGGGCGCGCTGGCGACGGGGTTTGTCAGCCTGCCACTGCTGGCGTGGATTGCCCAGTCGCCGGTCATTATCATCAGCGGCGAACAGCTTAGCAGCTATGAGTATGGCCTGTTACAGGTGCCGATTTTTGGCGCGCTGATTATCGGTAACCTGGTGCTGGCGCGTCTGACGTCGCGCCGTACCGTGCGTTCGCTGATTATTTTGGGCGGCTGGCCCATAGCGGCAGGGCTGATTATCGCGGCGGTGGCGACCGTAGCCTCGTCTCATGCGTACCTGTGGATGACGGCGGGGCTGAGTGTTTACGCGTTTGGTATCGGCGTGGCGAATGCTGGCCTGGTGCGCCTGACGCTGTTCGCCAGTGAAATGAGTAAAGGCACGGTGTCTGCCGCGATGGGGATGCTGCAAATGCTGATTTTCACCGTCGGTATTGAGGTGAGCAAACATGCCTATGCTTTCGGCGGTAACGGGCTGTTCAGCCTGTTCAACCTCGCAAACGGTGTGCTGTGGGTAGGGCTGATGGTGGTGTTCCTGAAGGACAAACGCGTCGGAAGCGCACTGCAACCGTAATCCTTATTCCCTCTCCCCCCTGGGCGAGCTCGGGACAGTTCCCTCTCCCTGTGGGCTGAGGGATCCCCAGTAATTTGAAAGCAAAAGCGATAACGTTGCCTCAGAATAACTGAGGGCTTTCAGCGATGCCTCGGTCCGGCTGTAAATCGCTGAGGCGTTTCCTGTAGGCCGGGGCGAGGCGCAGGGATGCGCCGAGAGGGCGGGCTTTACAGGGATGTTACCTCCGCCCGTCCCCGATAAGCCGGAAGGAATAAGCCGAAGGCACCGCGAAGCGGCGATTTTCCGCCGGAAGCCCGGGTCGCCAGGGTGGTGGCGACTGAGCCACCCTGGCACGTTCACCGGTCATGTCGTGACAGAGTAGCAAGGAACATAAAGTGAACGGAATGACCACCAGAGCCGTATGTTCCCCCTCACCCCAGCCCTCTCCCTCAAGGGAGAGGGGGCCATCTGTGCAGGCATTATTTTGTGGGGAACCCTCAGCCCTGTGGGAGAGGGTTAGGGTGAGGGCACCAGACCGCACGGAATCAATTAAACGGCGCCTTCCCCTCCAGCACCATATCAATCACGTCCAGCACCCCTTCGTCATTATTGTTCGGCGCTTCATAGCGGGCCACAGCTTTTATATGCGGTCTGGCGTTGGCCATCGCGAAGCCAAACCCAGCCTGGCGCAGCATCTCCACGTCGTTACCGCTGTCGCCAAAGGCCACCACTTCACTGTCCTCAATGCCCCAGCGCGCTTGCAGGATCCGCAGGCCGTTAGCTTTGTGCACGCCAGGGATTATCAGGTCGATACTGCCGTGACCCGTGGTCACCGGCACCATGATGTCGCCAAGCTTCTCATGCAGCAGCGCCTGAATGCGCGGTATTTCGTCGTCAGAGACGTTAAGCCCGAACTTGAAGAAAATATCGTTGAGGTTGTCAAAGCTGCTGACGCTTTCAAGGCGGTGATAGTATTTCGCCGCAATCTCTTTGAAGAGGTCGTTATACGTTTTCAGCGTGTAGGCGCTGTTTTTTCCGCAGGCAATTATCTCAATGCCGGGCACGTCGTTTAACAGGGTGGCGACGGTCAGAAAATGCTCTTTCGACAGTTCGCCGTTAAACACGTCTTCGCCCGCATCCACCACCCAGCCGCCGTTTTCGGCGACGAAGGCGATTTCATGGGCGATCTCGGGGAAAAATGAGATCAACTGGTAGTACTGGTTTCCGCTGGCGACCACAAAACGGATGCCTTGCGCTTTCATGCGCGCGTACTGCGCCAGAAAACGCGCGCGATTATAGGTTTTCGCATCGCTCAGGAAGGAGCCATCCATGTCGACTGCAATCAGTTTAACGCTCATATCCCTTCTCCATTGTCGTTTGTTCTGCTTCCGGTTTTGCCACCGCACGCGCCACCAGGGCGGCAATAATCACTAACCCTAACACCACCAGCATGGCGCTGCGCAACCCGTAGTGCTCACCGAGGAATCCAAGCAGCGGCGGCCCCACCAGGAAAGCGAGGTAGCCCGTGGTCGCCACAACGCTCACGCGCGTCGGCGCATCGGGACCGGTATCGCTGGCAGCGGAAATGGTCAGCGGGAAGCCAAGGGAGGCGCCCAGCCCCCACAGGATCACCGACACACCGGCAATCCAGTCCACATCCACAAAGATGATCATCGCGATGCCCAGCCCACCCAGCAGGGCGCTGGCACGGACGACCGCCACGCGGCTGTAACGGTCGATAAACCAGCCGCCGGTAAAGCGTCCGACGGTCATGCCGAGCGTAAATCCAGCGTAGATCAGCGAGCCGGAGGTGGGGCTAAATCCGTGCCCGTCCACCATCAGCAACGGTAGCCAGTCGTTGGCGGAGCCTTCAGCAAATGCCATCGCCAGCACCACCACGCCAATCAGCATTAGCTGGAAATCACGATAGAAGGGCAACCCTTTTGCCGCAGACTTCTGTTCGTCCGAGGCGTGTTGTCCTGTGCCTGCGGGAATAGCCCTGATGCCGGTGAGGATCGGGATAATACAGACCAGCGCCGCCAGCAAAATGTGCACATTGGCCGCAATGCCCAGCGCCGTCAGTGCCATCCCCACGCCCGCGCCCGCCAGCGTGCCGAGGCTGTAAAAGCCATGCATCATGGGCAGCACCGTTTTGTTCATCGCCTGTTCGACGGCGGCCCCCTCGACGTTAATGGCCACTTCAGCCGCACCAAAGCTGCCGCCAAATACCATCAGCCCAAGGGCAAACATCAGCGGCGAGGCGAACCACAGCGCCACGCTCAAAGCGAACATTCCCACCACGGCGCAGCACATGGTGGTACGGATCACCGCGCGCGTGCCAAAGCGCTTCACCAGCCAGGCCGAGCAGAGGATGCCGCTCATCGAGCCAATCGACAGGCCAAACAGCACGATCCCCATCTCCGCCGTCGAGACGGATAGCGTATCGCGGATTGCCGGGGTGCGCGTTGCCCAGGAAGCCATCAGCAGCCCGGGGATGAAGAAGAACATAAACAGCGCCCACATGCGCAGATGCAGGGCTTTGCGAGGAGAAGTTAGCGTCATTGGGATCAGCACCAGAAGTACAACAATAGCGACAACACTAGCAACTTTGTGTACATTTGTACATAAACCGGATGAGGATTTTATGAGCAGACCACCAAACGACCCTAACCGCCGCGAGAAGATACTCCAGGCGACGCTGGACACCATTGCTGAGCACGGTATTCATGCCGTCACGCACCGCAAAATTGCCACCTGCGCAGGCGTACCGCTGGGGTCGATGACCTACTATTTCGACGGGATGGAGTCGCTTCTGGAGGAGGCGTTCACGTGGTTTACGCAGCAGATGTCTCAGCAGTACCGGGATTTCTTCGCGGGGGTGACCGGGCGGGAGAGGGCGTGCGAGGCCATTACCACGCTGATCCACAGTTCAGCCGTGACCACGCCACACAATATGGCGCTGATGTATCAGCTGTACGCTTTTATGCACCGCAGCGCCGCGCTGAAAACGGTGATGCAGGACTGGATGAAGATGAGCCAGACTACGCTTGAGCAGTGGTTTGATCCGGCCACCGCCCGTGCGCTGGATGCGTTTATCGAGGGGATGACGCTGCATTTTGTAACCGACCGGTCGCCGTTAACCCGGGAGGAGATCCGGGCGATAGTGGGACGGATTGCAGGCGAGGATACCGTCTGATAGCGCTCGCCCCGGCCACGCCTGATGTCAGGAGATTTTTTTCCCGCTGGCGTCAACGACGATTTCGCCATCTTCCTTTGTAAATGCCCCTTTTTGCGCGTCCGGAAGGATGTCGAGAACGACTTCAGAAGGGCGGCACAGACGTGTACCCAGCGGCGTCACCACAATCGGACGGTTAATCAGAATGGGGTACAGCAGCATGAAATCGATAAGCTGGTCATCGGTGAAATTTCCCCCGGCAAGGCCCAGTTGCTCATAAGGCTCGACGTTTTTGCGCAGCAGATCGCACACGGGAATCCCCATGTCTGCAATCAGCCTGGTCAGTTCATCACGCGACGGTGGGTTCTCAAGATAGAGAATAATTTCGGGTTCCGTACCGCTGTTGCGGATCATCTCCAGCGTATTGCGCGACGTGCCGCAGGCCGGGTTGTGGTAGATAGTGATGTTGCTCATATCCGTTACTCATTACAGTGTGAAGGAGAGACGTAGCGCCAGCGCGGCGAGCGTCACAAACAGAACCGGCAGCGTCATTATGATGCCCGTCCTGAAATAGTAGCCCCAGGTAATGGTCATGTTTTTCTGTGCCAGCACATGAAGCCATAGCAGGGTGGCCAGGCTACCGATGGGGGTGATTTTCGGCCCCAGATCGCAGCCAATCACGTTAGCGTAAATCATCGCCTCCTTAATCAAGCCTGTTGCCGCACTACCCTCAATGGAGAGCGCGCCGATCAATACCGTTGGCATATTGTTCATTATGGATGACAGAAAGGCGGTGATAAATCCGGTTCCCAGCGTAGTGGCCCAGAGTCCGTGTCCGGCTAAGCGATCAAGAACGCCTGAAAGAGACTCCGTCAGCCCGGCATTACGCAGGCCATACACCACCAGATACATCCCCAGCGAAAAGATAACGATCTGCCAGGGTGCGCCGCGCAGCACTTTCCCGGTGTTAATGGCGTGCCCGCGTTTCGCAACGGCAAATAAAATCAGCGCGCCAGTTGTTGCGATAGCGCTGACCGGGATACCCAGAGGTTCAAGCACAAAGAAACCGACGAGCAGTAGCAGCAGCACGATCCAGCCCGTTCTGAACGTCGGCAGGTCATGAATGGCCCGTGCGGGCTCGCGGAGTTTTGCCAGGTCATATTCCGGCGGTATTTCCTTGCGGAAGAACAGATGCAGCATCACCAGCGTCGCGGCAATTGCAGCGATATCAACCGGGATCATCACCGAGGCGTATTCGCTAAAGCCCAGCTTAAAGAAGTCCGCTGAGACGATGTTGACCAGGTTGGAGACAATCAGCGGCAGGCTGGCGGTATCGGCGATAAATCCCGCCGCCATCACGAACGCCAGCGTGGCCTGCTTGCTGAACCCCAGCGCCAGCAGCATGGCGATAACGATAGGCGTCAGGATCAATGCCGCACCGTCATTGGCGAACAGCGCCGCCACGGCCGCACCCAGCAGCACGATCCAGGTAAACAGCAACCGCCCGCGACCGTTTCCCCAGCGAGCAACGTGCAGCGCCGCCCACTCGAAAAAACCGGACTCATCCAGCAGCAAACTGATAACGATTACCGCGATAAACGTGGCCGTCGCATTCCAGACGATGTTCCAGACCACCGGAATATCGTTAACGTGGATCACACCGCTCGCCAGCGCCAGCGCGGCGCCAATGGTGGCACTCCAGCCGATACTGAGCCCTTTGGGCTGCCAGATAACCAGTACCAGCGTAAACAGAAAAATAGCCCCTGCCAGAAACATCTTTTACTCCGTTATATCTGTTTTTGTGAATGTGTTGTGGTCAGCACGAGCCCGGGAGGCGGTTTTTCAGCTTCATACGTGTCTCTTCTCGCAGGCAGTTCCAGCTGGTGTCGATAACGGTTGCCGCCCATGCAGGCATGTTGGGAGAGAGACGGTAGTAGATCCACTTACCCTCGCGACGGTCGATGGCCAGCCCGGCCTCGCGCAGTAAGGCCATATGGCGGGAGACTTTCGGCTGCGGCTCGTTGGTAGCGGAGCAGAGATCGCAGACGCACAGCTCGCCCGCTTCACGCAGAAGCATGACGATGGAGAGGCGCGTTTCGTCGGAGAGGGTTTTGAAGAGCTGAACGGGGTGAAGCATCTGGCGATCCTGCGTGGTTTTTGTCATATACATTAAATCATATATGTTTGTGGCGAGTGAGGGAAGGGCAATAAGGGCAAATAAATGTCCTCAGTGAAGTACCATTACGTTGAGCAGTCGTCTTTGAGCCACAGACAAGGCGGGATTAGAAGATTAATGATTCCTGGTTTTGTTGAATATCTTCAATGTTATGAGACAGACGATCGTTGCAGATGTTAACAGAATCAAAATATCAATATTTGTATATGTTTCGTACATTGTCTCCGCATTAATATCACCATAGATGAAGCCGCAAATAGCAGTCGCAACGTCGTGGTTAATATAAGCTGTTGAAGGACCCAGCGTGCGTCCTAGCAGAAAGCTAATTAACGCAAACCAGACGGCCTTAAGTAGTCTTGAGCCCCATTTACAGGCAAGGGTAGTGATATCCACCGTCAATAACCTCAATACTATTGCACGCGATATGTGAACGCATACATGGGACCTAAATAAATTCCGGTTTCAGAAGAGCGATTCCGAAATTGGAGTGGTGAGCGAGCTTTATGTAGACTTCTGCCGCTATCCCCGGATGAAGCCTTCATTACTTTTCCTGTCATCAGGTGGATTAATTCGTTCCAGCTTATGCCAGCTGCCTGTATCGAAGTTCAAACCCGATCATATCTACGCTCAATCGTTGTTCTTTTAAGATATTGACCAGGCAAAATTTAACCGCGCAAGAAGATCAGCTATACCGCCATGGAAAATAAGGTAGTGTTATAAGTAATTGATAGGGAAGGGTATTAATTTCAGGCAACAAAAAACCCATCAACCTTGAACCAAAAATGGCGGGGTTGATGGGCTCCACAAATTGGGGACATCAAAGAAAAGCAGTGGCACTAGTTATGACTGCACCCTGCGTAAAAAGTTCTGCGCGTAACGAAAATTTTTTCAGCCACACGCAATCTTGAGATTTATCCGAGTCCTGGCCAGATAATGATGATCAGCGTACCTGCCAGCGTCAGCAGCACGTTTGCGATGGCGTAGGTGCCTGCATAGCCCAGCGCCGGGATGTTGCTGCGCGCGGTGTCGCTGATGATCTCCATTGCCGGTGCGCAGGTGCGCGCGCCCATCATCGCGCCGAAGAGCAGGGCGCGGTTCATGCGGAGCACGTAGGCGCCGAACAGGAAGCAGATGACTACCGGTACCAGGCTGACGATAAGCCCGGAAACCAACATTTGCCAGCCGACCGCACCCAGGCCATTGCCAATGCCGCTCCCGGCGCTTAAGCCGACACCCGCCATAAAGACCATCAGACCGAACTCTTTCACCATGTTCAGCGCTCCCTGAGGGATGTAGCCGAAGGTGGGATGGTTCGCTCGCAGGAAGCCCAGCATGATCCCGGCGAACAGCAGACCGGCAGCGTTACCGATGCCGAAGCTAAAGTTACTGAACTGGAAGGTGATCATCCCGATCATCAGGCCAACAATGAAGAAGGCGCAGAAGGCTAACAGGTCCGTCACCTGGCTGTGGATCGAGATAAAGCCGATACGGTCGGCAACGGTTTTAACACGTCGGGCATCGCCGCTGACCTGCAACACATCGCCTTTATTAAGCACCACGTTATCGTCGATAGGCATTTCAATCTGGCTGCGGATCACGCGATTGAGGAAACAGCCGTGGTCGGTCAGCTTCAACTGCGCCAGACGGCGGCCCACGGCGTTGTGGTTCTTCACCACAATCTCTTCGGTGACGATACGCATGTCCAGCAGGTCGCGGTCGAACACTTCTTTCCCGTTGCGGAAGCTCGGATCGAGACGCGCGTGGGCGTCCGGGTAACCAACCAGAGCGATGTCATCGCCCATCTGGAGTACTGCGTCACCGTCCGGGTTTGCCAGAATGCCGTTACGACGGATACGTTCGATGTAGCAGCCGGTCTGACGGTAGATCCCCAGCTCGCGCAGGTTTTTCCCGTCGGTCCAGGCAACCAGTTCCGGACCGACGCGGTAGGCGCGGATCACCGGCAGGTAAACTTTACGTTTGGAGTCCGTATCCAGACCACGCTCTCGGGCAATGGTTTGGGCGCTGGTCTGGAGATCCTGATGCTGAAGTTTTGGCAGATAGCGCGCGCCAACAATCAGGCTCACCAGACCAATCAGATAGGTCAGGGCATAGCCCAGGCTCAGGTTATCCAGCGCGGCGGAAAGCTGCGTGCCTGCCATGCCAGAATGACGAAGCGTATCCCCCGCGCCAACAAGCACCGGCGTGGAGGTCATCGAGCCTGCCAGCATACCGGCCGTTAAGCCGATGTCCCAGCCAAACAGTTTGCCCAGCCCTAACGCAATCAGCAGGGCGCTGCCGACCATCACCAGCGCCAGCATCAGATAATTTTTGCCGTCTCGGAAGAAAATGGAAAAAAAGTTCGGACCGGCTTCCACGCCTACGCAAAAAATAAACAGCATGAAACCTAAGTTAAGCGCGTCCGTGTTAATACTGAAATGTTGCTGACCTAATAACAGGGAGACGACTAAAACGCCAATGGAATTACCAAGTTGAACTGAACCCAGGCGCAATTTACCCAGACAAAGGCCCAGTGCCAGTACCACAAATAATAACAGGATGTAATTCCCATTTAACAAGTCTGCGACGTTTATATTCACGGAGGCTAACTTCTTGTTTACCAGTAAGTTGTTGAATGAAAGGACTATTTGGGCTACTGTTTTCAGAGTCAGGGAATCACTTTGCACCTCCCTGCTTCCTGATAAATACCCTAAACACTAGCAGGCGGTTAGTTTAATCGTAATAGCTACCGACAGCCACCTATTATCGCACGACTTGTGTGCGTGCTTTGGCAAGGATTGCCGCAATGCTTTATCTGACTGGGCGTCCACCGGACGATTTTTGTATTTGATAGAGATAAGTCAGGAGGATAGTTTGAACTTTAAACGAAACTGGGTTGGCGTAATCAGCTGCTTTTTGCTGTTTACGGTCGTTTGCATGTCGCTTGCTTTTAATGTGAAGGGCGCCTTCAGAGCGTCCGGTCATCCCGAGCTGGGCCTGTTGTTCTTCATCCTGCCGGGGGTAGTGGCCAGTTTTCTCTCGCGCAAAGGCGAGGTGGTAATGCCGCTGCTGGGGGCCATCCTTGCGGCGCCCCTCTGCCTGCTTCTGATGCGCGTGCTGTTTCTCTCGTCGAGAAGCGTCTGGCAGGAAGTGGCGTGGCTACTGAGTGGCGTTTTCTGGTGTGCGCTGGGCGCGCTCTGTTTCTTATTTATGCGCAGCCTGCTGCAACAGCGGAAGCACCATAAATAAAAACGCCCTCAGGGTGAGGGCGTCTTAGCATTACTGAGCGGCAAACAGGCCCAGGTGCTCTTTGGCGTACGCTTCGAAATCGGTGCAGCCGCCGATGTGTTTCTGATCGAGGAAGATTTGCGGCACGGTTTCAACCGGTTTACCCACGGTTTTTTCCAGATCGGCTTTGCTGATGCCTTCCGCGTGGATATCCACGTAACGGAAGTTGAAATCATCACGTTCTTCAGTCAGTTTCTCAGCCAGCTCTTTCGCGCGCACACAGTAAGGGCATCCTGGACGACCAAAAATTACTGCAAACATTTCTCTCTCCTCAAAAAACAAGCCTGACGGCGAATAATCCCTATAGTGCACGATAACCTGCCGTCATGGAAAGAAGGTTTCACCTGTCACTTTGATACAGTCAGGCTATGTTTCGCCAATTACATCAGGTGGATCATTGCCTATACTGGCTGCCATACGTTTTACGCAATACAAAGAGAGACAAAATGACGCCAACCATTGACCTGCTTCGTTCCCACCGTTCCATTCGCCATTTCACCGATGAGCCGATCACCCAGGCGCAGCGGGACGCGATCATCGACAGCGCAAGAGGCACCTCCAGCTCCAGCTTTTTGCAGTGCAGCTCCATTATCCGCATCACCGATCCGGCGATGCGTGAACAGCTGGTAACGCTGACGGGCGGACAAAAGCACGTTGCCCAGGCGGCTGAGTTCTGGGTGTTCTGCGCCGATTTTAACCGTCACCTGCAAATCTGTCCTGAGGCGGAGCTGGGGCTGGCGGAACAGCTGCTGCTGGGCGTGGTGGATACGGCATTGATGGCGCAAAACGCGTTCACGGCGGCGGAATCGCTGGGGCTTGGCGGCGTCTATATCGGCGGGCTGCGTAATAACATCGAAAGCGTGACGCAACTGCTGAAGCTGCCGAAACACGTGTTGCCGCTGTTTGGTCTGTGCCTCGGCTGGCCGGCGGATAACCCGGATCTGAAGCCGCGTATTCCTGCTGCGATGCTGGTGCATGAAAACCACTACCAGCCGGTCGATCAGGACGTTCTGCATCAATACGATGAAGAGCTGGCGAACTACTATCTGACGCGCGACAGCAACAACCGCCGCGATACCTGGAGCGACCATATTCGTCGCACCATCATTAAAGAAAACCGCCCGTTCATTCTTGATTACCTGCACAAACAGGGCTGGGCAACGCGATAGTCCCTTCCTCCTGCGCCTCGTGTATGATAGGCAGGCTTTTCCCATGTCTTTAGAGAGGTGCAGGGTGAAAATTGCCATATTGTCCCGGGATGGAACGCTCTATTCATGTAAACGCCTGCGAGAAGCGGCGGCGAAACGCGGACATCAGGTTGAGATCCTCGATCCGATGTCCTGCTATATGAACATCGACCCTGCGGCGTCGTCGATTCATTACAAAGGCCGCAAACTCCCGCATTTTGATGCGGTAATTCCCCGCATTGGCTCCCAGATCACCTATTACGGCACGGCCGCGCTGCGCCAGTTTGAAATGCTGGGAAGCTATCCGCTCAATGAGTCCGTGGCGATCTCACGCGCCCGCGATAAGCTGCGCTCGCTGCAGCTGCTGGCGCGCCAGGGGATCGATTTGCCCGTCACCGGGATTGCTCACTCCCCGGACGACACCAGCGATTTAATCGACATGGTGGGCGGTGCGCCGCTGGTCATTAAGCTGGTGGAAGGCACGCAGGGTATTGGGGTGGTACTGGCGGAGACGCGTCAGGCGGCGGAAAGCGTGATTGACGCCTTTCGCGGTCTGAATGCCCATATTCTGGTGCAGGAGTATATTAAAGAGGCCAAAGGGTGCGACATCCGCTGCTTTGTGGTGGGCGATGAAGTGGTGGCCGCCATAGAGCGGCAGGCGAAAGAGGGCGACTTCCGCTCTAACCTGCACCGCGGCGGTATCGCGCGGGTGGCCCTTATCAGCGAGCGCGAGCGCGAGATTGCGGTGAAAGCGGCGCAGACGCTGGGCCTGGACGTGGCGGGGGTCGATCTGCTGCGTGCCGACCGCGGGCCGCTGGTGATGGAAGTTAACGCCTCGCCGGGGCTGGAAGGGGTGGAAAAAACCACAGGCGTCGATATTGCAGGTAAAATGATCGCATGGATTGAACGCCATGCGACGCCGGGATTTTGCCTGAAAACGGGCGGTTAAATGGATCGGCGCGCACTTTTTGCGTAAGCTGGACAACGTTTTTATTTAAGAGGCTGCACAGCGATGGATTTACAGGTCGTACCTACACTGGATACGTTACGTCAATGGCTCGATGATGCCGGTATTACTTTTTTCGAATGCGACTCCTGCCAGGCGCTGCATCTGCCTCACATGCAAAATTTCGATGGTATTTTTGATGCCAAAATCGATCTGATTAACGACGTGATCCTGTTCTCGGCGCTGGCTGAAGTGAAGCCTTCAGCGCTGCTTGCACTGGCATCCGATCTGTCAGCGATTAACGCCAGTTCTTTGACCGTGAAAGCGTTTCTCGACATACAGGATGATAATCTGCCGAAGCTGGTGGTTTGCCAGTCTTTATTCTCCGGCGCGGGGCTCTCCTTCAAACAGTTCGCCTGGTTTATGCGCCTGAGCGAAGAGCAAATTTCCATGGTAATGATGGAAGCCAACGCACATCACCTGCTGTATAGCGCGGAAGATGATGCCGAGAATAATGATGCATCTTCCAATTTTCTCCACTAAGCCTGTCTGACTTTTGCGCAGTCGCTACCAGAGCGGCTGCATAACACCGCTTTTTCTGCTGCTTTTAACCTTTCTTTAAAGAATTTTTCACCTCCTCTCAGGCCGTTTCGGCTTATCACGTAGACATAATCTGCATAAAAAATTGATAAAAGGCGTTTTTTCGTCTGGGCTATAGCCGGAGACACGGGCTACAGTTATTCTTGCGGTGCTTAAAAAAGCGAGCGGAACCTGCCGGGAAGAGGGGTGTATTTTATTTCGGGCAGAGCGACAAACTATGCATGAATATTGCATATCTTCAGGCTGCACAGTTTTGGTTCGTTTGTTAACGAGCTTTCAGAAGGAATAACAATATGATCGCCTTGAATAAAAAATGGTTATCGGGTCTGGTTGCGGGTGCTCTGATGGCCGTCTCTGCCGGCACGCTCGCTGCGGAACAAAAAACGCTGCACGTCTATAACTGGTCTGACTATATTGCGCCGGACACCGTCGCGAATTTTGAAAAAGAGACCGGCATTAAGGTTGTCTACGACGTATTCGATTCCAACGAAGTACTGGAAGGCAAACTGATGGCGGGCAGTACCGGTTTCGACCTGGTGGTGCCCTCTGCAAGCTTCCTGGAGCGTCAGCTGACCGCCGGTGTCTTCCAGCCGCTGGACAAGAACAAGTTATCGAACTGGAAAAACCTCGATCCGAAAGTGCTGAAGCTGGTGGCGAAGCATGATCCGGACAACAAATACGCCATGCCTTACCTGTGGGCGACCACCGGTATTGGCTATAACGTGGATAAAGTCAAAGCGGCGCTGGGCCCGGACGTCAAGCTGGACAGCTGGGACGTCGTGCTGAAGCCGGAAAATCTCGAGAAGCTGAAAAGCTGCGGCGTCTCTTTCCTCGATGCGCCGGAAGAGATTTTCGCCACCGTGCTTAACTATCTTGGCAAAGATCCAAACAGCAGCAAGGCCGACGACTACACCGGTCCGGCGACCGACCTGCTATTAAAGCTGCGTCCGAATATTCGCTACTTCCACTCCTCTCAGTACATCAACGACCTGGCTAACGGGGATATCTGCGTGGCCATCGGCTGGGCGGGTGACGTCTGGCAGGCAGCGAACCGTGCGAAAGAGGCGAAAAACGGTGTGAATGTTTCCTACTTCATTCCGAAGGAGGGGGCGCTGGCGTTCTTCGACGTCTTCGCGATGCCGGCTGATGCGAAAAACAAAGAGGAAGCGTATCAGTTCCTCAACTACCTGATGCGTCCGGAAGTGATTGCCCACATCAGCGACCACGTCTACTACGCCAACGGTAACAAGGCCTCCGTGCCGCTGGTGAGCGAAGAAATCCGCAATAATCCGGCGATCTACCCGCCAGCCGATGTGTTTGCCAAGCTCTTCACCCTGAAAGTGCAGGAACCGAAAATTGACCGTGTGCGTACCCGCGCGTGGACGAAGGTGAAAAGCGGTAAGTAACGGCGTTTGATATCGTTGCCCGGTGGCGCTGTCGCTTACCGGGCCGACAAATCCCGTAGGCCGGGCAAGCGTTAGCGCCGCCCGGCGATGCGCACCCTGACGGTGCGTTTGCACCAGTGTTGATCTATGCCGGAGAGCACCCCGTGAATGACGCGATCCCCCGCCCGCAGGCGAAAGTCCGTAAAGCGCTGACCCCGCTTCTTGAAATTCGAAACCTCACCAAATCCTTCGACGGCCAGCATGCCGTGGACGATGTCAGCCTGACGATCTACAAAGGTGAAATATTTGCTTTACTCGGCGCATCTGGCTGCGGTAAATCGACCCTGCTGCGTATGCTGGCCGGGTTTGAACAACCTACCGCCGGGCAGATCGTGCTGGATGGGGTAGACCTCTCCAGCGTGCCGCCGTACCAGCGGCCCATTAACATGATGTTCCAGTCCTATGCCCTGTTCCCGCACATGACCGTCGAGCAGAACATCGCCTTCGGCCTGAAGCAGGACAAACTGCCGAAAGCCGAAATCACCGCGCGCGTGGCGGAGATGCTGAGCCTGGTGCACATGCAGGAGTTCGCGAAGCGTAAGCCGCATCAGCTTTCCGGCGGCCAGCGTCAGCGCGTGGCGCTGGCAAGAAGTCTGGCCAAAC
The DNA here is from genome assembly GCF_049238585.1 of Enterobacter cloacae complex sp. IR5428. Lineage (NCBI taxonomy): Bacteria > Pseudomonadati > Pseudomonadota > Gammaproteobacteria > Enterobacterales > Enterobacteriaceae > Enterobacter > Enterobacter cloacae complex sp. IR5428. The sequence goes on along the minus strand of NZ_JBMKHV010000007.1, from coordinate 159,871 downwards.
GGCCGAAATTACTCCTGCTCGACGAGCCGATGGGCGCGCTGGATAAAAAGCTGCGCGACCGGATGCAGCTGGAAGTGGTGGATATCCTTGAGCGCGTAGGGGTGACCTGCGTGATGGTGACGCACGACCAGGAAGAGGCGATGACCATGGCCGGGCGCATTGCGATCATGAATCGCGGTAAGTTCGTGCAGATCGGCGAGCCGGAGGAGATTTACGAACACCCGACAACCCGCTACAGCGCGGAGTTCATCGGCTCGGTAAACGTCTTCGAAGGGCTGCTGAAGGAACGCCAGGACGACGGTCTGGTGATTGAATCGCCGGGGCTGGTGCACCCGCTTAAGGTTGATTCTGATAATTCCGTGGTGGACAACGTGCCGGTTTACGTTGCCCTGCGCCCGGAAAAAATCATGCTTTGCGATGAGCCGCCCGCCGATGGCTATAACTTTGCCGTGGGCGAAGTGGTACACATCGCCTATCTCGGCGATCTGTCGATTTACCATGTCCGCCTGAAAAGCGGCCAGATGCTCAGCGCCCAGTTACAGAACGAACACCGGTATCGCAAGGGACAGCCAACCTGGGGCGACGAAGTGAGCCTGTGCTGGGATGCGGACAGTTGCGTAGTCCTGACGGTATAAGGAGCGGTCATGAGCACACTTGAACCTCCAGCCCGCGTCAAAAAACCGGGCGGTTTCTCGCACTGGCTGGCGCGCGTGCAGATGGCGCATGGCCGCAAGCTGGTCATCGCCATGCCCTATATCTGGCTGATCCTGCTGTTTTTGCTGCCGTTCCTGATCGTCTTTAAGATCAGCCTGGCGGAGATGGCGCGGGCGATCCCGCCGTATACCGATCTGTGGGAGTGGGCCGACGGGCAGCTGACGCTGACCTTAAACCTCGGGAATTTCCTGCAACTGACTGAGGATCCGCTCTATTTCGAAGCCTATTTACAGTCGTTACAGGTTGCGGCGATCTCAACGATCTGCTGCTTGTTGATGGGCTACCCGCTGGCGTGGGCAGTGGCGCACAGCAAGCCGTCGACGCGAAATATTTTACTGCTGTTGGTCATTTTACCGTCGTGGACATCGTTCCTGATCCGCGTGTACGCGTGGATGGGGATCCTGAAGAATAACGGCATACTGAATAACTTCCTGCTGTGGCTTGGGGTGATCGACCAGCCGCTGACGATCCTGCATACCAACCTTGCGGTGTATATCGGGATTGTCTATGCCTATCTGCCGTTTATGGTGCTGCCAATCTACACGGCGCTGACGCGAATCGATTACTCGCTGGTGGAAGCCTCGCTGGATCTCGGCGCACGCCCATTGAAGACGTTCTTCAGCGTCATTGTGCCGCTCACAAAAGGCGGGATCATCGCCGGATCGATGCTGGTGTTTATCCCGGCGGTCGGGGAGTTTGTGATCCCCGAACTGCTCGGCGGCCCGGACAGCATCATGATTGGCCGCGTGCTGTGGCAGGAGTTCTTCAATAACCGCGACTGGCCGGTGGCCTCGGCGGTGGCGATTGTCATGTTACTGCTGCTGATCGTGCCGATCATGTGGTTCCACAAACATCAGCAGAAACAGATGGGAGACCACGGATGAACAACTTACCGGTAGTACGCTCCCCGTGGCGAATTCTGATCCTGATTATCGGCTTTACCTTCCTGTACGCGCCGATGCTGATGCTGGTGATCTACTCGTTCAACAGCTCTAAGCTGGTCACCGTCTGGGCGGGCTGGTCGACGCGCTGGTACAGCGAGCTGTTCCACGATGATGCGATGATGAGTGCGGTGGGGCTGAGCCTGACCATTGCGGCGCTGGCGGCGACGATGGCCTGCGTGCTGGGCACGATTGCCGCGCTGGTGATGGTGCGCTTCGGCCGTTTTCGCGGAGCAAATGGTTTTGCGTTTATGATCACCGCCCCGCTGGTCATGCCGGACGTCATCACCGGTCTGTCGCTGCTCCTGCTGTTTGTCGCGCTGGCGCACGCCATCGGCTGGCCAGCGGATCGCGGGATGCTCACCATCTGGCTGGCGCACGTCACCTTCTGTACGGCGTATGTGGCGGTGGTCATCTCCTCGCGGCTGCGCGAGCTGGATCGCTCCATTGAAGAGGCGGCGATGGATCTCGGCGCCACGCCGCTGAAGGTCTTTTTCATCATTACGCTGCCGATGATTATGCCGGCGGTGATCTCCGGCTGGCTGCTGGCGTTCACGCTCTCGCTCGACGATCTGGTTATCGCCAGCTTTGTGTCGGGGCCGGGCGCGACGACGCTGCCGATGCTGGTCTTCTCCAGCGTGCGCATGGGGGTGAATCCGGAGATTAATGCCCTGGCCTCCATCATCCTCGGCGTGGTCGGAATTGTCGGATTTATCGCCTGGTATTTGATGGCGCGCGCGGAAAAGCAGCGCGTGCGCGATATCCAGCGTGCAAGACGCGGCTGAAGGAATTATTATTTCCAGTGATGTGCCGCGTATGACGCGGCACTGTTTTTCAGGGAAGTAAAAACATTGGGATTCTTACAAAAAACACGTCATTCGCACGCCCGTCCGAACGTCCCTGCGCTGGTGCAGGTGGCGGCGCTCGCCATTATTATGATCCGCTGCCTGGATGTGCTGATGATTATGAACACGCTGGGCCCGCGAGGCATGGGGGAGTTCATTCACCGCAGCGCGCAGACGTGGAATCTGACGTTGGTGTTTCTCAGCAGCCTGATGCTGGTGTTTATTGAGATCTACTGTGCGTTCTCGCTGGTAAAGGGGCGCAACTGGGCGCGCTGGGTATATTTTCTTACGCAGATCACCGCCGCCAGCTATCTGTGGGCCGCCTCGCTGGGCTATGGCTATCCGGAGCTATTCAGCATTCCCGGCGGCTCCCGCCGCGAGATTTTCCATTCCTTAGTGATGCAAAAATTGCCGGACATGCTGGTGCTCTGCCTGCTCTATGTTCCCGCCTCCAGTCGGCGGTTCTTCCGCCTGCAATAATGTGTATAATCGCAGCCCTCGTGATTCTTAAGGTTTTCATATGCAGTGCGCACTCTATGACGCCGGACGCTGCCGCTCCTGTCAGTGGATAGAACAGCCGGTCCCTCAACAACTCACCGCTAAAATGGCCGACCTGCAACAGCTGCTGGCAGCACACGCGGTGGGCGAGTGGTGCGCACCCGTCAGCGGGCCGGAGCAGGGCTTTCGTAATAAAGCCAAAATGGTGGTCAGCGGCAGCGTCGAAAAGCCGCTGCTGGGCATGCTGCACCGTGACGGCACGCCCGTCGATCTCACCGGCTGTCCGCTGTATCCCGCCTCGTTTGAGCCGGTGTTTACCGCCCTGAAACCCTTTATCGCCCGCGCGGGGTTAACGCCCTATAACGTTGCCCGCAGGCGCGGCGAGCTTAAGTACCTTCTGCTGACCGAAAGCCAAATCGACGGCGGGATGATGCTGCGCTTTGTGCTGCGTTCCGAAACCAAACTGGAGCAGCTTCGCGCGGTGTTGCCGTGGCTGCAGGAACAGCTTCCGCAGCTCAAGGTCATTACCGCTAATATTCAGCCGGTGCATATGGCGATCATGGAAGGAGAGAAAGAGATTTTCTTCACCGAACACCATGCGCTGGCGGAGAATTTCAACGGCGTGCCGCTGTGGATCCGTCCGCAAAGCTTCTTCCAGACTAACCCCACCGTCGCCAGCGCGCTGTACGCGACCGCGCGCGACTGGGTGCGTGCGTTACAGGTTCATCACATGTGGGATCTGTTCTGTGGCGTCGGCGGCTTTGGCCTGCACTGTGCCACGCCAGACATGCAGCTCACCGGGATTGAAATTTCTGCGGAGGCCATCGCCTGCGCGAAACAGTCCGCCGCGGAGCTGGGGCTGACGAATCTGCACTTCCAGGCGCTTGACTCGACCCGGTTCGCCACCGGCCAGGGCAACGTGCCGGAGCTGGTGCTGGTAAACCCGCCGCGCAGGGGCATCGGCCAGGCGCTCTGCGACTACCTGAGCCAGATGGCGCCGGAGTACATTATCTACTCCAGCTGTAACGCGCAGACCATGGCGAAGGATATCGCCAGCCTGCCGGGCTACCGCATTGCGCGCGTTCAGCTCTTTGATATGTTCCCGCACACTGCGCATTACGAAGTGCTGACGTTGCTCGTGAAATCTTAAACAAAATGTGAACTCTTCCCCCGCTCGAAATCAGGTAAGCTTACGTCATAACAAATGATTGAAGGCTTACCCATGAAGCAGATCCTGCTGGTAGAAGACGACCACGATATCGCGGCACTCCTGCGTCTTAACCTGGAAGATGAAGGCTACGCCATTACCCACGAGCCGGACGGGGGAAAGGCGTTACCGCTTCTGGAAAAACAGCCGTGGGACGCGGTGATCCTCGATCTGATGCTGCCGAATGTTGATGGTCTGGAGATTTGCCGCCGTATCCGCCAGATGACCCGCTACCTGCCCATTATCATCATTAGCGCCCGCAGCAGTGAAACTGACCGTATTACCGGCCTGGAAACCGGGGCGGATGATTATCTGGCAAAACCTTTCTCGGTGCAGGAGCTGATTGCCCGCATTAAGGCGCTGTTTCGTCGTCAGCAGGCGATGGGCCAGGCGCAGACGGACGGCATTATTCAGGCGCACGGTCTGACTATCGATCCGCTGGCGCGCACCGTGCGTCTTAACGGTCAACACGTCGATCTCACCCCGCGTGAATTTGAACTGCTCTATTTTTTTGCCCGGCATCCCGGAGAGGTCTTTTCACGGCTGGCATTGCTGGAGCAGGTGTGGGGGTATCAGCACGAAGGCTACGAACACACCGTCAACACCCATATTAACCGCCTGCGCATCAAAATAGAGAAAGATGCCGCCGAGCCGGAGATCGTTCGCACCGTCTGGGGCAAAGGCTACAAATTTGCGGAGCAGAATCATAATGCGTCGCTTTAGCCTGAGCCAGCGCCTGACGCTGCTGTTTACGGTGTTACTGCTGCTCTGCGCCACCGTCGCCTGTGCGGTACAGCTCTACGTTAGCATGCAGTACGGCAATGCGATGGTGCAGCGTCTCTCCGGCGGGCTGGCGCAGCAGATTGCGCAGCGGGAAGCGATTCTGGATACGCAGGGCAGGGTGGATCGCAGCGCCTTAAAGCCGCTGTTCGACCGGCTGATGACCTTTAATCCGAGCGTCGAGCTGTATGTTGTCTCGCCTGATGGCGATATCCTGGCCGATGCCGCCCCGCCGGGGCACATTCAGCGGCAAAAAATTGACCTCGCGCCGATACAGAATTTCCTGAGCGGGACGGTGATGCCGGTGTTTGGCGACGATCCCCGAAGCCAGAATAAGAAAGTCTTCAGCGCCACCCCGCTGCGGCAGGACGGTGAGCTGAAGGGGTATCTGTACATTATTTTGCAGGGGGAGGAGTCCAACGCGCTGGCGGAGATGGCCTGGCACAAAGCACTCTGGAGTACGGCGCTGTGGTCGATGCTGCTGGTGGCGCTGTTTGGTCTGCTGGCCGGGCTGCTGCTCTGGTACTGGGTGACGCGCCCGGTTAAACAGCTCACGCTGGACGTGGCCGGGCTGGAGCAGGACAGCATCAGCGCGATTAAGCAGCTGGCGGCCCAGCCGCTCAAGCCTGCCGGCCAGGATGAAGTGGCGATCCTGCGCAATACCTTTATCGAGCTGGCGCGCAAAATCACCTCTCAGTGGGATCGGCTGGCCGACAGCGACCGCCAGCGCCGGGAGTTTATCGCCAACATTTCGCACGACTTACGCACCCCGTTGACGTCGCTGCTGGGTTATCTGGAAACGCTGTCGCTGAAATCCGCCACGCTGACGCCGCAGGAGCATCAGCAGTACCTCGCTACCGCGCTGCGTCAGGGGCAAAAGGTACGCCATCTGTCGCAGCAGCTGTTCGAGCTGGCGCGTCTTGAGCACGGCGGCATCAAGCCCCAGCGCGAGCGTTTTGCCATGGCTGAACTGATTTCCGACGTGGCGCAGAAGTTTGAACTTACCGCCCGCACGCGCGAGGTGAACCTGCGTATTGATGTGCCGGGGCGATTGCCGCTGGTGAACGCCGACGTGTCGATGATCGAGCGCGTGGTCACTAATCTTCTGGATAACGCCATCCGTCATACGCCGAGCGGCGGAGAAATTCGTCTGGCGGTCTGGCAGGAGAATGAACGACTTCAGGTCGAAGTGGCAGACAATGGTACGGGCGTAGATGCCTCGCTGCGCGACGATTTGTTCCAGCGACCGTCAGCGTTAAATCCTCAGGCGTCGCGGGAGAACCGTGGGGGATTAGGGCTGTTAATCGTGAAGAGAATGCTGGAGCTGCACGGTGGCGGGATCAGGCTGATGGAGTCCGTGAGCGGGGCGCGGTTCAGGTTCTTTGTGCCGCTATGAGAAATTGCCGGGTGGCGCTGCGCTTTCCCGGCCTACAGACCACCCCCGTAGGCCAGACCACCCGGCAAAAAGAGATTACTGCGGGAACCACTGCTCGCTGATTTTCTGGTATGTGCCGTCAGCTTTGATCGCTTTCAGCGCGCCGTTCAGTTTTTCCAGCAGGGCTTTGTTATCCGGACGTACCGCGATGCCGAGGCCGGTACCAAAGTACTGCGGATCGGTCACTTTCTCCGTCGCTGTACCCAGCTGCGGGTTGGTTTTCAGCCACTCATTCACCACCGCGGTGTCGCCAAATACGCCATCGATACGGCCATTTTTCAGGTCGATAATTGCGTTCTGGTAGCTGTCATAGGCCACGGTTTTCACTTCAGGATGCTTGTCCTGGAGATATTTCTGGTGCGTGGTGCCGTTTTCCATGCCGATGCGCTTGCCTTTCAGTTCGTCGAAAGACTTATAAGCCCCTTTCTTCGCAATCACTACCGCAGAGTTCGCGTAGTACGGGTCGGTGAACGCGACCTGCTTGCTGCGCTCTGGGGTGATATCCATGCCGGAGATCACCGCATCGTATTTTTTAAATTTCAGGGACGGGATCAGGCTGTCAAACGCGTGGTTAGTAAAGGTGCAGTCGGCCTGCATCTGCTTGCACAGCGCTTTCGCCAGGTCAATGTCAAAGCCGACGATCTGGTTGCTGGCATCCAGCGATTCAAACGGCGGATAGGTGGCAGAAACGCCAAAATTGATTTTATCTGCGGCGGATGCGCCTGCGGCGAAGGTTGCGAGTAATGCGGCCAGAACTAACTTTTTCATTGTAATGCTCCCGTCTGTCTTATTTATGCGCCGTGTCTGCGGCCTGGATATACAATGCCATCTACTGAATTTATATTCAATAAAAATGATTAAATATTACCTTTATTGCAAAAAAAAGCGGATAACCCATCAGGTTACCCGCTCAATGAATACCGTTTTATGCATTGGCGTGATTAATTCCTGCGCTCAAACGCCAGCGCCTTACGCTCGATAAGACGCATCATCAGTGTCAGCAGACCGTTGACCACCAGATAGACCAGACCCGCCGCACCGAACACCATCACGTCGTAGGTACGTCCGTACAGCAGCTGCCCGTGGCCCATCACTTCCATCAGGGTGATGGTGTAGGCCAGAGAGGTGCTTTTGAACACCAGAACGACTTCGTTGGAATAGGAAGAGAGCGCACGCTTAAAGGCGTATGGCAGCAGGATCGCCAGCGTGTCCTTCTTGCTCATGCCCAGCGCACCGCAGGACTGCCATTGGCCTTCCGGGATCGCGCGGATTGCGCCGTAAAACAGCTGCGTGGTATAGGCCGCGCTGTTCAGTGAGAGAGCTATCAGGGCGCAGAGCCATGGCTCAGAGAGCAAATGCCAGATAACCGGATATTCCTGTAACGACGGGAACTGCCCTGGACCGTAGTAAATCAGGAAGATCTGCACCAGCAGCGGCGTACCGGTAAAGAGCGTAATGTAGCCACGGACAATCCACACCAGCACCGGCGTTTTCAGCGTCAGGACGATGGTGAAGAACAGCGCCAGGATCAGCGCTACGATGATAGACGCAACGGTCAGCGTCAGGCTGGTGTGCAGCCCTTTCATCAGTTCGGGTAAATAATCCAGCATCAGCCTGGTCTCCGTTCAAAACGCGTTGCGCGCAGATCAATACGCTTCAGAACGTACTGGCTCAGCAACGTGATTACCAGGTAGATAGCCGCCGCGACGATGTACCAGGTAAATGGCTCCTGCGTACGGGTGGCGATACTTTTGGTTTGCAGCATCAAATCGTTCACGCTGATCAGGCTCACCAGCGCGGTATCTTTCAGCAGTACCAGCCACTGGTTGCCCAGCCCTGGCAGGGCATGACGCCACATCTGCGGCATCACCAGGCGGAAGAAGATCGCCGCTTTCGACAGGCCCAGCGCCTGACCGGATTCCCACTGTCCCTGCGGTACCGCTTTCAGCGCGCCGCGCAGCGTTTGTGACGCATAGGCCGAATAGAGCAGGGAGAGCGCAATTACGCCGCACAGGAACGGGCTGACGTCGAAGTTCTCAATCTGCATTTGCACCGGGATCTGCGCAAAGCCGAGATTAATCGTAAAGCCGTCCGACAGCGTTAACAGCAGCTGTGAGGAGCCGAAATAGATAAACAGGACCACCAGAATTTCCGGCAGTCCACGCAGCACAGTTACCAGCGCTGAACCGAGCCATGCGACAGGGCGCCACTTAACGGACTCCCACACCGCAAAGAACATCGCCAGTACGAGGCCGATAATCAGTGCACAAACGGCAAGGCCGACGGTCATCCCGGCGGCGCTTGCTAAAGGAAAAATTTCATTCATCAGGAATTACTTCTGGAACCATTTTTTGTAGATGGTTTCGTAGGTGCCGTCTTTCTTCACTTTTTCCAGCGCAGCGTTGAATTTCTGCTGCAGCTCGGTGTTGCCCTGACGTACGGCAATACCCAGACCTGTACCGAAGTAGTCTTTATCTGTCACCTTGTCACCCACGGCGGCCAGCTTGTCGTTCGCTTTCAGCCATTCAGTCACGACAGCCGTGTCCCCGAACACCGCATCGATACGGCCGTTTTGCAGGTCCAGCTTCGCATTCTGGTAGCTGTCATACGGCACGGTGGTGATTTCCGGGTGCTTATCCATGATGAATTTCTGGTGCGTGGTGCCGTTCTGCACGCCGACTTTCTTGCCTTTCAGCAGGTCAACGGAGGCGTATTTACCTTTCTGACCAATGAACAGCGCCGAGTTGTCGTAGTAAGGGGTGGTGAACAGAACCTGCTTTTCACGCTCCGGAGTGATGTCCATACCGGCCATCACGGCGTCGATACGGCGGAACTTCAGGCTGGGGATCAGGCTGTCGAACGCCTGGTTGCTGAAGGTACAGGTCGCGTCGATCTCTTTACACAGGGCATTTGCCAGATCCACGTCGAAGCCAACAATCTTGTTGTTCGCATCAATGGATTCAAACGGAGGGTAGGACGCTTCAGTGGCGAAACGGATGGTCTGGGCTGCGGTAGCGGAAAGGCTGACGCTAGCAAGCAGCGCGGCAATCAATACTTTTTTCATTATAATTTCCCTAACACATCAGTGTGATAAGTAGTTTTTGAAGGCATCGGTTTGCGGGTTGGTGAAGCAGCTCGCATCACCTTGCTCAACAATATACCCGTTTTCCATGTAGACCACGCGGCTGGCGGTTTTGCGCGCCACTTCCACCTCGTGGGTCACGATGACCTGGGTAATGTTGGTTTCCGCCAGTTCACGAATGATACTCACGATCTGGGCAGTAATTTCCGGGTCCAGCGCTGCGGTTGGTTCGTCGAACAGCAGCACCGCTGGCTCCATCATCAGCGCACGGGCGATCGCCACACGCTGTTGCTGACCACCAGAGAGATGCAGAGGATAACGGTCGCTGTACGGTTTCAGACGCAGACGTTCCAGCAGCTTTTCAGCTCGCGCCATCGCCTGGTCTTTGCTTAAGCCAAGCACGCGGCACGGGGCTTCAATCAGGTTTTGCACCACTGTCAGATGCGGCCAGAGATTATATTGCTGGAAAACCATGCCCACGTTTTGACGCAGTTCACGAATCGCTTTATCAGAAGGGGTTTTCGCGAAGTCAAAATGGTTACCGGCGATGGCCAGCGTTCCCGAACGGGGCATTTCAAGCAGATTTAAAACACGCAGAAGGGAGCTTTTTCCCGCACCGCTTGGGCCGAGCAAAACCAGCGTTTCGCCCTCCGGGCAGCTCAGCGTAATGTCGAACAGCGCCTGGTGTGCGCCGTAGAAGCAGTTAATGCCGTTTAGTTTAATACTCATCGGGGCAGTCTTTACTCATCCAGGCAATCTATAGCAATTGAGGCCGCAGATAGTACCGTTGACAGAATAGTTATGCAATATTTCTGCGTTAAAAGTTAAATATAACCCGTGTTTCCTCTTAAACATAGCACAAAATAGCGACGGGAAAGGGGGGCGAGAATAAATGTCGGCATTCCGCATGAAATGCCGGACATTTTACGGGGTTAACGTTTATTTAACGTATGCGTTAGCGGTTCTCAATCGACTGGCGAAGGGTGCCCGCCGGAGCATGAACGCTGCCGCCAATGTAGCGCACATCATCTATTGCCCAGCACTGGCCTTCACGGATCATCAGCACCTCATCCTGCCAGGTTTGCGTCCCCTGGGTTAGCTTCACGCGCAGAGGAATATTCCGTGCGTCGGTATTCGGAATGGTGGACGCGCTGGCGACGTCGGCGCTGTCCGGCAGCGTGGCGCGGCTGGAGAACGGATCGGATGAAAGCAGCGCGTTTTGCTGCGGATCGCGCGAGGCGTCATTAAGCAGTTTCGCCAGATTATCGCTCAGGTACGGGCGCAGGGCGGTGAGGTCATTACCGCGATGCTGAATGCGGTAATCATAGAACTGTTGCGCCACGGCGTCCGGGCCGCCCTCAATGCAGGGGCCGCTGCGGGAACCGATATCCTTAAAGGCTGGCGTGACCGGCGTAGTGCAGGCGCTGAGCACCAGCGCGCAGGGCACTAAAAGCGTTAAAGCAGAGTAGCGCATGTTGATTTCCTTATTTATTAACTATCCTTTCAATCATAGCGTAACGAACCGATAATGCAGTTGCTAACGCATTGAACGCTAAAGACGGAGAGGAAGTATGCAATTTTCAACAACACCAACCCTGGAAGGTCAACCCATTACCGAGTACTGCGGCGTGGTCACCGGTGAGGCGATTCTGGGCGCCAACATCTTCCGGGACTTCTTTGCCGGCATTCGGGATATCGTCGGCGGGCGCTCCGGTGCCTACGAGAAAGAACTGCGTAAAGCGCGTGACATTGCGTTTAAGGAGCTGGGCGAGCAGGCCAAAGCGTTGGGCGCGGATGCGGTGGTGGGCATTGATATCGACTACGAAACGGTCGGGAAAGATGCCAGCATGCTGATGGTGAGCGTAAGCGGCACGGCGGTGAAAACCCGTCGATGAAGCGTTCGCTCTCAACCCTCCTGCTGGCATTATTGCTGGCAGGATGCGCCTCGGAAGAGGGCATTGTTGATAAAGGCGCGTACGAACTTGATACGCGCCATCAGGCGCAGGCGGCCTACCCGCGCATAAAGGTGCTGGTGATCCATTACACCGCCGATGATTTCGACACCTCGCTTGCGACCTTGACCGATAAAAACGTCAGCTCTCACTATCTCATCCCCGCAAAGCCCCCAGCTCCGCAGGGCAAACCGCGTATCTGGCAGCTGGTGCCGGAGAGCGAGCTGGCCTGGCATGCAGGTATTAGCTTTTGGCGTGGGACCAACCGCATAAATGATACCTCCGTCGGCATTGAGCTGGAAAACCGCGGCTGGCGGAAAACCGATGGTGTGAAAACCTTTACCCCCTTCGAACCGGGGCAAATTGCGGCGCTGATCCCGCTTGCCAGAGACATCATCGCCCGCTACGACATTAAACCGCAGAACGTTGTGGCCCATTCGGATATCGCCCCGCAGCGTAAAGACGACCCTGGCCCGCTGTTTCCGTGGCGCGAGCTGGCGCAGCAGGGCATCGGAGCCTGGCCCGAACCGGTGCGGGTAAATTTTTATATCAACGGGCGACCGCATTATCAGCAGGTTGATACCGCAGCACTGCTCGATCTGCTGGCGCGCTACGGTTACGAGGTGCCAGAAAACAGCACGCCTGCACAGCAAAAACGCATCATCATGGTGTTCCAGATGCATTTTCGTCCGCAGTTATGGAATGGCGTAGCGGATGTGGAAACCATGGCGATTGCCGAAGCACTTTTAGAGAAATACGGGCAGGGGTAAACCTTTGGCTTACCCCCAAATGAGTATATTTCCGCGAGTTTCTATTAGATTAATCCTAAGTACAATCTCATTTCATTTTTAGTTAATTGACTTAAAATTATTCGGATTTAAGATGGACACATAGCACGCTAAGCAATTTAGCGAATAAAAAACTTTACTCTTTTTTTTATTCTTGAGTTTTTCATCAGGAAAATATTTATGGTTCGGTATGAATGCCGTTGCCATGTTTTTTTTAAAATCACATCTTAAAACGGGTATAACAATGTTAAGCATCTATGGAAAAAAATTACGTCCGCAACATGAAATGGAAAAGATTATTTCTGCAACCTCATGCGTTGAAGAAAGAACGTTAAAAAAATGGCAGAAGATTTCCACTGCTGATTCCGGTTTAATTCATATTATTGTCAGCGGCGAAGTTGAATTTCGACGTGACTCTGACGAACTGTGCTTGTTCACCGTTACCGGGCAATGCATTTTCGGCCTGTCGTCGATGTATTACAACGCCACCCATATGTACGGCCTTGTTCGGTCGAATACGGTTGTTCGCTCGATCAAGAAAGAGGTCTTCGCCCAGCTGATGACCGAGAAAAACCTGTGGCCTGAACTGACAAAAGTGCTTTCCTGGTACATATGCCTGATGAGCAAGCGCGATGATATTCTGGTCGCTCGCAGCGCATATTCTGTTGTTCGCGAATTTTTATATGAGATCAACGACCTGATTGTACAGCATCAGCGTGATATTAACGTTTATGATTACATTCAGGAATACACTAACCTGGCACGTAGCACCATTATTAAAATCCTCTCCGATCTGAAAAAAGGTCAATATATTGTGGTGGAAAAAGGTCGACTGCTTAACCTCACCGCACTGCCTGAAAAATATTAATGCCTACTCCCGCCGGTCTCCTTTATCACTGAAAGGGGAACGGCTGTTTTCACTGTTTTTAACACTTGCTTGTGAATTATCCTGCGTTTCGTCAACCGGCGGTGCGGGAAATTTTCCTTGAGAATAATCCTGCTCCTGCTCTTTTAATGCCTGTTTAAATAATTCCGTTAATGATGACTCTTCACTGCTCGTGCTGGCGGGGGCGGTATCGTGCTCATGCGCCTCAGTTCCGGGTAGGGTATCCCGCGAGGGGTCTTGCGGCACCGCGCCGTCGGGCGCCTGCTGCCAGTCGGCATCATCACTGATGATCGGCAGATCCTGCATCGGTGGAACATCAACAGGCACTGGCGCAGCTTTAGGCTGCGGATGCGGGAACGGTTTACTCACGTACACGTAGTGCATCTCCGAAAGCTGGGTTTCCGGTTTGGCAACGCTGGCGTTGACCGGTTCAGGCGCCGGGTGGCGCATGTTCCAGTAGACATGCATATACAGGCCGACAACCAGCATGGCGCAAAGGCCGACCATCCATAATGCTGTTTTGCCGAATACGTTTTTCAGGCTGGGGAGGCGATACGAAAACCAGACCGCTTCCCCGGTTGTATAGCTGCGCTGGGCCGCAAGGCAGATGGTCGACATTAGGCTTTCTTCTCCTGCATTTTTGCGTCCGGGGTAGTGCGGGTGGCCTGAATCAGTACGCTCGGCGTGCTGTTGGTTACGCGCATCAGCTGCATCAGCGTTTCTTCGCCGGGGATGCCATCCACGTGCAGATGCATTTTTTGCTGAAACTCACGGGTGCGTTTCATCATCTCTGCGGTCCAGATCCGGGCATGCGTTTCGGGCTGGTTCAGCGCGATGCTTAACTGCTGATCGAGCCAGGCCATGTCTTTGCTGTCGCTGGCCGCGCCGATCGCGTCTTTTCCTTCCGGTGTCAGGCGGTGCAACTGGGTGAAGTTGCCGGTCGCATGCCGGTTAAACCAGCTGCGGCTCACCTGCCAGGTCCGGTTATTCATTAACAGGTCAATTGATGTATCTCCGACCCTGGCGACCACCGCATAGTTAAGGTGACCGCTGGTTTTCAGCTCACTGACCCACGGATACCCTTCCTGCGCCAGCGTCTCCGGCGACGCGTTCCCCTGTTTACACATCAGGTTCACTTTAGCGGCGTTCTGGCACAGCGCATCTTCGGCCGAGGCGTCATATCCCCACATCAGATAGAGCTGGTGCATCGCATCCGGCTGATTAACCATTTCATTGTCGATAACCGGCACCACGGGCGCCTCCGTTTTTCGCGTCGGCTGTTTCCAGCTGACGGGGACCGGCAGCTGGATGGGAAGGTGCCCGCTGATGGACGAGGTTAAATACCAGCCGCAGGCGGCAAACAGCACCGAAGCGAACAGCCCCACGGTTGCCAGACGCTTACCGTGTTTTTTCGCGGGCAGGATCTCTCCCGCCGCCAGGCGTAAATGACGCGGGCTGACCTGCGACGCGCGTTCCGTCCAGGCAGCGAGCATTGACAGGTGCGCCAGTTCGTTAAGTTTGCTGATGTTGCCTTTGGTCAACGTGTGCATTTTGCGCACGCGGGCCGGCGTTAACGGCGAATTTTCACAGCCGTGTTCTTCGCATTGCGCCTGCACATAGCCCAGGAATTCGCGGCAGGTCAGGGGGCGCAGGACATGACGAGTGTGTGTATATTCGCGCAGTTCAGGTTGCTTAAGCAGGATTTCCTGATCCGCAGTGCCCGTCAGCACCACGGAGAGCCGGAAGTTCAGCTCCTGGGCTCGCGTGAGCAGCGTACCCAGAACTTCACGGCAGCTCTCTTTCATGGCTTCGGCGTGTGAAATCACCAGCACTCTGGTTTTCGCTTTTTCCTCGTGCCACTGGCGCAGGATGGCATCCACCGCCTGCAGGCGATTCTTGCTCTCTTTCGTTACCGGATTGAGCTTGTACAGCAGGCTACTGGCACTCAGTTTGGGAAACGCATTGATAACAAGGACGTTACTGTGGCGGGTTTTTAGCGCATCGCTGAAGTGACCCAGAAGCGGGGCGTCGTCGCAAAAGAGCCCGATAATTCCCGCCTGCTGGGTTTTCTCTTTCAACAGGTTGAACACATCCTGATGATAAGGCACCAGAAAATCCCCGGATAAACGGGCGATCGATCTGAATGGCGGATTTTTAAAATTAAAGTGGCTCTGATACATAACGACTTACCGTCTCTGATTAGGAATAGCAACAGCATCAGAAAGTAAGGTAACGCCCCTGAACGGTCAATTTGCAAACAGGGTAAAAATATCCTGCTGGCAGCGTCTAACATTTGGATTTTATACGGTCAATATTTTTCTTTATGAAAGTTAGCGGCGAAGTCAGTGGTCGCATTTGCACCAGCTTATTACTATTTTCATCCATATTGGCGCAGTATGACGCTGCTTATTTTTGCTTTGCTATAGGCCGGATAAAAAATGAGGTTCTCATTTCTTTCACGGTGGATAACGCCTTGTATTATGTTTGTGCTGCTGATCTTTTGCGGCCAGCAAGGGTATCTCACCTTTAAAGATTATAAAAAAGTTATGAATAAGTTGGCTAATGCCGATCAACAGCCGCTGAAAAAAACGCGCGAAGAGAAATCCTTTTCGCTTTTTACGGCAGCCGTGCGTCAGGAAATCTTACCGGGTGCGGTGAAAGCCCCGCTGGCAGCTGAAATCGAAGGTATTGTGAACAGCGATGACGCCTGGCTCTCCTTTGCTGTCATCAAAACGCCAGGCGGTCAGAGAAGCTACCGTGAGGGTGAACCTCTCTCTGGATTTAACGACGCATTTATTCAGGAAATAAACAAAGATAATGTGGTGGTTAATTATGAAGGTACTACGCAGGTTCTGGCATTAAATAAACCGGACTATTTTAAGGGTGGCGTGGATAGCGGCCCGGTAACGAAATCGACAAAAGATGTTGGCGCAGAGAGTGTGCATCTTGATGATTATCTGGTGTTAAAACCCATAATTGAAAAGGGCCGACTGGAAGGCTACAGGATAAACCCAAGGAATGCCTCCGCCTTTTACAGCCAGTCAGGTCTGGTAAAAGGCGATGTGGCGGTTCAGGTTAACTCTGTCGATATGACCGATGAAGCAAAAGCGAAAAGCATTATTGCCAACTGGTCAAAAATGAAAGAAGCGGAGGTCATCGTACGACGTCACGCTCACCTTGAAAATATTCGGATTAATGTTCTAAACAATTAAAAAGTGTGCAGACATGAAAAAAATTCCCTGGGCGTGCGTGGCGCTGACCGCATTGTCGTTATATTCCAGTTCGCTGCTTGCAGCTAACTTTAGCGCGAGTTTTAAAAATACTGATATTCGCGAGTTTATCGATACGGTAGGCCGCAATCTCAATAAAACCATTCTGGTCGATCCGTCCGTCCAGGGAACCGTCTCGGTCCGAACCTACAACGTGCTGACAGAAGATGAGTACTATCAATTCTTTCTGAGCGTGCTGGATCTCTACGGCCTGTCGGTGATCCCGATGGACAACGGCATGGTCAAAGTGGTGCGCTCAAGCGTAGCGCGTACCGCAGGTGCGCCGCTGGCAGACAGCAAAAATCCGGGCAAAGGTGACGAGATCATCACCCGCGTGGTGCGCATGGAAAACGTGCCTGTTCGTGAGCTGGCCCCGCTGCTGCGTCAGCTCAACGATGCCACCGGTATCGGGAATGTGGTCCACTTTGAGCCGTCCAACGTCCTGCTGTTAACCGGTAAAGCCTCGGTGGTGAACCGGCTGGTGGATCTGGTGCAGCGCGTCGATAAAGACGGCATCCAGCGTCGCGAAATCATCCCGCTGCGCTTTGCGTCCGCCAAAGAACTCTCGGAGATGTTGAATAACCTCAACAATGAAGAACAGAAAGGGCAGAACGCGCCGCAGCTGGCGACTAAAGTCGTCGCGGATGACGAAACCAACAGCCTGGTGATCAGCGGCGCGGAAGATGCGCGGGCGCGCACCCGTTCCCTTATTCATCAGCTGGATCGTGAGCAGAATAACGAGGGCAATACCCGCGTCTTCTACCTCAAGTATGCCAGCGCCACCAAAGTGGTGCCGGTTCTCACCGGGATTGGTGAGCAGCTGAAAGACAAGTCGGGTGCGGCCAAAGCGAAATCCGCGAGCGCCTCAACCGATCTGAATATTACCGCCGACGAGTCAACCAACTCCCTGGTGATCACCGCACAGCCTAACGTGATGAACTCCCTCGAGAAAGTGATCGACAAGCTGGATATTCGCCGTCCGCAGGTGCTGGTGGAAGCGATCATTGCCGAAGTGCAGGACGGTAACGGCCTGGATCTTGGCGTGCAGTGGACCAGCAAGCACGGCGGGGTGCAGTTTGGCTCCACCGGCCTGCCAATCAGCCAGATTAAAAATGGCACCATGAAAGGGGCAAGTTTCACTGGCCTTGCGACCGGCTTCTTTAACGGTGACTTCGGTGCGCTGGTGACCGCGCTTTCCACTGACGGCAAAAATGACATCCTCTCCACGCCAAGCGTGGTCACGCTGGATAACAAAGAAGCGTCGTTCAACGTCGGTCAGGATGTGCCGGTGCTTTCCGGTTCGCAAACCACCAGCGGCGACAACGTCTTTAACTCGGTTGAGCGTAAAACTGTAGGGACCAAGCTGAAGATTGTGCCGCAGATTAACGATGGCGACATGATCCATCTGAAGATTGAGCAGGAAGTGTCGAGTGTCGACAACAGCGCGACGGAAGACTCCAGCCTCGGCCCAACCTTCAACACGCGCACGATTAATAACGAAGTGATGGTCCACAGTGGTCAGACGGTGGTGCTCGGCGGTCTGATGGAAAATGTGACCAAACAGTCCGTGTCCAAAGTGCCCCTGCTCGGCGATATCCCGCTGGTCGGTCAGCTGTTCCGCTACACCTCGCAGGATACTTCCAAACGCAACCTGATGGTGTTTATTCATACCACCGTCCTGCGTGACGACGACAACTACAGCGCGGCCTCGAAAGAGAAATATGACCAGATCCGGGTGCGCCAGATGCAGCGAGTGGAGGAGAAAAAGCTCGGTATTGTTGAGCCGACTGACAACGCCGTCCTGCCCGCGTTTCCCTCTGCAAGCACTGGCGCCGCACCGGTGAAAACCAGCGCCACGCGCAATCCGTTTAAAGAATAGCGCGGAGGGGTAACGTGGACGAACTGAGTAAAACACTGAGTAGCAGCAACTACGCAAAAGATAACGGCGTTCTGTTTTACAACAATGATGTCTATATCCGGGACGACACTCCTGCGCATGCTCTGCTGGAGGTGCGCCGGGTGCTGGGCCGTGCTTTCATCCCCGTCACTGTGACGCCGGAAGCGTTTGACGAGATGCTGGCCAAAATCTGGCAGCAGAGCAGCGGCGTGTCGCAGCAGCTGGTGGACGACATGGACGCGGATATCGATCTGATGGCCTTAACCGAGGAGATCCCGGATAACGAAGATCTGCTCGATAACGACGAAAACTCACCGGTGATCCGCCTGATCAACGCCATTCTCGGCGAGGCGGTGAAGGACGGCGCGTCGGATATTCATATCGAAACCTTCGAGCGCACGCTGAGCATCCGCTTTCGTGTTGACGGCGTGCTGCGCCCGGTGTTGCAACCGGCGCGTAAGCTCGCGCCGCTGCTGGTGTCGCGTATTAAGGTGATGTCGAAACTCGACATCGCCGAGAAACGTCTCCCCCAGGATGGACGTATCTCCCTGCGCATTGGTCGTAAGGCCATCGACGTGCGTGTGTCGACCATTCCGTCTCAGTACGGCGAGCGCGTGGTCATGCGCCTGCTCGATAAAAGCAATCTCAAGCCCGACATCAACAAGCTTGGGCTGATTGATGAAGAGCTGGAGAAGCTGAAAGGGCTGATTGACCGCCCGCACGGGATCATCCTCGTTACCGGCCCGACGGGTTCCGGTAAAAGTACCACGCTGTACGCCATTCTTTCGGCGCTGAACGGTCACGAGCGCAACATTCTGACCGTGGAAGACCCGATCGAATACGAGCTGGAAGGCGTGGGGCAGACGCAGGTTAACCCGCGCGTGGACATGACCTTTGCCCGTGGGCTGCGCGCGATTCTGCGTCAGGACCCGGACGTGGTGATGATCGGGGAAATTCGCGACGGTGAGACCGCCCAGATCGCGGTGCAGGCGTCGCTGACCGGTCACCTGGTGATGTCGACGCTGCACACCAACAGTGCCGCAGGGGCGATAACCCGTCTGCGGGATATGGGGCTGGAGTCGTTTTTAATCGGTTCATCGCTGCTCGGTGTCATTGCCCAGCGTCTGGTGCGTCGGCTGTGTACGCACTGCCGGACCACCAGTCCGCTGGATGCCAATGAAAAAGCGTTGTTCAGCTTTATGGACGCGCCGCCAAAAGCGATTTATCGCGCGGTGGGGTGTGAACACTGCCGTCAGAGCGGCTATCAGGGCCGCGCCGGTATTCATGAGTTTCTGGTGGTGGACAGTACCATGCGCCGCGCCATCCATGAAGATAAGGACGAAATGTCCATAGAAACGCAGCTCTTTAAGCAGGCCTACAGCCTGCGTGAAAACGGGCTGCTGAAGGTGATTAGCGGCGTGACGTCTCTGGAAGAAGTCATGCGCGTCACCGCCGAGCGTGGGGGGGATGCGTAATGGCTTTCTACGCCTGGACGGCGACGAGTGCCGCGGGAAAAACCCAGCGCGGGACGTTACAGGCCGAGGGACAGAAGCAGGTTCGCCAGTGGCTTCGCGAGCAAAAGCTGATGCCCGTGAGTATCACCGAAACCCGCGAAACGGCGACAGGCGGGAAAGCGAAAACCGGGGCGAAGCTCTCTACCCCGGTGCTGTCGATGTTTACCCGTCAGCTTTCGACGCTGGTGAACGCCGCGCTGCCGCTGGAAAGTGCGCTGAAGGCGATCTCTAAGCAGACGGAAGATAAAAAGCTGGCGGCGATGGTGGTGGAGATCCGCGAGAAGGTGGTCGAGGGGCATACGCTGTTCGACGCCTTTAGCCAGTTTCCACGCACCTTCGACAAACTTTACTGCACGCTGGTGATGGCCGGTGAAAAGACCGGCCACCTGGGCGACGTGCTGGAGAAGCTGGCGGAGTACAACGAACAGCGCCAGAAGATGAAAAGCAAGCTGACGCAGGCGATGGTCTACCCGATTACCCTCACCGTGGTCGCTATCGCGGTGATCGGCATTCTGCTGGTGGCGGTGGTGCCGCAGGTGATTGAGCAGTTTACCCACATGAAACAGCAACTGCCGATCACCACCCGGACGCTGATTGCGGTAAGTGATTTCCTGCAAGCCTGGGGTATCTGTATTGTCGGCAGCCTGGCGGGGGCATTCGTCGGCTTCAAAACCTGGGTGCGAAACGTGAAAAACCGTTTTCGCTGGCACAGCTGGCTGGTGAACGGCTCGCCGATTAAAAAGCTGGTGTGCGCCATCAACAGCGCCCGCTATATCCGTACCCTGAGCATTTTGCAGGCCAGCAGCGTGCCGCTGCTGGAGGGGATGTATATCGCGATGGACGGTATTGAAAATCTCTATGCCCGTCAGGTGCTTGAGCAGGCCGCCGATACCGTACGTCAGGGGGCGTCGCTGTATGCGGCGCTGGAACAGGCGAAATTATTCCCGCCAACCATGCTGTATATGATTGCCTCCGGTGAAGAGAGCGGGGAATTAGGTAATTTAATGGATCGCGCTGCAGAAAATCAGGAATCGGCATTACAGCATCGAATTACATTAACGCTGTCGGTATTTGAACCGGCGCTGGTGGTATCCATGGCGACGATTGTTTTATTCATCGTTCTTTCAATAT
Source organism: Enterobacter cloacae complex sp. IR5428 (assembly GCF_049238585.1). Lineage (NCBI taxonomy): Bacteria > Pseudomonadati > Pseudomonadota > Gammaproteobacteria > Enterobacterales > Enterobacteriaceae > Enterobacter > Enterobacter cloacae complex sp. IR5428. Next base: position 138,932 of record NZ_JBMKHV010000007.1, on the reverse strand, counting down.
TACAACCGCTTCTGCAACTTAATAATATGGTAGGTTAAATCATGGCTCTAAAACGTAAAAACCTGGCTCGCCAGGCGGGCTTCACATTGCTCGAATTAATGGTGGTGATTGTTATTCTCGGCGTTCTGGCGAGTATGGTAGTGCCAAACTTAATGGGTAATAAAGAAAAAGCGGATACGCAAAAGGCGACCAGCGATATTGTCGCGCTCGAAGGCTCGCTGGATATGTATAAGCTGGACAACCACCGCTACCCGACCACAGAGCAGGGTTTGCAGGCGCTGGTGACGAAGCCGGAAATCGCACCAATCCCGAACGGCTATCGCGCGGATGGCTATATTCGCCGCCTGCCGCAGGATCCATGGGGCAGCGATTATATTCTGGTCAGCCCAGGTGAACACGGTGCGGTGGACATTTTCTCTGCGGGTCCGGACGGCGAAGCGAATACTGCCGATGACATTACCAACTGGTCTCTGGATAAGAACGAGAAGTAATGAAAAATCAACGCGGCTTTACGTTGCTGGAAATTATTCTGGCGCTGGTGATATTTGCCAGCTGCGCCATGATGGTGGTGTCCACCATTCCTTCGCGCAGCGGCGCGGATATATTTGGCCAGCAATTAAAAGCGCTCGTTGATTATGGTTCAGACCGTGCGGTGATGGACGGAAATATTGTCGGGCTGGTGATCGCCACTGATAAATATCAGCTGGTGACGATCGCGGATAAAAATGGCGAGCGTCACTGGGTGCCATTATCTGCCGGACGTATTACCACCAAAGGTGATTTTCCGGAAGAGATGCACGTGTCGCTCTCGCCGCAGCGCCTGGCCGCGACGGTGGCGTCCGAGCCACAGGTGATCTTTTTACCGGACGGTGAAATCAGCCGCTTTACGCTGACGCTGCAAAGTTACGACAAACAGCACCATTTCCGCGTGGTGTCGCAGGGTGCGGCGCCGGTATCGGTAGAAAACGATGGCTAACGACAACACAAAGCAAAAGGGGATGACGCTGCTGGAGGTGATGGTCGCGCTGGTGATTTTCTCCACCTCCGCGCTGGCGCTAATGAACTCGGTCTCCCTGAACGTGCGTTTTACCCATGGTCTGGCCGATACCTTGCAGGCCAGTTGGGTGGCGGAAAATCAGCTGGCGGAAGCGCAACTCACCAAAACCGACTTCCCGGATGCTGAGCAGCAGGGGACGGAAATCATGGGCGGGCGCAGCTGGAACTGGCGTAAGCAGCGGGTGAAAACCGCCGACAACGGCTGGGCGAACTCCATTCGCGTCTATGCGGAAGGCGATGAGAGCCAGCCGGTTGTTTCCCTGCACATCATTCCGCCGGGAGAGAGCAAGTGAAGAAAACGCGACGCCAGCGCGGATTTACCCTGCTGGAGATCATGATTGCGCTGACTATTTTCGCGGTAATCAGCACCCTGGCCTGGCAAATTCTGGACGGCGCGATGCGTACCAGCTCGGCCACCGATGCCAGTGCCGCTAAGCTCAACCAGCTTCAGCGCGGCTGGAGTCTGATGGAGCGCGACTTTTTCCAGCTACAGGCGCGAGCGCCGCGTAATGAGCCAGAGCGGTTCCGTCAGGAGGGCGATGCCCTTGAACTGACCACCCTGAATGGCGTGAGCGGAACGGTCCAGCTGGAGCGCGTGCGCTGGCGGCTGGAAGAGGGGCGTTTGTACCGCGACGTCTGGCCGGTCATTGACGGCCCGGTGGACGTTAAGCCTGACGAAGTGCCGATTGTCAGCGGTGTTAAAGCATTGCAGTGGCGGTTTTATCGTCAGGGCTGGCTGACATCCTGGCACGACGCCGCCCATCTGCCGGACGGCGTGGAGGTTACGTTGACGATGGAAAACGGGGATACCTGGCGCTGGGTGTTCACCACGCCGGGGGATATGCCGGAGGTGGCCGCTGCCGCGGCCCCAGAGAAAGCCGCCGACGCGCCTGCGACGACTCCGGACGCAGCCCCTGCGCCTTCGCCGGAGACCAGACCATGAACCGAATCCGTCAACAAAAGGGCGTCGCCCTGCTGGTGGTGCTGATTTTGCTGGTGATGATGTCGGCGCTGGCCGCCAAAATCAGCCAGCAGTTCTGCCGTAATTTGCAGAAAACGCATTATCAGATAAGCCAGCAGCAGCTGCGCTGGGCGATGCAGGCCCAGGAAAAAGTGGTGAAGGACAGGTTACAGACCGATGCCAGCGGCGAGAGCAAGCCGCTGGCGCTGGACGGCGACTGGCATCAGCCGCTGGAGACGCAGGGAGAAGACTACACGGTCGTGAGCCAGGTGGAAGACGCTCAGGACTGCTTTAACGTCAATAACCTGTTGACCGCCGACGTCGCGCCCCAGGGGCAAAGCGCTCCCGCGGTGGCGGAAAAACCGCGTAAAGAGCGGATTGTTGAACAACTCCTGACGGAAAGCGGGCTCAGTCCGGGCACGGCGGAGGCGGTCTATTTCCAGCTGGTGGATTATCTCGATGGTGACAGCACCACGGCGAAAGAGGGTGCCGAAAGCGATGCGTGGGCTGGCGTCGTGCCCGCCCGGCAACCGGCAAACCAGATGATGCGCAGCATCGCGGAGATCAAACTGCTGCCAGCGTTCCCGGTTACGGCATATCCGAAGGTGAGCAAGCTGTTATGCGCGCTGCCGGACGCCGCCAGCAAGGTGGACGTTAACACCCTGCAACCGGAACAGGCCGCTGTGCTGGCGGCCATGTTTCCGGGAAAATTCACGCAGGATGACGCGGTTCGTCTGCTGGATACACGTCCGGAATCGGGCTGGGAAAATATGGACGCGTTCAGCAAAGCGCTGGAGCAGACCTTCCCGCAGTTAAAAGACGATCTCCCGCAGGTGGCAGATCAATTTTCTATAAACAGCCGGTACTTCCGCGTGAATTACAGCGGCAATACCGATGAATTAACGCTTCGCGTGGTCAGCCAGCTTCAGATGAATAACGAAGCCGGTGAGATCGTGACGTGGCAGCGTCGTTACCGAATGATTGAATAAGAAAAGTAGAACGTTATGAAACAGGTACTTTTTGTTCGCCCCGACAGCCGCGAGGGCGGGAAAATAATGTGCTGTGAGTTCGGCAGCGAGCGCGTCGAGGTGCTCGACAGCCTGGAGATGCTGGCCGAACACCCGCTGGCTACACGCGTTTGTCTCCTGCTGCCCGCCAGCGACATGATTTTCCGCCATTTCACGCTGCCGAAAAAGGTGGCTTCTCAGGCGATGGCCTTCTCGTGGATGGCGGAAGAGACGCTGATTGGCGACGTGGACAACCTCCACTGGACGGTGCTCTACAAAAAAGGCGCTGACGTCGACGCCGTTGCCATTGACGCCGACCGCCTGCGTGCGGCATTGACCCGCTGTCACGAGGCCGGATTAAACGTGATTCAGGCCCTGCCTGATGCCTGGCTGCTGCCCGTGGCGGCAGGGGACAGCACGCTGGTCGCACAGGATAAAGGCTACTGGCTGCGTTTATCTCCCCACGTGGCGGGTGAAATGGAGGGAACCCTGCTGCCGCTGTTGATGCAGAAAGCCGGAGACGGGGAAGTGTGTTGCTACGGCGACGCGCCTGCGGACGTTCACGTTGACGTACAGCATGCCTGGCAGCACCCGCTGGTGCTGATCCAGCCGCAGTGGAAAACCTGTCGTGTGAATCTGCTTCACGGTGAATTCAGCCTTAAGGCCGGTCATGGCCAGGCCGCAAAAAGCATGAAAGCAGCGATGATAGCGGCGGGCCTGCTGTCCGTTGGTCTGCTGCTGGGGCCGCGCATTGCGATGGCCTGGATGCTGGTGCAGCAGGAAAATCGGGTTCAGCAGGAGATCGTTCAGGTTTATCAGCACCATTTCCCCAGCATGCGCCAGCAGACCAATATCAAATATCACTTTGGCCAAAGCCTGAAAAAACAGAGCAAGGGGTTCTTTCTTCAGCTTGAGGAGCTGGAGAAAGCCCGGCAGTCAGTCCCTGCGATGGAGATCGATCTGCTGGAATACGATGCGCAGCAAAACACCCTGACGCTGAGCGTTAGCGCGCAAAGCCAGCCCGCGTTGCAGGCGTTTGTGAACCAGACCAGTGAGAATTTTGATTTTACCTTACAACCTGTTTCAACAACCGAACCGTATACCGCCATGATCGCAGGGAAACATAAATGAAAGAGCGAATCGCGCAGCTGAAATCACGCTATCTGAATTACAGCGCCCGGGAAAAAATCATTTTAAAAATATGTGCCGTTGCCATTGTGGGGGCTGCAGTGTATTACACAGGAGTAATTCCCCTGGATAATATGATCCAAAATAGTAAATCGACGCTTAAAAGACAAAAAGAGACGCTCAACTGGATGCGCAGTGAAATTGATAAAAATCATCTTCAGGTCCAGTTAGTTAAAACGAATAATCCGCGTACGGTGGTCGAGAACAGCGCTCATGAAATTAATCTTTCACTGACGGATGTGCGCCAGGAGGGGCAAACTTTATCGTTCGTGGTGAATCGGGTAAATGTACATGAATTAAAAAGCTGGCTGCGTGAAATTAATCAGACCTCCGGCGTGACATTGCAAAAAATAAACCTCACGCCGGTTGACCACCTCAGCGATGTGAAAGCACAGGTGCAGCTTACCTGGTCAAAAAGCGCATGAATACCTTCACGCTGATGCGGGAGGCCTGTCCGCTCGGTTTCCCGATGATGAGTGCTATCCTGGGCGGGATTATGGGCAGTTTTCTCGGCGTTGTTGCCGAGCGCGTACCGGGAATGGTGATGGATGAGGAGGGGAGCGGCAATCTGCTCTTTCCTGCCTCGCACTGCCCGGTGTGTCAGCACACGCTTGCTGCATGGGAAAATATCCCGCTGCTCAGTTGGCTGTTATTACGGGGGCGCTGCCACCAGTGCGGCAGCGCGATCCCGCTGCGACTCTTTTTGGTGGAACTGTTCTCCGCGCTGTTTTTTGGCATCACGGCCTGGTGCATGCCGGACGTTCAGGCGCTGTTCTCTTTGTGGTTACTGGCGGCTTTTTTACTGCCGCTGGCCATGATCGACTGGCAGCATCAGTTGTTGCCGGACTGCCTGACCCAGCCGCTGCTGTGGGCGGGGTTAGTGCTCCATGCTATTGACCACACATTGTCGCTACGCGCTGCGCTGTTTGGCGCGGTGGCGGGCTATCTGTCGCTCTGGCTGCTCTACTGGGCTTTTCGTCTGATCGCCGGACGAGAAGGGCTGGGTTACGGGGATTTTAAGCTACTGGCGGCGCTGGGCGCCTGGTGCGGCTGGCAGGCATTACCCTCCATTGAACTGGCGGCAGCGTTAAGCGGTATTGTCGGTTATTTCGCCGTCAATAATTTAAATAAAAATAACCTCACTATTTCTTTTGGTCCTTACCTCGCCTTTTCTGGAATCGTGGTGTTTATTAGTCAGCAGTTTGCTTTCACATTTTAAATATACTGGTCAAGGTTTTTTATAAATCTTTTTGATGCTGGGAGAGAAGGACGACTCTTTACGCTCGGTGTATCGTAGGAGATATAAGCTACACGGGATTTGGCTTGTATCTTTTTATGGAGGAATACAGCGCAGCAACAATTTTTTGTTCACGGCACTCACGTTGGTTAAATACGCATTACGCGAAACGCATCCATGATCTCACGGAAGGCATGGGTTATTACGTTATAAATAAATTTATCAGGAAATAAAAATGAAATTTATGAAACCAAAATATCTGGCGCTCTTTATTGCGGCGGCCACCAGCTCCGCATTTGCAGCTGCGCCGGGTACGCCTTCTATTACATCGGGCAATGATAAATTTGCGCTGGTAGAAGTGGATCAGGCGGCACAGGATTACAACAACCTCATCAAAGTGCATAAAGAGGGTGTTGATGTAAAAGTGGAATGGAACGTCTGGAGCGGTGACGCCCCAACGTCTGCAAAAGTGCTGCTGGACGGCAAGACCGTCTGGACCGGCGCGGGCAGCGCGGCGGGTTCTGCGACCTTCAAAGTCAAAAAAGGGGGCCGCTATCAGGAACAGGTCGAACTGTGTAACGACAGCGGCTGTACCAAAAGCGCAAGCAAACTGATTATCGTGGCGGATACCGACGGAAGCCATTTGCTGCCGCTGAATACGCCGCTGCTGGAAAATAACAAAGCTTTCGCTCAGCATACCGATAAAGTCGTCGGTGCCTATTTCCCTGAGTGGGGCGTTTACGATCGAAACTTCTCTGCGGATAAGATCCCGGTCGCGAACATTAACCACCTGCTGTACGGCTTTATTCCAATTTGCGGCGGCGACGGTATTAACGACAGCGCCAAATCTTCAGGTGCACTGGAATCCCTGAAACGCGCCTGTGCTGGCCGTCAGGACTACACCGTGGCCATTCACGATCCATGGGCTGCGTTGCAGAAACCGCAGAAAGGCGTAAGCAACTGGGACGATCCCTACAAAGGTAACTATGGGCAGCTGATGGCGATGAAAAAAGCCCATCCTGACCTGAAAATTCTGCCATCCATTGGTGGCTGGACCCTGTCCGATCCGTTCTATCAGATGGATAACAAAGTACTGCGTGACCGTTTCGTGGCGTCGGTAAAAGACTTCCTGACCACCTGGAAAGTGTTTGACGGCGTGGATATTGACTGGGAATTCCCGGGCGGCGGCGGTGAAAACGCCAAACTCGGCAATCCTCAGACCGATAAAGCCACCTACACCGCGCTGATGCACGACCTGCGTCAGATGCTGAATGAACTGTCTGCGGAAACCGGTCGTACCTACGAGCTGACCACTGCAATCGGTGCCGGTAAAGATAAGATCGAAGACGTGGACTATAACACCACGCAGCAGTACCTCGACCATATCTTCCTGATGAGCTACGACTTCTACGGTGCCTGGAGCAATACCGATCTGGGCCACCAGACCGCCCTGTACGGTGCTTCCTGGAAACCAGACACTAACTACACCACCGATAACGCGGTGAAAGCGATGCTGGAGCAGGGCGTTAAGCCAGGCAAGATCGTGGTAGGCGCAGGTATGTATGGCCGCGGCTGGACCGGCGTTCATGGTTATACCGGCGATAATCCATTTACCGGCACCGCAACCGGACCAATTAAAGGGACATGGGAAAACGGTATCGTTGACTATCGTCAAATCGTCAACCAGATGCTGGGCAAACCGGGCTGGGAATACAAATATGACGAAGCGGCTGAAGCGCCGTACGTGTTCAACAAGTCCACCGGTGAGCTGGTGACGTACGATAACGCCCGTTCCGTTATGGCGAAAGGCAAATACGTACTGAACAAAAACCTGGGCGGACTGTTCGCATGGTCTATCGAGTCTGATAACGGCGATATCCTGAACGCCATGAACGAAAGCCTGCTGGGCGGAAGTTCCATCCCGGATCTGCCTGTTGAGACTAACCATGCGCCAGTGGCTTCAGCTGCCGATCAAAATGTCACCGGTCCTGCAACCGTGACCCTGGATGGCTCTGCTTCTAGCGACCAGGACGACGATGCGCTGACCTATAAATGGACGCAGGTTTCAGGCCCTTCTGTGACCATCGCCAATAGCACCAAAGCAAAAGCCAGCTTTAGCGTTCCGGCTGTGACAAGCGACCAGAACCTGGTCTTCCGTTTGACCGTAACCGACGCTAAAGGGCTGAGCAATGCTGTTGACGTCCAGGTTGTGAATAAAGCGCCTAAAGCCAACCAGGCGCCGGTAATCAATGCTATGGAAGCCGTTACCGTTCAGTCCGGTGAAGCAATTTCTCTGCACGCACAGGCATCCGATCCTGATGGTGACGCGCTGACCTACAGCTGGAGCGTACCGGCTGATATGAACGCGACCGGCACTGATTCGGCCAACGTTCGCATCACTGCGCCAGAAGTGCACAATACTTCTTCCTACACCCTGAGCGTTATTGTGACGGACGGTAAAACCAGCGTGCAGTCTGACGTGCAGGTGACGGTGGAGCCTAAGCCAGCTGACGAGGTAACGCCTCCTGCCGATGACGTCACACCACCGGCTGACGACGTAACCCCTCCGGCTGACGACGTAACCCCGCCAGCTGATGATACCGCCGGCAGCTGCGACGCACCTGTCGATGCCAACGCCAGCAAATACGCTGCGTGGGACGCGAGCAAAATCTATAACAACGGCGATACCGTAAGCTTCGACCACCTCGTGTGGAAAGCGAAATACTGGACTCAGGGCAATCAGCCTGGCTTCGGTATGGACGCGTGGGAGCTGGTAAGCAACGTGAAGATGAACTGGCGTTCTGACCTGGTCTACAACGGCGGCGACACCACCACCTATGAAGGTAACGTTTACCGTGCGAAATGGTGGACCCGTGGTGATAACCCAGCAAATAGCGACGTATGGGTAAAAGAAGGCGCATCAACAGATTGCAAATAATCTAACCCATTAATTACTCCCCCCTTCTGAGGGGGAGTAATTAAAAATTCATTTTACAGGATGTTTCTAAGGAGAAATAACCAATAAAGTCAGCAGGTAAAAATGAAAAAGCTCATTTTGTTGTTATTAATAATAAGCCAGGGTGCTCTGGCAAACTGTTGGGATAAAGCGGCGCGTTATTATCATGTCGACCCTTATTTACTGTACGCGATAGCGAATGTGGAATCCGGTATGAATCCGTACGCGGTTGGGAAAAACCGCGATGGCACGCGGGATGTCGGGCTGATGCAAATCAACAGCTCGCATTTTACCGCGCTGGAAAGCAGAGGCATCGATGAGTATCGCTTAATGACCGAGCCGTGTACCTCCATCATGGTGGGTGCCTCCATTCTCTCCGGAATGATAAGAGTATATGGCTATAACTGGGAAGCGGTAGGCGCTTATAACGCCGGGTTGAAGAAAGAGAATTATCCGCAGCGGATGAAATATGCCCATAAGGTCTGGGCTAAATATCAGCAATTAAAATTAGCAGCACGCGATTAACGTTTTTTATTTTTGAAGAATTCCTGAAGGTGTTCTTCGAAAAGTGAAAACAGCTGAATGTGGTTTATGTATTAACGGAATAATACCTAAGCCGGGATATTAACATTTAATTTGAAACGAACAGGAAAACTGAAATGAACAAAAGGACGTTACTGAGTGTACTTGTTGCTGGTGCTTGCGTTGCACCTTTTATGGCGCAGGCCGCCTCTTTGCAGGCGACCACCGGCGAGCCGTACACCATGAAAGCCAGCGATCTGGCGAAGAAAGAGCATGAGCTCACTAACTTCCCGCTGATGGCCTCCGTTAAAGAGACTATTCAGACCCTGGACAACGCGCAGGTCGAACTGATTGAGCCAGGCCGCGCGGCGAACCCGGACAACGTCAAACGCGTTGAAGGGATTGTGAAAGCCAGCGACTGGGAATATCTCTTCCCGCTGCGTGCACAGGCTTATACCTACAGCAACTTCCTGAAAGCCGTGGGTAAATTCCCGGCGCTGTGTAAGACCTACAACGACGGTCGTGACAGCGACGCTATCTGCCGCAAAGAGCTGGCGACCATGTTTGCCCACTTTGCCCAGGAAACCGGCGGCCACGAAAGCTGGCGTCCGGAAGCCGAATGGCGTCAGGCGCTGGTCCACGTGCGTGAAATGGGCTGGAGCGAAGGGCAGAAGGGCGGCTATAACGGCGAATGTAACCCGGACGTCTGGCAGGGACAGACCTGGCCTTGCGGTAAAGACAAAGACGGCGATTTCCTGAGCTATTTCGGACGCGGTGCGAAACAGTTGTCCTACAACTACAACTACGGTCCATTCTCTGAAGCGATGTACGGCGACGTGCGTACCCTGCTCGATAAACCTGAGCTGGTGGCGGACACCTGGCTGAACCTGGCCAGTGCTATCTTCTTCTTCGCCTATCCACAGCCGCCAAAACCAAGCATGTTGCAGGTGATCGACGGTACATGGCAGCCGAACGATCACGATAAAGCCAACGGCCTGGTCCCGGGCTTCGGTGTAACAACCCAGATCATCAACGGTGGCGTTGAGTGCGGCGGCCCGACTGAAATTGCGCAGTCTCAGAACCGTATCAAGTATTACAAAGAATTTGCGAACTACCTGAAAGTCCCTGTTCCGGCGAACGAAGTGTTGGGTTGCGCCAACATGAAGCAGTTTGACGAAGGTGGCGCAGGCGCCCTGAAGATTTACTGGGAACAGGACTGGGGATGGAGCGCGGATACCCCTGACGGCAAGACTTACTCTTGCCAGCTGGTGGGTTATCAGACACCGTTCAGCGCGTTCAAAGAGGGCGACTACAGCAAGTGCGTGCAGAAGTTCTATAACGTGAATATCGTGAATGACGACGGTTCCTCGGTGACGCCGGACGAAACCCCGGTCACGCCAACGCCAACACCTTCTGAAGATGTTACGCCGGCCCCAACGCCAGCGCCAGTTCCGGATGAAACTCCGGTTGAACCTGTCGCGGTGAACCACGCGCCGGTTGCGCAGATTGCGGGCCCAATCGGTGCCGTTGAAGCGGGCGCGCAGGTTTCTCTGAGCGCGGAAGGCTCTACCGACGCAGACGGCAACAAGCTGACCTACACCTGGCGTTCTCAGGATGGCCAGACCGTCACCGGCGAAGATAAAGCGGTGGTGACCTTTAAGGCGCCTGAGTCTGCAACGGCGCAGCAGTATGAAGTGAGCCTGACCGTCAGCGATGGCGAGCTGAGCAGCACCACGTCTTACCTGCTGAACGTGAAAGCGAAAGCGGCAACGCCATCTGGAGAAGATACGTCTTACCCGGCATGGAGCGCGAACAGCAAGTACAACGCCGGTGATATCGTGAATAACCACGGTAAATTGTTCCAGTGCAAACCGTTCCCGTACAGCGGCTGGTGTAACAGTGCGCCAACGTACTATGAGCCGGGTGCAGGCCTGGCATGGGCTGAAGCCTGGACGGCTCTGTAAAAGCAAACGGCAACCCTCGGGTTGCCGTTTTAATGTTTGCACCCTCTACCTGTGGGAGAGAGCCGGGGTGAGGGCATCAGTCCGCACTCTCTGTTTTTTGCCGGGTGGCGCTGCGCTTACCCGGCCTACATGAGGCTGGAACGCTTACCGGTGTAACTTCCCGTGATCCCGCAACCACGCCGCCGTACGCACTATCCCTTCATCGAGCGAGATAATCGGTTTATACCCCAGCTCGTTCTCCGCCCGTGAGATATCCAGCGTAAAATCAAAGTTGAGCTTCGACACACCGTAATGCGTCAGCGCAGGCTCTTTCGCCGATTTACTGCCAAAGCGCTCCATGCTGCGGGCAATCATGTCCAGCATCGGGTAGGGAACAGAACGGATCCGGCAGTCGATTTTTAACTCATCAATCAGCCTTTGCACAATGCTGCGCAGGGTACAGGGTTCGCCGTTGGTAATGTTATAGGCGCGGCCCGACACCAGCTTATCGCACTCCGGCTGGCTCGCCAGCCACATGGCGTGAACGGCATTTTCGTAATAGGTCATGTCTACCAGCGCATCGCCGCCGCGTGGTAACAGCACGCTGCCGTAATGGTGCATCATCTGGGCCAGTCGCGGGATAAAGACTTTGTCGTGCGGCCCAAACAGGCTCTGTGGTCGCAGCACGGTAAAGCGGGTGTGCGGATTTGACTGGGCCAGCAGGTCGATCACCTCTTCGCCAGCCGCTTTACTGCGGGCAAATTCACAGGCAAAGCGCGCAGGGCGGAAATCTTCCTGAATATCACGATGATGGTGATAATCAAAATAGAGCGACGGGGAAGAGATATGAATAAAGTTACGCACGCCCCAGGCGACGGCCCATTCGCCCAGACGGCGCGTGGCGCGCACGTTGGCGAGATCGAAGGCTTCCTGGGTACCCCACGGGGAGGTAAAACTGGAGCAGTGCCACAGCGTATCGATACCGGCGAGCATCACCTTGGCCTGAGAGGAGACCAGCTCCGTCAGGTCGGCATGGACAAACTCAGCGCCCATTTTTTGCAAGAGCTTGCCCATCGCCTCGTTGCGACCGGTGGCCCTCACGCTGATGCCTTTGTTGCGCAGAAATTCGACCGCATTTCGGCCTAAGCCGCTGGTCGCCCCGGTAACCAGTACCTTCATAACAATCCACTGTGTTGAAAAGAATTTCGTGCGCATTCTTTCGTGAATTACGATGTGTTGCAATGGGAAAGGTGAAAGAAAAAGGGTTTTATTTAATTACTTTCCCGCTTTTCTTCTGCCAGTTGCGCAATCCTTTTCGCCATTCCGCGGAAGATAAACAGGTGTGCCGGGATCATCAGCAGCCAGTAGAACAGCCCGGGCATTCCGTGCGGGTGCCACCACGCCCGAACGTCCAGCTCGCGGTGATCGCCTTTGTCTTTAAGGGTGAAGCAGAGCCGCCCCAGCCCCGGTGCCTTCATGCCAAACAGCAGCGCCAGCTGTTTTTCCGGCTCAACGATGATCACCTTCCAGCTGTCGACCGTATCGCCCACGTTCAGATACGGGGCGGCAGGACGGCCTTTTGCCAGCCGGTGACCCACCAGCAGATCCAGCGCGCCGCGCGTTTGCCAGAGGATATTGCCGAAGAAATAGCGCTCTTTGCCGCCGATCTGGTTCACAACGTCCCACAGCGCTGAGAGGCTGGCAGTGGTTTTTACCGTACAGCCCGCCTGTTTTGGGTAATAGCCGTACTCGGGCCGCCAGCGGGCAAACGCCTGCGCGTCGTAGCCCCAGTCACTGGAGTTCACCAGCTTCTCTTCTTCTTTCAGCGTATTGCGTACGGCATCGTCGAAGGGGATCAATTCCTGAGGGATCAAGGCACGCAGTTCACGATCGTCCGCCAGCAGATCGTGTTTCAGTCCCTGTATAAGCGCTTTGGCAGTCGTCGGCGGCACGGAGGTGATCACATTCAAAAACCACACCGAAATCCAGCGGGTCGGGAAGGGGACGGGCACCAGCCAGCGGCGGCGGCCACTCACCCGCATAAAATGTTCGAACTGCGCCTGATAGCTCAACACTTCCGGGCCAGCCGCCTCCAGCACACGCTGCGCCGCCGCCGGATGATCCAGCAATGCCACCAGATAGTGGAGTAAATTCTCCAGCGCAATGGGCGTGGTGCGCGAGCGTACCCAGCGCGGCGGTGTCAGCACAGGCAGGTTGTAGACCATATCGCGCATCACTTCGAACGCGGCGGAACCCGCACCGACGATGATCCCTGCCCGCAGTTCGGTGACGGGGATACGGGCGCTTCGCAACGTCTCTGCCGTCAGTTGCCGCGCGCGCAGATGGTCTGACTGCTCGTTCTCAGGCGCCTGAAGCGAGCTTAGAAAGATCACCTGCTTTACCGGCGTTTGCAGCAGCGTATCACGTACGTTCATCGCCACCTGACGCTCGTGGGCGATAAAATCGCCGCCTTCGCCCATGCTGTGAACAAGGTAGTAAAGCGTATCGACCCCTTCCAGCAGCGCAGGAAGCGCTTTCGGCCAGTTAAGGTCAACGTTGTGACACGTCACGCCAGGCAAATGTAGCTTTTGCAGGCGTTCCGTGTTGCGTGCCACTGCCAGCACCTGGTGCCCCTGCTGGCTTAACGCAGTGGTCAGATGCTGACCGATATACCCGCTGGCACCGAGCACCAGAATACGTTGCGGCACGGTATGCTCCTTAACGCTGTAAAAACGCCTGCCAGTGTTTCACCACCTCGGTCAACTGCTCGCGGTTAACGTCAAGATGCATCACCAGTCGCACGACCGGGGAGGCGTTGATCAGCACGCCTCGGGCTTTCATAAATTCGCCCAGCGCGGCAGCATGCTCTTTGCCGACGCGGACAAACAGCATGTTGGTGTCATGACGCATGACATCAGCGCCGATTTCACGCAGCTGCGCTGCCATCCACGCCGCATTGTCGTGATCGTCTTTCAGGCGTGACACGTTATTTTTCAGGGCGTACAGTCCGGCAGCCGCAAGAATACCCGCCTGACGCATCCCGCCGCCGGTCATTTTGCGCCAGCGGTTGGCGCGTCTGATGTAGTCTGCACTGCCAACCAGCAGGGAACCCACCGGCGTACCCAGCCCTTTAGAGAGGCAAATGGTGAACGAGTCGCAATATTGGGTGATCTCTTTCAGCTCGCAGCCGTACTCCACCACGGCGTTGAAGATACGTGCGCCGTCAACGTGCAGGCCGAGCTTGCGCTCGCGGGTAAAATCCCATGCCGCTTTCAGGTATTCGCGCGGCAGGACTTTACCGTTATGGGTGTTTTCGAGGCTCAGCAGTTTAGTGCGGGCGAAGTGAATATCATCGGCTTTGATTTTTGCCGCGACTTTGTCCAGCGGCAGCGTACCATCCGGCGCGGCATCGATCGGCTGCGGCTGAATGCTGCCAAGCACCGCCGCGCCGCCGGCTTCGTACAGGTAGTTATGCGCCCCCTGGCCGACGATATACTCTTCGCCGCGCTCGCAGTGGCTCAGCAGCGCCACCAGGTTAGCCTGCGTGCCGGTGGGCAGGAACAGGGCAGCCTCTTTACCGCTCAGCTCGGCCGCATAGCGCTGGAGTTCGTTGACCGTCGGGTCATCGCCGTAGACGTCGTCCCCGACCGGGGCGGCCATCATCTCTTCGAGCATGGCGCGGCCCGGACGGGTAACGGTATCACTACGTAAATCAATCATTTCACATCCCTTTCATTTAAGAGGTCTTGTGAAATGTTTTACCTGAGCCAGTTGGTTTTTGCCAGCTCGATCACTTCGTCACCGCGCCCGCTGATTATGGCGCGCAGCATGTAGAGGCTAAAACCTTTAGCCTGTTCCAGCTTGATTTGAGGCGGGATTGCCAGCTCTTCTTTGGCGACCACCACATCCACCAGCACCGGGCCGTCGATGGCGAAGGCACGTTGCAGGGCTTCGTCCACCTCTGAGGCTTTCTCCACCCGAATACCGGTGATACCGCAGGCTTCGGCGATGCGGGCGAAGTTGGTGTCGTGCAGCTCGGTGCCGTCCGTGAGGTAGCCTCCGGCCTTCATCTCCATCGCCACAAAGCCCAGCACGCTGTTGTTAAAGACCACGATTTTCAACGGAAGCTTCATCTGCGCCACCGACAGGAAATCCCCCATCAGCATACTGAACCCGCCGTCGCCGCACATCGCCACCACCTGACGTTCCGGTGCCGTCGCTTTTGCGCCCAGCGCCTGCGGCATGGCGTTGGCCATTGAGCCATGGTTGAACGAGCCAAGCAGGCGTCGTTTGCCGTTCATTTTCAGATAGCGCGCGGCCCAGACGGTGGGCGTACCCACGTCGCAGGTGAAGATGGCATCGTCGTCGGCGAAGTGGCTGATCTGCTGCGCCAGATACTGCGGGTGGATCGCTTTTTCGCTCGGTTTGGCGAGATCGTCCAGCCCCTTACGCGCATCGCGATAGTCGCTCAGGGCTTTATCGAGGAATTTGCGGTCCGTTTTTTCTTCCAGCAGCGGCAGGAGGGCGGCGAGGGTGGATTTAATATCGCCGATAAGCGCCATATCCACCTTGCTGTGCGCGCCGATGCTACCGGGATTAATGTCGATCTGGATAATTTTCGCATCCGTCGGGTAGAACGCGCGGTACGGGAACTGGGTGCCGAGCAGGATCAGCGTATCGGCGTTCATCATGGTATGGAAGCCGCTGGAAAAACCGATCAGCCCGGTCATGCCCACATCGTACGGGTTATCGTATTCAACGTGCTCTTTCCCGCGCAGGGCGTGCACAACTGGCGCCTTCAGCTTAGCGGCAAATTCCACCAGCTCTTTATGCGCGCCGGCACAGCCGCTGCCGCACATCAGGGCGATATTGCTGGAGTATCGCAGCAGTTGCGCCAGCTTTTTAAGCTCTTCATCCGCAGGGGTAATGGTTGGCTGTGGCGCAGAGTACCAGTGGGTGGTGGCGGTTTCAGGTGCAGCCTTCAGCGCCACGTCCCCCGGCAGCACAACCACCGAAACCCCGCGATTCAGGATCGCCTTACGCATGGCTATCGCCAGCACCTGTGGGATCTGCTCCGGCGACGAGACCAGCTCGCAGTAGTGGCTGCATTCACGGAACAGCTCCTGAGGATGCGTCTCCTGAAAATAGCCGCTGCCGATTTCGGATGACGGAATATGTGCGGCAATCGCCAGCACCGGAACATGGTTGCGGTGACAGTCGAAAAGACCGTTGATAAGGTGCAGGTTTCCCGGTCCGCAGGAACCTGCACAGACGGCGAGTTCGCCCGTGAGCTGCGCTTCGGCACCCGCGGCAAAGGCGGCGACCTCTTCATGGCGGGTGGGCATCCATTCAATGGTCTTCATCTTGTTGAGGCTGTCGCTGAGTCCGTTCAGCGAATCGCCGGTGACGCCCCAGATACGCTTTACGCCAGCCTGCTCCAGGGTTTTCGCTATGTATGCAGCCACGGTTTGTTTCATGGTGGTCCTTCTCCTTTATGTGATATCGCTTACAAGCTTAGAAGAAAGTCACTGTATTGGCTGCCTGGTATTCCATACGCACAGGCAGTAGGCACAACGTAAGCCGGGTAAACGCAGTGTCACCCGGCAAAAAGCCCGGTGGCGCTAACGCTTACCGGGCCTACGAAGAGCCAACATGTACAAAGTAGGCCGGGTAAACGCAGTGCCACCCGGCAACAAATGGGGGCACTGCGCCAGATTATGCCAGCACCAGGTCCCCCTGCGGATGGCATGAACACGCCAACACGTAACCCTCTGCAATTTCCGCATCGGTCAGCGTCATGGTGCTGGTGACGGTGTATTCACCGGAAACCACCTTCGTCTTACAGCAGCCGCACACACCCGCGCGACAGGCTGCCGCTACCGGCACGTTATTGCTTTCGAGCGCTTCAAGCAGCGTGGTGCCCACGCGACCAAAGAAGGTCTGCGCCGGTTGCAGCTTCGTGAACTTCATCCCGCTGGTCGCCGCTGCCGCTACAGGCGTGAAGAACTGCTCTTTAAAGAAGCGGGTCACGCCGAGCGCTTTCACTTCTTTCTCCACGATCTCCATGTACGGCGCCGGGCCGCAGGTCATCACGGTACGATCCGCAATGTCCGGCACGCTTTGCAACATTTCGCGGCTCAGACGCCCCGCGACAAAACCGTGCGTCGCGTTGTGCTCAGCCACCAGGGTCACCGGATAATTTCGCCATTCCTCGGCAAAAATCACATCTTCCGGGGAACGCACGCTAAAGATCACCTGCACGTCGGCCTGAGGACGGTATTTCGCCAGCCAGCGGCGCATCGACATAATCGGCGTTACGCCACAGCCTGCCGCCAGAAGCAGGAATTTGTCTTCCTTCTTGTCGTCACAGGTGAACTCGCCCTGCGCGTCAGACAGCCAGATGTAATCCCCGCGCTTCACGTCACGGGTCAGCCACCGGGAGCCTGCGCCGTCATCAATACGACGGACGGTGAGCGTTATGTATTCGCTCACGCCCGGCGTGGAGGAGATCGTGTAGGCGCGCAGGGTATCCGCCGAATTACGCACGCTCACCAGCGCATACTGACCTGCGCGGTACGGGTAGTAGTCATGGCACAGCAGCGACAGTGTCCACACATCCGGCGTCTCCTGTTGGATGTGATGAACCTGCATCCGCCACGGACATTGTGAGGTTGGCATGGTCATGAGTTACTCCTTACGCGCTCAGCAGTTGCTTCATATCATCTTCAACGTTGGTCACGGAACGCAGACCAAATTTCTCGTTCAGGATGGCCAGCAGGTCCGGCGTCAGGAAGCCTGGCGCGGTCGGCCCGGTGACGATGTTGGTCACGCCGAGAGAGAGCAGGGTCAACAGAATAACGATCGCTTTCTGCTCGAACCAGGAGAGCACCAGCGACAGCGGCAGATCGTTCACGCCGCAGCCCAGTTTCTCTGCCAGCGTGACCGCCAGAATGATGGCTGAATATGCATCGTTACACTGACCAGCATCCACCAGGCGTGGCAGACCTTCGATGTTGCCGAAGTCCAGCTTGTTGAAACGGTACTTACCGCAGGCCAGGGTCAGGATCAGACAGTCTTCCGGAACGCGGGTGGCGAAATCGGTGAAATAGTTACGTTCCCCGCGCGCGCCGTCACAGCCGCCGATCAGGAAGATGTGACGTAGTTTTTCACGGCTGACGAGGTCAATCAGGGAATCCGCCGCACCCAGCAGGGTTTCACGGCCAAAACCGACGGTGATGAGGTGCGGAATTTCGCTGTACGGGAAGCCTGCCATCTGCTGCGCCTGCGCGATAACCGGACCGAAATCATCGCCTTCAAGGTGGCTCACGCCCGGCCAGCCGACGATGCTGCGGGTCCAGATTCGGTCGTCATACGCGCCCACGGTAGGGTCGATGATGCAGTTAGAGGTCATGACGATTGGGCCAGGGAAGCGGGCGAACTCCACCTGCTGGTTCTGCCAGCCGCTGCCGTAGTTACCGATCAGATGCTTAAATTTACGCAGTTCCGGGTAGCCGTGCGCGGGCAACATTTCGCCGTGGGTA
The DNA here is from genome assembly GCF_049238585.1 of Enterobacter cloacae complex sp. IR5428. Lineage (NCBI taxonomy): Bacteria > Pseudomonadati > Pseudomonadota > Gammaproteobacteria > Enterobacterales > Enterobacteriaceae > Enterobacter > Enterobacter cloacae complex sp. IR5428. The sequence continues at coordinate 120,521 of NZ_JBMKHV010000007.1, read as the reverse complement.
TAGACGTTAACGCCGGTGCCTTCGGTCTGCTTCAGCAGGTTGTAGAGATCTTTCAGGTCGTGGCCGGAGATCAGGATGCATTTACCTTCGGTCGCTTTGACGTTGACCTGCGTCGGCGTTGGGTGGCCGTAGGTGCTGGTTTCACCGGCATCCAGAATGCTCATCACTTTGAAGTTCATTTGGCCGATTTCCATCGAGCATTCCAGCAGGGCGTTCATGTCGGAAGGCCAGGTGCCCAGCCATGCCATGATTTTGTGGTACTGGGCATAAATGTCGTTGTCGTACTGGCCGAGTACGTGCGCGTGCTCCATATACGCCGCAGCACCTTTCAGACCGTACAGGCACAGCAGGCGCAGGCCGAGGATGTTCTCGCCAATCGCCGCTTTGTCTTTATTGGGAGTAAATTCGGCGGCCTGACGCTGTAGCTCGCCCAGGTCGTCGCTCACCAGCTGTAGTTCCGCCATCGGGTTGTCCACGCGGGCGCTGGCGTCGGCATTCAGGCATTGCGCTTTCAGGGCTTCACGCAGGGCAATCGCTTCGCGGGCATAGCCCACAATGCGTGGCGAATCGAAGTTAACGTTAGTCAGCGTGGAGAAAAATGCGCGCGGCGCAAAGCTGTCGACATAGTGATCGACAAGGCCATATTCACGGGCCTTGAAGGCCCAGGCGGATAAGCCTTGCAGCGCCGCAATCAGCAGGTCCTGGAGATCGGACGTTTCTGCGGTTTTGCCGCACATACCCTGCGCGTAAGAGCAGCCGTTGCCTGCCGGGGTACGGATGGTTTGTTCACATTGCACACAAAACATAATCACACCTGTTAAAGTTATATTTGAAATACATGTTTAAGGTTATGCCTGTGCCACAACGGAGAAAAGTGCTTTCTTATACTAAGTGGAGGGTTATTGATTTAGCGCAATTTTGGCGGCAGGTTCACTACCGCCAAAGCAGTATCAGGCTGAGAAGAACGCCATCAGAATGGGGACCAGCAGGCTCAGAATAAAGCCGTGTACAATAGCGGCAGGAACCATCTCCAGACCTCCCGAGCGCTGTAAAACCGGCAGGGTAAAGTCCATTGAGGTGGCCCCGCACAGGCCCAGCGCGGTAGAGCGGCTGCGGCGTACCAGGCCGGGGATCAGCATGATGGCTATCAGCTCGCGCGCCAGATCGTTAAAGAAGGCGGCGCTGCCGATCACCGGACCAAACGATTCGGTCAGCAGAATACCGGAGAGCGAATACCAGCCAAAACCGGATGCCATCGCCAGGCTGGTTTTCAGCGGCAGATCGAGAATAAAGGCGTTAATCACTCCCCCCGCCATTGAGCTGGCCACAACGATAACGGCAACCATCATGCCCCGGCGGTTCAGGACAATCTGTTTCAGCGTCATGCCATTATTTCGCAACTGAATACCGATCAGGAAGAGCAGGAAAATCAGCGTATATTCGCTGGCTTCCGTAGCGTGCTGTAAAAAAGCCCATCCGGTTAGCCCCAGTAAAAAACCGAGCACCACCACGCCGCACAGCTTTAATGATTCCAGCGCCATCGCAATTCGGGAGGGAAGCTTTTCCTGATGGTGGTGATTTTTCCAGGGAATAGTGCGTTCCAGCCAGAACAGCGCGGCAATATTGCACAGCAGAATAACCACTACCGTAACCGCAGAATAATGCAGGATGGAAAGCAAGTTCGTCGCCAGATTATCCAGGAAGGCCAGGCTGATCCCCATAAAGAACAGAATGACGTAAACAATCCAGCTGAGAAAACGATTAATAAGCTTTAAGGCCGATTCATGACGCAGCGGAATAAGGTAGCCCACAATCAGGGGCAGAAGAATGATGAGGAGTCCTGAGAACATGAACAGCCGGTCCTTTTGAGTATCATTTAAGCGCCAGAGACACTACCCAATAAAGGCTGTGAGGTAAAGCTACAAAAAAAGCCGGGTGGCGGCTACGCCTTACCCGGCCTACAAAGTGCACACTCACGTAGGTCGGGTAAGCTTTAGCGCCACCCGACATTACAGGCCGCACTTAATTAATCGCGTTTTTCCAGCAGGGTGCGATACAGCACGCCGCCCAGAATACCGCCAATAATTGGCATCACCCAGAACAGCCACAGCTGTTCAAGCGCCCAGCCGCCCTGGAAAATAGCCACCGCGGTGCTACGTGCCGGGTTAACGGAGGTATTGGTCACCGGGATGGAGATCAGGTGGATAAGCGTCAGCGCCAGACCAATAGCAATGGGGGCAAAGCCCGCAGGCGCGTATTTGTCCGTTGCGCCGTGGATCACCAACAGGAAACCTGCGGTGAGCACAATTTCAATCACGATAGCAGACAGCATTGAGTAGCCGCCTGGAGAGTGTTCGCCGAAGCCGTTTGACGCAAATCCGCTGGCCGCGGCGTCAAACCCGGCTTTTCCGCTGGCAATGACGTACAACACCGCCGCGGCAATAATACCGCCAATAACCTGGGCAATAATATAGCCAATAATATCTTTCGCCGGGAAACGTCCGCCCGCCCATAAACCTAACGTGACGGCCGGGTTGAAATGACCGCCGGAAATATGCCCCACGGCGAATGCCATGGTTAATACGGTTAAACCGAATGCCAGCGCGACGCCGACAAATCCAATACCTAATTCCGGAAATGCGGCTGCCAGTACTGCGCTACCGCAGCCACCAAACACCAGCCAGAATGTACCAAAGCATTCTGCCGCTAATTTTCTGAACATAACCACCTCAATAATAAACGTCCGCGCCCATTCCTGCGCGCGGGTTATATCGCCATAAAGGGATGACGACTCAAAGAGCCAGTATTTTGAAACCATCAACATCCCTTCGCCACTCAAATAAATTCACTAAATTTGATTTAAGGCAATGTGATGTCAATCCTTGTTCAGAACGGAGGTAATTAGAGCATAGCCCAATAATTAAGGGGGCGTATATTCTGCTGTCGTGACCTACAGCCTGCCGCTATACTGCTGATAACTTGAAGGAAAAAGTGGCCGAAATGCGGGGGATGTATGCTACTCGAACGTGTGGAGATTGTCGGGTTTCGCGGGATTAACCGCCTGTCGCTGCAACTGGAACAGAACAACGTCCTGATAGGCGAAAACGCCTGGGGTAAATCCAGCCTGCTGGATGCCCTGACGCTGCTGCTTTCGCCCGAAGAGAACTTGTACCACTTCGTCCATGATGACTTCTGGTTTCCGCCGGGGGATGTCAACGGGCGCGAGAAACACCTGCATATCATTCTGACCTTCCGCGAATCCGAGCCCGGTCGCCATCGCGTGCGTCGTTTTCGCCCTATGTCGCCCTGCTGGGTGCCCTGTGAAGATGGGTTCCAGCGTATTTTCTATCGCCTTGAGGGCGAAATGGCGCAAAACGACGGGGTATTAACCCTGCGTGAATTTCTTGATGAGAAGGGGAATCCGATCCCGCTCGATAATATTGACGAGCTTGCCCGCCATCTTATCCGCCTCTCCCCCGTGTTGCGCTTACGAGACGCGCGCTTTATGCGGCGGATCCGTAACGGCACCGTACCGAATATGCCCGAGGTGGAGGTGACCGCCCGCGAACTGGATTTCCTCGCCCGTGAACTGGTCTCACGGCCGCAGAACCTCACCGACGGCCAGATCCGTCAGGGACTGTCTGCCATGGTCCAACTGCTAGAGCACTACTTCTCCGAGCAGGGAACGGGGCAGGCGCGCCACCGCCTGATGCGCCGCCGCTCGCACGACGAGCAACGAAGCTGGCGCTATCTCGATATTATCAACCGCATGATCGACCGCCCCAGCGGGCGCACGCATCGGGTGATCCTGCTGGGATTATTCTCCACGCTGTTACAGGCGAAAGGGACGGTGCGCCTGGATCGGGACGCGCGCCCGCTGCTGCTGGTGGAAGATCCGGAAACGCGGCTGCACCCGATTATGCTTTCCGTGGCGTGGCATCTTCTTAATCTGCTGCCGTTGCAGCGTGTCACCACCACGAATTCCGGCGAGCTGCTCTCCCTGACGCCGGTGGAGTATGTCTGCCGCCTGGTGCGTGAATCCTCGCGGGTCACCGCCTACCGGCTCGGGCCCGGCGGGTTAAATGCCGAAGATGGCCGACGCATTGCGTTTCATATCCGTTTTAACCGAGCCTCTTCCCTGTTTGCCCGCTGCTGGTTGCTGGTGGAAGGGGAAACTGAAACCTGGGTGATAAACGAGCTGGCGCGCCAGTGCGGACACCACTTTGATGCCGAAGGGATCAAAGTGATTGAATTTGCTCAGTCTGGCTTAAAGCCGCTGATCAAATTTGCGCGCCGGATGGGGATAGAGTGGCACGTGCTGGTGGATGGCGATGAGGCGGGTAAAAAATATGCGGCGACCGTGCGCAGCCTGCTCAATAACGATCGTGAAGAGGAGCGGGAACATCTGACCACGTTGCCCGCGATGGACATGGAGCACTTTATGTACCGCCAGGGATTTGACGACGTCTTTCACCGCGTGGCGATGATCCCGGTGGATGTGCCCATGAATATGCGTCGGGTGATTGCCAAAGCTATCCATCGGTCGTCAAAACCGGATTTGGCCATTGAAGTCGCGACGGAAGCGGGCAGGCGGGGCGTGGAGTCGGTGCCCACGCTGCTGCGTAAAATGTTCTCCCGCGTCCTCTGGCTGGCTCGCGGGAGGGCCGATTAACGGGCAGTCGCCTGCGATACCTGTTGATGCAGGCTCTCAAGCAGGATATAGCGGCGGCGGTACTCGGATCGTTTTTTACTCGCAATCTCTTCCATCGGTTTGCGTGGCATGGTCAGTGGCAGGGCAAAGTTACCGTTCTCCTGCTGCTGTCCGCCAAGGGAGCGCCAGAAGCTGTCATAGTCAGCCAGCAATTTTCCCTCTTTTTTCTTGCGATAGCGCCAGCTACGGTAGATGTGGGTGGCGTTACTCACCGCGAGGATCTGCTCGACGGGGAAGGCGCCTGCCAGCGTCATGACCGCTTCAACCAGCAGACGTTTTGGGAACAGTCCGTGACAGGCTTTGGTCGCCAGCTGAATGTGCTCGTGCGGGACATGCGCTTTCGCCCCCTGCATTCCGCCGATGAAGAGCGTTGACTTGCCCTGGTATTTGCACAGCGTAAAGGTCAGCTCGGCCAGCACCGTGTTCTGGTGGTCGCAAAAAGTGAGGGTCGCTTCCCCTTCTTTGTCCAGAAACGCATCCGCGCTCAGGCGAACGCTAAACTGCTGCTCCTCTTTGCCCGTTAACGTCACCAGCGTGATGCCCTGGCTGGAAAGGTAGCCGTTCAGCAGTGACGCCGGAAGATGGCGGCTCATCATCTGATAGTGATTGTCCAATGCGTCCAGCGTATTCTGACGGCCCATATTGACGGTCAGCCACGGTCGGTGCAGGCGGCACGGCAGGCCGGGCTGCACGCGCAGGATCTGCATCAGACGGGGCTGTTTTGCAAGGTTTCCGAGCAGGCGCGCAGTGGTGAACGGCGTTGCCAGCGAGCGCAACATAAACTTACGTCGATAGGCCGGATTTTGCCACGCCAGCCCCGGCGTGAGGGAACCCGATGCCAGGCTTTTAAACAGTTGCCAGCCCGATTTAGGCTGGGACAGCGTTGAATAAGGTGTATCGACGATGGAAGACATGTTAGATCCTGCTTCTGGTGGAATTTCGCTATTTCAGCAGGCGCTTTATCAACATCGGGTAAACAATTCCCGACGATAACGGGGATCGGGGGTTTCGTTGAGGAGTGGTTTAGATAAAATCAACGGTGATGATAGCCAGAACAATTATTTGGAATATTTATGAACCTGAAGGGAAAACGCAGAAAGCTGTTTCTGCTGCTGGCGGTAGTGGTGTTAGCAGGCGGATTCTGGTTATGGAAGGTACTGAACGCGCCGGTACCACAGTATCAAACGCTGATTGTTCGTCCGGGCGAGCTGCAACAAAACGTGCTGGCGACGGGGAAGCTGGATGCCCTGCGTAAGGTTGACGTGGGCGCGCAGGTCAGCGGTCAGCTTAAAACCCTGTCGGTTGAGATTGGCGATAAGGTTAAAAAAGGCCAGTTGCTGGGCGTGATCGATCCTGAGCAGGCGCAAAACCAGATCCGCGAAGTGGAAGCGACGCTGATGGAGTTGCGCGCGCAGCGCGCTCAGGCTCAGGCGGAGCGTAATCTCGCTCAGGTCACCCTGTCGCGCCAGCAGGCGCTGGCGAAAACGCAGGCCATCTCGAAACAGGATCTGGACACAGCCGCCACGGAGCTGGCGGTGAAGCAGGCGCAGATTGGCACCATCGATGCGCAAATCAAGCGGAATCAGGCCTCGCTGGATACGGCGAAAACCAACCTCGATTACACGCAAATCGTTGCGCCAATGGCCGGGGAAGTGACGCAGATAACCACCCTGCAAGGCCAGACGGTCATCGCCGCGCAGCAGGCGCCGAACATCCTGACCCTGGCGGATATGAGCACCATGCTGGTGAAAGCCCAGGTATCTGAAGCGGACGTCATTCACCTTAAGCCGGGGCAGAAAGCCTGGTTTACGGTGCTGGGCGATCCGCAAACCCGCTATGAAGGGGTGCTGAAAGATATCCTGCCGACGCCGGAGAAGGTCAACGACGCCATCTTCTACTATGCGCGTTTTGAGGTGCCTAACCCGCAGGGCGTGCTGCGTCTGGACATGACCGCTCAGGTGCATATCCAGCTGACCGGCGTGAAAAACGTGCTGACGGTTCCGCTCTCCGCGCTGGGCGAATCCGCCGGGGACAATCGCTACAAGGTGAAAGTGCTGCGCAACGGTGAAACCCGCGAGCGGGAAGTGGTGATTGGCGCACGTAACGACACCGACGTGGTGGTGGTAAAAGGGCTGGAAGAGGGTGAGGAAGTGGTCACCAGCGAAAGCCTGCCTGGAGCCGCGCAATGACGGCGCTGCTTGAGCTGAATGACATTCGTCGCAGCTATCCGTCCGGCGACGGGCCGGTGGAGGTGCTGAAAGGCATCTCCCTGCGCGTTGAAGCCGGTGAAATGGTGGCGATTGTCGGGGCATCGGGCTCGGGTAAATCAACGCTGATGAACATTCTCGGCTGTCTGGATAAGCCTACCAGCGGCACCTATCGCGTGGCCGGGACGGATGTTTCCACCCTGGACGGCGACGCGCTGGCGAAGCTGCGTCGCGAGCATTTTGGCTTTATCTTCCAGCGTTACCATCTGCTTTCACACCTGAGCGCGGCGCAGAATGTGGAAGTGCCAGCGGTGTATGCGGGCGTCGAGCGCAAAAAACGCCTCGAACGCGCGAAGGCGCTGTTAACGCGTCTTGGGCTGGCGGAGCGTGTTGATTATCAGCCTTCGCAGCTTTCCGGCGGTCAGCAGCAACGCGTGAGTATTGCCCGCGCGCTGATGAACGGTGGGCAGGTGATCCTCGCCGATGAGCCAACCGGTGCGCTCGACAGCCATTCCGGTGAAGAGGTGATGGCGATCCTGCATCAGCTTCGCGATCAGGGGCATACGGTGATTATCGTCACCCACGATCCGCAGGTGGCAGCGCAGGCGGAACGCATTATCGAGATCCACGACGGCGAGCTGGTCAGCAACCCGCCGCCACGTCAGTCCAGAGCGGCGGCGGCGAAAGAGGTGCTGCCGGCCGCAACTGGCTGGGGCCAGTTTTCCAGCGGTTTCCGCGAGGCGCTGACCATGGCCTGGCTGGCGATGGCGGCCAACAAAATGCGCACTCTGCTGACCATGCTTGGCATCATTATTGGTATTGCCTCAGTGGTGTCGATTGTGGTGGTGGGCGATGCGGCGAAACAGCTGGTGCTGGCAGATATTCGCGCCATCGGGACTAACACCATCGACGTTTATCCCGGCAAAGATTTTGGCGACGACGAGCCGCAGTATCAGCAGGCGCTGAAGTATGACGATCTGGCGGCTATTCAGAAGCAGCCGTGGGTGAACTCCGCCACGCCTGCCGTCTCGCAAAACCTGCGTCTGCGCTATGGCAACATCGACGTGGCGGCCAGCGCTAACGGCGTCAGCGGAGATTACTTCAACGTCTACGGCATGACCTTCAGCGAAGGGGCGACCTTCAACGCTGAACAGCTGGCGGGCAGGGCGCAGGTGGTGGTGTTAGACGCTAACTCCCGCAGGCAGCTGTTCCCGAATAAGACCAATGTGGTGGGGGAAGTGATCCTCGTAGGCAACATGCCAGCGACGGTGATCGGCGTGGCGGAAGAGAAGCAGTCGATGTTCGGCAGCAGTAAAATCCTGCGCGTCTGGCTGCCGTACACCACCATTTCCGGGCGCATCATGGGGCAGTCCTGGCTTAACTCAATTACCGTTCGAGTGAAGGAGGGCTACGACAGCGGGCTGGCGGAACAGCAGCTGGAGCGGCTGTTAACCCTGCGCCACGGGAAAAAGGATTTCTTCACCTGGAATATGGATGGCCTCTTGAAAACGGCGGAAAAGACCACACGTACTCTTCAGCTGTTCCTGACGCTGGTGGCGGTGATTTCGCTGGTCGTCGGCGGGATAGGGGTGATGAACATTATGCTGGTGTCGGTGACCGAACGTACGCGGGAGATCGGCATCCGCATGGCGGTCGGAGCCAGAGCCAGCGACGTGCTGCAGCAATTTTTGATTGAAGCGGTGCTGGTGTGTCTGGTGGGCGGTGCGATGGGGATTGCGCTCTCGATGATAATCGCCTTTGCGCTCCAGCTCGTCTTACCGGGCTGGGAGATTGGCTTCTCGCCGATGGCGATCCTGACGGCGTTTTTATGTTCCACCTTCACCGGAATTCTGTTCGGCTGGCTACCGGCGCGAAACGCGGCGCGGCTGGATCCGGTGGATGCGCTGGCGCGCGAATAACCCGAAAATAAAAATGCCAGCCGATCGGGCTGGCATTTTGCCTGCAGGGTGTACACAATGAATCAGAGAGCTATGCAACCGCTTCTGCTTCAACGGGGACGATCAGACTGGCATGATTGCCTTTTGGCCCCTGGTGTACATCGAACCGGACGGACTGCCCGGCTTTGAGCGTCCTGTAACCATCCATCTGAATGGTGGAATAGTGAGCGAAGATATCCTCGCCGCCGCCTTCGGGGCAAATGAAGCCAAACCCCTTGGCGTTGTTGAACCACTTAACAGTACCCATTTCCATGCTTCGACATCCTTCGTAAATCTTATAAATTAAGATGGAATGAACCGGTGGTGGAGTGGGGGCTGTTCAAAACCTCGCCAACTCACGCTTGTACAATTTAGAGAAACGGAAGAAGCCGTCAAGCGTTTGGCGCTGGAGTTGGGACAATAATCAACCAAAATTTGAGGCAGTTAACGCTATTGCAACAGTTTGTGACAGACATCGCGGATGACAGTAATAGATGATTGTTATCTAACATCTGAGGTAGATTCAAAGTGGTTATGCATAATGGGTAAGACCAACGATTGGCTGGATTTTGACCAGCTGGCGGAAGATAAAGTGCGCGACGCGCTAAAACCGCCATCTATGTATAAAGTTATGTTAATGAACGATGATTACACGCCGATGGAATTTGTTATTGACGTGCTACAAAAGTTCTTTTCTTATGATGTTGAACGTGCAACGCAACTGATGCTTACCGTTCATTATCGTGGCAAAGCGATCTGCGGCATCTTTACTGCCGAAGTAGCGGAAACCAAAGTAGCGATGGTGAACGACTATGCAAGGGAGAACGAGCATCCGTTGCTGTGTACGCTGGAAAAGGCCTGATAAGGCATAAAATTGGGGGAGGTGCCTATGCTCAATCAAGAACTGGAACTCAGTTTAAACATGGCTTTCGCCAGAGCGCGTGAGCACCGACATGAGTTTATGACCGTCGAGCATTTGCTGCTCGCACTGCTTAGCAACCCATCTGCCCGCGAAGCGCTGGAAGCCTGCTCCGTGGATCTGGTGGCGCTACGTCAGGAACTCGAAGCCTTCATCGAACAAACCACACCGGTGCTGCCAGCCAGTGAAGAAGAGCGCGACACACAGCCGACGCTCAGCTTCCAGCGCGTGCTGCAGCGCGCGGTTTTCCACGTCCAGTCTTCCGGACGTAGCGAAGTGACGGGCGCCAATGTGCTGGTCGCCATCTTCAGTGAGCAGGAGTCCCAGGCGGCCTACCTGCTGCGTAAACACGAAGTCAGCCGGCTCGACGTGGTCAACTTCATCTCTCACGGAACGCGAAAAGACGAGCCTAACCAGGCATCGGATCCCAGCGGACAGATCAACAGCAATGAAGAGCAAGCAGGCGGGGAGGATCGTATGGAAAACTTCACCACCAACCTTAACCAGCTTGCTCGCGTTGGCGGTATCGACCCGCTGATTGGCCGCGACAAAGAGCTGGAGCGTGCCATCCAGGTGCTGTGCCGTCGCCGCAAGAATAACCCGCTGCTGGTGGGGGAATCTGGCGTGGGTAAAACCGCGATTGCCGAAGGTCTGGCCTGGCGCATTGTGCAGGGCGACGTGCCGGAAGTGATTGCCGACTGCACCATCTACTCGCTGGATATCGGCTCGCTGCTGGCGGGCACCAAATACCGCGGTGATTTTGAAAAACGTTTCAAAGCGCTGTTAAAACAGCTGGAGCAGGACACCAACAGCATCCTGTTTATCGATGAGATCCACACTATCATCGGCGCAGGCGCGGCTTCCGGTGGTCAGGTAGATGCCGCCAACCTGATCAAACCGCTGCTCTCCAGCGGCAAGATCCGCGTGATGGGCTCTACGACGTACCAGGAGTTCAGCAACATCTTTGAGAAGGATCGTGCGCTGGCGCGTCGTTTCCAGAAAATCGACGTAACCGAGCCGTCGGTTGACGAAACGGTGCAGATCATCAACGGCCTGAAAACCAAGTATGAAGCGCACCACGACGTGCGTTACACCGCGAAAGCGGTGCGTGCGGCGGTGGAGCTGGCGGTGAAATACATCAACGATCGTCATCTGCCGGATAAAGCGATCGACGTGATTGATGAAGCGGGTGCGCGTGCGCGCCTGATGCCAGCGAGCAAGCGTAAGAAAACCGTGAACGTAGCGGATATCGAGTCCGTGGTGGCCCGTATCGCACGTATCCCTGAGAAGAGCGTCTCTCAGAGCGACCGTGATACGCTGCGCACCCTCGGCAATCGCCTGAAAATGCTGGTCTTTGGTCAGGATAAAGCTATTGATGCCTTAACCGAAGCGATCAAGATGGCCCGTGCTGGCCTGGGGCATGACCACAAGCCTGTCGGTTCCTTCCTGTTCGCCGGCCCGACCGGTGTGGGTAAAACCGAGGTAACGGTGCAGCTCTCCAAAGCGCTGGGCATTGAGCTGTTGCGCTTTGATATGTCCGAGTATATGGAGCGTCACACCGTCAGCCGTTTGATTGGTGCGCCTCCGGGCTACGTGGGCTTTGACCAGGGCGGCCTGCTCACCGACGCGGTGATCAAGCATCCGCACGCGGTCCTGCTGCTCGATGAAATCGAGAAAGCGCACCCGGACGTGTTCAACATCCTGTTGCAGGTGATGGACAACGGGACGCTGACCGATAACAACGGGCGCAAGGCCGATTTCCGCAACGTGGTGCTGGTGATGACCACCAACGCCGGGGTGCGTGAAACCGAGCGCAAATCCATCGGCCTGATCCATCAGGATAACAGCACCGATGCGATGGAGGAGATCAAGAAGATCTTCACGCCGGAGTTCCGTAACCGTCTGGACAACATTATCTGGTTCGATCACCTGTCTACCGAGGTGATTCATCAGGTGGTGGATAAGTTCATCGTCGAGCTGCAGGTTCAGCTGGATCAGAAAGGCGTGTCGCTGGAAGTGAGCCAGGAGGCCCGCAACTGGCTGGCCGAGAAAGGCTACGACCGTGCGATGGGTGCCCGTCCGATGGCGCGCGTGATTCAGGACAACCTGAAGAAACCGCTGGCGAACGAACTGCTGTTTGGATCGCTGGTTGACGGCGGCCAGGTGACCGTGGCGCTGGATCAGGCGAAGAACGAGCTGACGTACGATTTCCAAAGTGCGGCGAAGCACAAGCCGGAAGCGGCTCACTGATTTCTAACGTAGGTCTGAAAACCGGGCAATAGCCCGGTTTTTTTATGCCTGCCTTTCTCCCTCTGCCTGTGGGCTGTTTGCACTGAACAGTCCCCTCGCCCCTTTGGGGAGAGGGCTAGGGTGAGGGGAACAGGCCGCAGTGAAATTTTGCGAGGCGCTTTCCAGTTTCTTTCGAAGTCAGTTGCTGGATAAATCTACAGTAATAAAATGGTGTCGCACCTGCAAAATCGGGTGCCGGGATTGGCGTCCTGAAAGTGTGTGCACAGACAATCTTGCGTGCATAAAGGATTACATATGACTAATATTAATAGCTTCGCCCAGCTCTACACCGAACTCTCCCTCAACCCCGATCTCCCAACCCTGGCCGAGCGCTGCAAGCTGCTCACCGAAATCCTTCTCGACTGCAAATCTCTCCCGCAAACGCAGCCCGTTTGCCGCTGTCTCGGAGCTTATCTGGAAGAGGTAAAATCCGGCCTCACAGAATCCATGCGTGATTTTCAGGTGGTGGAATTTGAGGACGAAGCGGAACAGCCGCGACAAAAAGAGTGGTTGCTGGAAGATACAGAAACGAAATGTGACTACTGCCGGGCGTTAAACCACGTGCTGCTGGTTTCGCATTTTGACCGCGATATGTTGCCACACCTGACGGGACTGTTGCATGACATTACCCACGCGATAGCTGAAGATCTAATCGTACCCATGAACCCGTGCATGACAATACATCTGCCGACACAGCCACACTAAGGCCATAAATAAAAAAGGCCGGGATTGTCCCGACCTTTTAAATATTCATCTGCCATTACAGGCGAAAACAATTAGCGACTACGGAAGACAATGCGGCCTTTGCTCAGGTCGTACGGGGTCAGTTCAACAGTCACTTTGTCGCCCGTCAAAATGCGGATATAGTTTTTGCGCATTTTACCGGAGATGTGCGCAGTTACCACGTGACCGTTTTCCAGTTCTACGCGAAACATGGTATTAGGCAACGTATCAAGTACGGTACCCTGCATTTCAATATTGTCTTCTTTGGCCATCTAATCCTCTGGGGTATCACTACCAAGTTTTGAACCGGCAAGATAATGCCGAAATTCATCAATTAAGTAAAGAATTGCGCGTTTAAAACGCAGCAAAACAATTTCAGCGTATTGCCCAAGCGTCACGGTACAACCGAACGGAAAGCGCATTCGTAAAGGGGATACGACAGGATAAACGTCAGGACGTTATCTGAAGCGAGGGTCCCAAACGGCGGCGGGGCAACAGGCAGAAGCTACTCTGCGGCGTAATTATAACACCCTCATAAAAAATATGCGGAAAACATTTAGGCATTGGGCATAAAGAGCATTCTGGGAACCCAAAAATCGCGCGGAAGAGTCTCCAGTCGGCACTGTTCAAGGTGTTCGATATAGCGTCGGCGGGAAATTTCAACCGCGCCGAGCGAGGCGGTGTGCTCATTCAGCACCTGACAATCCATCAGTTGTCCGCCGCGTTGGGCAAATTCCTGGCTAAAAACCAGCAGCGCGGTTTTCGACGCATTCGTGGCGCGGGAGAACATCGACTCGCCGCAGAACAGCGTGCCCTGCGCCACCCCGTACATCCCCCCAACGAGGTTATCCTCTTTCCATACTTCGATGGAGTGCGCGTAGCCCAGCTCATGAAGCTGGTGGTAGGCGATAATGATATCGCGGGTTATCCAGGTGCCTTCATGACGATCTTCAGCGCAGCCTTCGATTACCTGCCCGAAGGCGTGATTGAGCGTGACGCGATAGGGCGAATTTGCGTGAAAACGTTTCATGCTGCGGCTCAGGTGAAACTGCCCGGGCCACAGCACGGCTCGCGGGTCCGGAGACCACCATAAAATCGGGTCGCCGGGAGAAAACCACGGGAAGATGCCGCGCTGGTAAGCCATTAAGAGACGCGCCGGGCTGAGATCGCCGCCCAAAGCCAGCAATCCGTTAGGTTCACGCAGCGCCCCCTCCGGAGAAGGGAACGCAATATTATGGCGAGAAAGCTGCACCAGGCGCATGACAACAGAACTCCAGTACGCGAGAGAGGACGCTACAAATATAGTCTACAGGCGCTGTTTAAACTGGTAGTAGCGACCCTGTTTTGCCAGCAGCTCTGCGTGATTACCTTGCTCAATTATGTGTCCGTTGTCCATCACAATTATTCGATCGAAATTCACCAGCCCGCGCAGGCGGTGAGTGACCATCAGCACGGTTTTGCCTTTCATCACCTTTGTCAGTAAATCAAGAATTTGACTCTCGGTTGTCGCATCCAGACCTTCTGTCGGTTCATCCAGCAACATCAGCGGCGCATCGTGCAGCAAGGCGCGCGCGATGGCCAGACGACGCAGTTCGCCGCCGGAAAGCTGTCGGCCCCCTTCACCCAGCCAGCTGTTCAACCCGTCGTCCTCAAGCAGCTTGTGCAGCCCAACCTGTTCCAGCATCGCCCGCAGCGTATCGTCAGAGGCGTCCGGTGCCGCCAGAAGAAGATTATCGCGCAGCGTAGCGCTGAACAGGTGCACACGCTGGGGCACGACGCTGACGGTTTTACGCAAGGCCGCTTCGCTATAATCAGACAGCGGAAGGTCGTTAAACCGAATCTCGCCCTGCTGCGGGTCCCAGGCGCGCGTGAGGAGTTGCAGAAGCGTCGATTTGCCACATCCCGTACGGCCAAGGATCGCAATGCGCTGCCCGGCATCAACAGAAAGGCTGATGTCTTCCAGCGCGTTTTGCGCCTGCTTGTCGTAGGTGAAGGTGACGTTGCTGAGCGTCAGCGCGACCTGCTCCGGCACAGCGGTTTGACCCGCGCTGAACTTCACTTCCGGCTCCTGCTCTGCAATATCCGTAATGCGCAGCGCAGAGGCAATCACCTGGCCGAGATGCTGAAAGGCGCCGGTGACCGGGGCTAAGGCTTCGAAGGCTGCCAGGGCACAGAAAACAAACAGCGCAATCAGCGGGCCAGGCTGCGGATTACCGCCCACGCCACCGGAGGCCATCCAGAGCATGGCGATAACGGCAAACCCACCGATTAACATCATCATCGCCTGAGAAAACGCGGTCAGTTCAGACTGGCGACGCTGGGCTTCATGCCAGTTCAATTCCGTATTTTCCATACGGGTGCGGTAGCGCTTGCTGGCACCAAAAATGGTGAGCTCGGCCTGACCCTGCAACCAGGAGGTGAGCTGCTGGCGGTATTCCCCGCGCAGACGCGTCAGGTTTTCCCCGGTGGTTTTACCTGCACGATAAAACAGGGGCGGCAGAATAATCAGCGTCATCAGCATGATGCCGCCGAGCGTCAGTGCGATGGGAACATCCAGGAAACTCAACCCCAGCGTGACCACGACAATCACCACAAACGCGCCCACCATGGGCGAGATGACGCGCAGATAGAGGTGATCCAGCGTATCCACATCCGCAACTACGCGGTTGAGTAATTCGCCCTGCCGAAAACGTGCCAGCCCGGCAGGGGAGAGGGGCAGCAATTTGCTGAACGTATAAATACGCAGGTGTTGCAGCACGCGGAAGGTCGCGTCGTGGCTGACCAGGCGTTCGAAGTAGCGCCCGGCAGTTCGCGTAATCGCCGTGCCGCGCACCCCGGCGGCAGGCAGCATGTAGTTAAAGCTGTATAGCCCGGCAAAGCCTGCGGCCGCAGAAGCGGAGAGGAACCAGCCAGAAAGCGTAAGCAGGCCGATGCTGGCGAGCAGAGTGATAATCGCCAGTACGATCCCGAGCGTCAGCATCCATTTGTGGCGTTTATACAAAGCAAGATAGGGAAGCAGGGCGCGCATCAGATATCCTCCTGACGGTTCGCCAGCAGGGTCGCAAAGGGCCCCTGCGCGGCAACAAGCGCGGCGTAATCGCCTTGCTCAACAATGTGTCCGTTTTCCATCACCCAGATCTGATCCCAGTCGGCAATACCTTCCAGCTGGTGGGTCACCATCAGGGTAGTTTGCTGGCGTGAGGCTGCGTTAAGCGCATCCATCACGCGCTGCTCGCTGTGAGCGTCCAGGCTGGCGGCGGGTTCGTCCAGCAGCATTAACGAACAGGGGTTCAGCAGCGCACGGGCAACCGCGACGCGCTGTGCCTGGCCCACTGACAGCCCGGCAGACTGATCGCCAATGACGGTATCGACACCCTGCGCAAGCAGCGGCAAAAACTCGCTGACCCAGGCGCGGTCGAGAACCGATTGCAGCTCATCGTCACGTGCATCCGGCCTTGCCAGCAGCACATTCTCGCGCAGCGTCGGGGCAGGCAGCTGAGGGTTTTGACCCACCCAGCTTAGCTGTTTACGCCAGGCATCAGGATCGAGCTCGCGCAGCTCCGTTTTGTTGATACGCAGCGATCCGGTGTACGCCATAAAACCTGACAGCGCATTCAACAATGAGCTTTTACCTGAGCCGCTGGTACCCACCAGCACCACACGTTGCCCGGCAGGCAGGGTAAAGTTCAGCGGGCCGGCCAGCACTTTGCCTTCAGGCGACAGAACAGAAAAATCCTGTGCTTCAATGGTCACCGGATCGTTCGTATTCAGCGTCACCTCACCACGCTCCGGATGTGCCAGCGGCGTTTCCATAAAGGTTTTCAGGCTGTCGGCAGCACCCACCGCCTGCGCTTTGGCATGGTAAAAGGTGCCGAGATCGCGAAGCGGCTGGAAAAATTCCGGGGCCAGGATCAGCGCCAGGAACCCGGCGGAAAGCGTGACCGCCGTACCGTAGTGGCCAAAGTCCAGCGCGCCGAGGTATGAGAAGCCAAAGTAAACCGCCACCAGCGCGATCGACAGGGAGGTAAAGAACTCGAGCACGCCGGAAGAAAGGAAGGCCATGCGCAACACTTCCATGGTGCGCTGACGAAAATCCTGCGACGCCAGGCGAATGTTTTCGGTTTCCGCTTCACCACGACCAAAGATCCGCAGGGTTTCCATTCCGCGCAGACGGTCCAGGAAATGACCGCTCAACCGACCCAGCGCAAGGAAGTTGCGACGGTTGGCATCTGCCGCGCCCATGCCGACCATCGCCATAAACAGCGGGATGAGCGGGGCGGTCCCCATCAGGATCAGAGCCGCTACCCAGTTAACAGGGAAGATGGCGATAACAATCATCAGAGGCACAAACACTGCCAGCGCCATCTGTGGAAGATAACGCGCATAGTAATCGTGCATATCGTCGATTTGCTCAAGGATCAGCGTCGCCCAGCTACCGGCCGGTTTGCCCTGGATCCACGCAGGCCCGGCTTCCGAAAGCCGGTCGAGCACTTTGCGGCGGATCTCATAGCGGATGTGCTGGCCGGCATGGAACCCAACCCGCTCGCGCAGCCAGACCACCCACGCACGCAGGACGAAAACCAGCACCAGAACGATAAACGGCAGCAGCAGCGCTTCGCGCGGGATGCTCTCCATGATCATATGATTGAGAATGCGGGCCAGCAGCCATGCCTGGGCAACAATCAACAGACCGCTGATAAATCCCAGAACGCGGGAGATCATCAGCCAGCGGCGGGACAGAACGCTTTGCTGTTTCAGCCAGCGCGTTAACTCTTGTTGACGGGTTTTTTCCATTGCGTACTTTGCAGGTGACGTTATAAGAAATTAGACATCTGCATGTTACACGTGAGCAAAAATAAAGGCGACCAGTGGCCGCCTTTATTTACGTTTGTTACTGACTTGTAAAGATTATTTACCTTGTTCTGCCAGTCCGTCCAGATAGCGTTCTGCGTCCAGCGCGGCCATACAGCCGGTGCCCGCAGAGGTGATCGCCTGACGATAAATATGGTCCATCACGTCGCCAGCCGCGAAGACGCCTGGGATGCTGGTCTGCGTGGCATTGCCGTGAATGCCAGACTGCACTTTGATGTAGCCGTTCTCCAGCTCAAGTTGGCCTTCGAAAATGGCCGTGTTCGGGCTGTGACCGATTGCCACAAACAGGCCTGCCACCTCCAGCGTTTCGACGGTGTCGGTGTTCTGCGTATCACGAATTCGCAGACCTGCCACACCCATCTGATCGCCGGTCACTTCTTCCAGCGTACGGTTGGTATGCAGCACAATGTTGCCGGTCGCCACTTTATCCATCAGGCGTTTGATCAGGATCTTCTCGGCGCGGAAGGTGTCGCGACGGTGGATCAGGTGTACTTCTGAGGCGATGTTCGCCAGATACAACGCTTCTTCCACAGCGGTGTTGCCGCCGCCGATCACCGCAACTTTCTGGTTGCGATAGAAGAAACCGTCGCAGGTCGCGCAGGCTGATACGCCGCGCCCTTTGAATGCTTCTTCAGACGGCAGACCGAGATAACGGGCAGAGGCACCGGTAGCGATGATCAGCGCATCGCAGGTGTATTCACCGCTGTCGCCGGTCAGACGGAACGGACGGTTCTGCAAATCCACTTTATTAATGTGGTCGAACAGGATTTCGGTTTCGAATTTAGCAGCATGCTCGTGCATGCGCTCCATCAGCAGCGGCCCGGTCAGGTCGTTCGGGTCGCCCGGCCAGTTTTCCACTTCCGTGGTGGTGGTCAGCTGACCGCCTTTTTCCATCCCGGTAATCAGTACCGGTTGCAGGTTAGCGCGTGCAGCATAGACCGCTGCGGTATATCCCGCAGGTCCAGAACCAAGGATTAGCAGCTTACTGTGTTTGGTCGTGCCCATGAGATCCCCATTGTTGTTGGCAGGCAATGGGCTGGATTGTAGGGAATTTGTTGCCGTAAAAAAAGAGCACGACAGTTTTGCTTCCGATATATGCAATAGTCACGCCCTATGGATCAGACACGGTCATATCACGTCTGCTACTGAAAATCGCGCGTTTATAAGGCAATAAAATGATGATTAATACCCCCCCGTAATGAATATCCGGCATCTTGTACTAAAAATCGATGTTTTGCTTTGACAATCCCCTGCGCTTTTGCGAAAACATTCAAGGAAGAAAAAAAGACGCATGAACTGCATGTCGAATAGACATGCACGTAAATGCCATTTTTACCGGGTCAGTGAAATCTACGCATGGTGTGGACAGACGCCATACGTGATGTCTGTGACTGCTTTCGGGCAACGGTCTTCTTACCGCAGAACCCGAATCCACATCGCATCTAATACATAACCAGGCGATGTGATGAATAACGGGTGCAGGCTCTGAACAGTGATGTGCACAGGGTCCAGGCAGGAGTAGGGAAGGAATACAGAGAGACAATAATAATGGTAGATAGCAAGAAGCGCCCTGGCAAAGATCTCGACCGTATCGATCGTAACATTCTTAATGAATTGCAAAAGGATGGGCGTATTTCCAACGTCGAGCTTTCAAAACGTGTGGGACTTTCCCCGACGCCGTGCCTTGAGCGTGTGCGTCGACTGGAAAGACAGGGTTTTATTCAGGGCTATACGGCTCTGCTAAACCCGCATTATCTGGATGCCTCACTTCTGGTATTTGTTGAGATTACTCTGAATCGTGGTGCGCCGGATGTGTTTGAGCAATTTAACGCCGCTGTACAAAAACTTGAAGAAATTCAAGAGTGTCATCTGGTTTCCGGTGATTTTGACTACCTGTTAAAAACCCGTGTACCTGATATGTCCGCCTACCGTAAGCTGCTGGGTGAAACCCTGCTGCGTCTGCCAGGCGTGAACGACACCCGTACTTATGTGGTGATGGAAGAGGTCAAACAGAGCAATCGTCTGGTTATTAAGACGCGCTAACACGGAACAGGTGCAAAATCAGTGTAGTTTGATTACACTCCTGTTAATCCATACAGCAACAGTGCCGGGGATACCCGGCGCTGTTGTCCGTTTTAGCACACAGGCAGGACATGCCTGATACCTGGAGAGCCTTTCTTGAGCCAGGAATACACTGAAGACAAAGAAGTCACATTATCTAAGCTAAGCAGCGGACGTCGTCTCCTCGAGGCGTTACTGATTGTTATTGCCCTTTTTGCCGTCTGGCTGATGGCCGCCTTACTCAGTTTCAACCCCTCAGATCCCAGCTGGTCGCAAACCGCATGGCATGAGCCTATTCATAACTTAGGTGGCGTTCCCGGTGCCTGGCTTGCGGACACGCTCTTTTTCATTTTCGGAGTGATGGCTTATACCCTTCCCGTCATCATTATTGGCGGATGCTGGTTTGCCTGGCGTCATCGACAGAACGACGACTACATCGATTATTTTGCCGTTTCGCTGCGCCTGATTGGCGCCCTGGCGCTGATCCTCACCTCCTGTGGGCTGGCGGCGATCAACGCTGATGATATCTGGTACTTCGCCTCCGGCGGGGTGATCGGCAGCCTGTTGAGCTCCGCGCTGCAACCGATGCTTCATAGCAGCGGCGGCACGCTGGCGCTGCTCTGTATCTGGGCGGCGGGCCTGACGCTGTTTACCGGCTGGTCCTGGGTGAGCATTGCTGAGAAGATCGGCAGCTTTATTCTGACGCTGCTGACGTTCGCCAGCAACCGTACCCGTCGTGACGATACGTGGGTCGATGAAGACGAGTATGAAGATGAGTACGAAGAGGAAGACGAGGCGCCTGTACAGCGGCGTGAATCTCGCCGCGCGCGTATTCTGCGCGGTGCTCTGGCGCGCCGCCAGCGCGTCGCTGAAAAATTTGCTAACCCGTTAGGCCGTAAAACGGATGCCGCGCTGTTCTCCGGCAAACGTATGGATGAAGACGAGCAGATTGAGTATCGCGGTGCGGCCGTCGACCCTGATGACGTACTGTTCTCTGGCCATCGAGCCACGCCGGGAGAGTATGACGAATACGATCCGCTGCTGAATGGCCACTCCGTGACTGAACCGGTAGCCGCTGCTGCTGCCGCAACGACGGCTGCGCAGGCCCATGTTGCGCCTGTTGAAGCCGTGATGCCGTCCTCGCCTGTTCCGGCACCGGAGTCCGCGATCCAGCAACCGCAGGTAGACTGGCAGACTGCGCCAGGCGTCCATACGCCTGAACCGACCATTGCACCTGAGCCTGAAAGTTATATTCCTGTGCAGCAGGAACAGTGGCAGCAAACGTATCAGCCGCCTGAGCCTGCCAGCGTGCCGCAACAACCGTATCAGGCTTATACGCCCGAACCCGCTGTACCTGAACAGCCATACGTTGCACCGGTGTCTGAACCCGAAGTGGTGGAGGAAGCGAAGCCATCCCGTCCGCCATTATACTATTTTGAAGAAGTGGAAGAGCGCCGCGCCCGTGAGCGCGAGCAGCTTGCCGCCTGGTATCAGCCCGTGCCCGAGCCGGTACAGGAGCCCATTGCAAAAGCGCCTACTGTAAGCGTTCCACCTGTAGAACCTACGTCAGCCGTCGCGTCGGGTGCTGAAGCCGTGAAGCAGGCAACGGCAGCCGCTGCCGCGTCCGCTCCGCTATTCAGCCCGGCAACCGACAGCGCCCCGCGTCCTCAGGTGAAAGAGGGCATTGGTCCACAGCTGCCGCGCCCTAACCGCGTGCGCGTACCGACTCGCCGGGAGCTGGCCTCTTATGGCATTAAACTGCCTTCCCAGCGTATGGCTGAAGAAAAAGCCCGTGAGTCCGAGTACGAAGATGATGCCGACGAACTGCATCAGGATGAGCTTGCGCGTCAGTTTGCTGCCCAGCAGAATCAGCGTTACGGCGAAGAGTATCAGCATGACGTGCCTTCACAGCATCACGTGCCTTCACAGCAGGACGACGATGATGCGGCCGAAGCGGAGCTGGCGCGCCAGTTTGCAGCAACGCAGCAGCAGCGTTATTCCGGTGAGCAACCTTCGGGGGCAAACCCGTTCTCGCTGTCGGATTTCGAATTCTCACCAATGAAAGATCTGGTGGATGATGGCCCAAGCGAACCGCTGTTCACGCCGAGCGTAATGCCGGAAGCGGAGCCGGTGCGTCAGCCGCCTGCACCACAGGCTTACGTGCAGCCGCAACAGCCGGCGCCGCAGGCGTATGCGCAGCCGCAGACACCTTCTCCACCGCCTCAGCCACAGTTCCAGCAGCCAGCACCACAGCCGCAGGAGAGCCTGATTCACCCGCTGCTGATGCGTAACGGAGACAGCCGACCGCTGCAACGACCAAGTACGCCGCTGCCGTCGCTGGATCTGTTAACGCCACCGCCAGCGGAAGTCGAGCCGGTGGATACCTTTGCCCTTGAGCAGATGGCCCGTCTGGTGGAAGCGCGTCTGGCTGACTTCCGCATTAAAGCGGACGTGGTGAACTACTCACCGGGCCCGGTGATCACCCGTTTCGAACTGAACCTGGCACCGGGCGTAAAAGCGGCGCGTATTTCTAACCTCTCCCGCGACCTGGCGCGTTCTCTGTCCACCGTGGCGGTACGCGTGGTGGAAGTGATCCCAGGCAAGCCTTACGTTGGCCTTGAGCTGCCAAACAAGAAACGCCAGACCGTTTATCTGCGTGAAGTTCTGGACAACACCAAATTCCGCGACAACCCGTCTCCGCTGACCGTGGTGTTGGGTAAAGATATCGCAGGCGATCCGGTGGTTGCCGATCTCGCGAAGATGCCGCACCTGCTGGTTGCGGGTACAACAGGCTCGGGTAAATCGGTCGGGGTGAACGCCATGATCCTCAGTATGCTCTACAAAGCGCAGCCTGAAGACGTGCGTTTCATCATGATCGACCCAAAAATGCTCGAACTGTCCGTCTACGAAGGCATTCCGCACCTGTTAACGGAAGTGGTTACCGACATGAAGGACGCCGCCAACGCATTACGCTGGAGCGTCAATGAAATGGAGCGTCGCTACAAGCTGATGTCGGCGCTGGGCGTGCGTAACCTGGCCGGTTATAACGAGAAAATCGCCGAGGCGGCGCGTATGGGCCGTCCGATTCCGGACCCATACTGGAAGCCGGGTGACAGCATGGATGCCCAGCATCCGGTGCTGGAAAAACTGCCTTACATCGTGGTGCTGGTGGATGAATTTGCCGACCTGATGATGACCGTTGGCAAGAAAGTGGAAGAGCTGATTGCGCGTCTGGCACAGAAAGCGCGTGCGGCGGGCATCCACCTGGTACTGGCAACGCAGCGTCCGTCCGTGGATGTAATCACCGGTCTTATTAAGGCAAACATCCCGACCCGTATCGCGTTTACCGTGTCGAGTAAAATTGACTCCCGTACTATCCTTGACCAGGGCGGAGCAGAGTCGCTGCTGGGGATGGGTGATATGCTCTATTCCGGGCCGAACTCCACCTCGCCGGTGCGTGTTCACGGTGCGTTTGTTCGCGACCAGGAAGTGCACGCGGTTGTGCAGGACTGGAAAGCGCGCGGGCGACCGCAATATGTTGACGGCATCACCTCTGACAGCGAAAACGAAGGTGGCGGCGGTGGTTTTGACGGCGGCGAAGAGCTGGATCCGTTATTCGACCAGGCGGTTAATTTCGTCACCGAAAAACGCAAAGCGTCCATCTCCGGCGTGCAGCGCCAGTTCCGTATCGGTTACAACCGCGCGGCGCGTATCATTGAGCAGATGGAAGCCCAGGGCATCGTGAGCGAACAGGGGCACAACGGTAACCGTGAGGTGCTGGCGCCACCGCCTTTTGAGTAATCTTCAGCGATTGCAAAGAAGGGTAAATCAGCAAAAATTAAGCATATTCTTCTGTCGCCTGCCTTCGGGCAGGTACAGAATAGAAACGGAACCCCCATATCGGGAAGACGTATTTTAAGGAATAACAATGAAAAAAATCGCCATCGCCTGTGCATTACTCTCCAGTTTTGTTGCCAGCAGCGTCTGGGCTGATGCAGCCAGCGACCTTAAAAGCCGACTGGATAAAGTGAGCAGTTTCCACGCCAGCTTCACGCAAAAAGTGACTGACGGCAGCGGCAACGCGGTGCAGGAAGGCCAGGGAGATTTGTGGGTAAAACGCCCAAATCTGTTCAACTGGCACATGACCCAGCCGGATGAAAGCGTTCTGGTGTCTGACGGTAAAACCCTGTGGTTCTACAATCCGTTTGTTGAGCAGGCGACCGCCACCTGGCTCAAAGACGCGACCAGCAATACGCCGTTTATGCTCATTGCCCGTAACCAGTCCAGCGACTGGCAGCATTACAACATCAAACAAAACGGTGATGAGTTCGTCCTGACGCCAAAAGGCAGCAACGGTAATCTGAAGCAGTTCACCATTAACGTGAGCAGCAACGGTACCATCAATCAGTTCGGCGCGGTTGAGCAGGACGATCAGCGCAGCAGCTATCAGTTGAAGTCTCAGCAAAACGGCGCCATTGATGCATCGAAATTCACCTTTACCCCGCCGCAGGGCGTAACGGTGGACGACCAACGCAATAAGTAAGAGGCATGAGTGAGCAACCTGTCGCTCGATTTTTCAGATAATGCGTTTCAACCTCTGGCCGCCCGTATGCGGCCAGAAAATTTAGCGCAGTACATCGGTCAGCAACATCTGCTGGCTGCGGGGAAACCCTTGCCGCGCGCTATTGAGGCGGGGCATCTGCACTCCATGATCCTCTGGGGGCCACCCGGCACCGGAAAAACCACGCTCGCTGAAGTGATCGCCCGCTATGCCAACGCGGACGTTGAGCGCATCTCGGCGGTCACGTCGGGGGTGAAAGAGATCCGCGAGGCGATCGAGCGGGCGCGACAAAACCGCAATGCCGGACGTCGCACCATTCTGTTTGTCGACGAAGTTCACCGCTTCAACAAGAGCCAGCAGGACGCCTTTCTGCCGCATATTGAAGACGGTACGATTTTCTTTATCGGCGCCACCACGGAAAACCCGTCGTTTGAACTGAATTCTGCTCTGCTCTCCCGGGCGCGCGTGTATCTGCTTAAATCGCTTACCACGGAAGATATCGAAAAAGTTCTGACGCAGGCGATGGAGGACAACGCGCGTGGTTACGGCGGACAGGATATCGTTCTGCCGGACGAGACGCGTCTTGCTATCGCCGAACTGGTTAACGGTGATGCCCGTCGTGCGTTGAACACGCTCGAAATGATGGCCGATATGGCCGAAGTGGACGATGCGGGCAAGCGCGTATTAAAGCCTGAACTGCTCACCGAAATTGCCGGTGAGCGCAGCGCGCGCTTCGATAATAAAGGCGATCGTTTTTACGACCTCATCTCTGCTTTACATAAGTCCGTGCGCGGCAGCGCTCCGGATGCGGCGCTCTACTGGTATGCGCGTATCATCACCGCCGGTGGCGATCCGTTATATGTCGCGCGTCGCTGCCTGGCGATTGCGTCAGAAGATGTCGGTAATGCCGATCCACGCGCCATGCAGGTCGCTATTTCCGCCTGGGACTGCTTTACCCGCGTCGGGCCTGCGGAGGGCGAGCGTGCCATTGCGCAGGCGATTGTGTATCTGGCTTGCGCACCGAAAAGTAACGCGGTGTATACCGCCTTCAAAGCGGCGATGTCGGATGCACGTGAACGTCCGGACTACGATGTGCCGGTTCATCTGCGCAATGCGCCAACCAAATTGATGAAAGAGATGGGTTACGGGCAGGAGTATCGCTACGCCCATGACGAACCCAACGCCTACGCCGCCGGCGAGGAGTATTTCCCGCAGGAGATGGCACAAACCCGCTATTATCACCCCACAAACAGAGGTCTTGAGGGTAAGATTGGCGAAAAGCTCGCCTGGCTTGCCGGACAGGATCAAAATAGCCCTATAAAACGCTACCGTTAGTTCAATCGTTGCGGTAATGTTGGCAATATATCTCTGTGGCCGCAGGCTGTGGTCACTTTTTCCTCTTTTAATTCGATAAGCACAGGATAAGCATGCTCGATCCCAATCTGCTGCGTAATGAGCCAGACGCAGTCGCTGAAAAACTGGCACGCCGGGGCTTTAAGCTGGATGTAGATAAGCTGCGCGCTCTTGAAGAGCGTCGTAAAGTTTTGCAGGTACAAACAGAAAATCTGCAGGCAGAGCGTAATTCTCGATCGAAATCCATTGGCCAGGCGAAAGCGCGCGGGGAAGATATTGAGCCATTACGCCTGGAAGTGAACAAACTGGGTGAAGAGCTGGATCAGGCGAAAGCTGAACTGGACGTTCTTCAGGCTGAAATTCGTGATATCGCTCTGGCGATCCCGAACATTCCTGACGACAGCGTCCCTGTCGGCAAAGACGAAAACGACAACGTTGAAGTGAAACGCTGGGGTACGCCTCGCGAGTTTGACTTCGAGGTGCGCGATCACGTGACGCTGGGCGAAATGCACGCGGGCCTGGACTTTGCGGCTGCGGTTAAGCTGACCGGTTCTCGCTTCGTGGTAATGAAAGGTCAGATTGCTCACCTGCATCGCGCGCTGGCGCAATTTATGCTGGATCTGCACACCGAGCAGCATGGCTACAGCGAAACCTACGTTCCGTATCTGGTTAACCACGATACGCTGTACGGTACAGGCCAGCTGCCGAAATTTGCCGGCGATCTGTTCCATACCCGTCCGCTGGACGAAGAAGCTGACAGCAGCAACTACGCGCTGATCCCAACCGCGGAAGTGCCGCTGACCAACCTCGTGCGTGATGAGATCATCGACGAAGACGATCTGCCAATCAAACTGACTGCGCACTCTCCATGTTTCCGTTCTGAAGCCGGTTCTTACGGTCGTGATACGCGCGGTCTGATCCGTATGCACCAGTTCGATAAAGTTGAGATGGTGCAGATCGTTCGTCCGGAAGAGTCTATGGACGCGCTGGAAGAGATGACAGGTCACGCAGAGAAAGTGCTGGAGCTGCTGGGGCTGCCATACCGCCGTATGGCGCTGTGCACCGGTGACATGGGCTTCGGCGCCTGCAAAACCTTCGACCTCGAAGTCTGGGTGCCTGCGCAAAACACCTACCGTGAAATCTCCTCTTGCTCTAACGTCTGGGATTTCCAGGCGCGTCGTATGCAGGCGCGTTGCCGCAGCAAGTCCGACAAGAAGACCCGTCTGGTTCATACCCTGAACGGTTCTGGTCTGGCGGTTGGCCGTACGCTGGTTGCCGTGCTGGAGAACTACCAGCAGGCAGATGGTCGTATTGAGATCCCTGAGGTGCTGCGTCCTTACATGAAAGGCCAGCAGTTCATCGGCTAATATTTTGCTGCAAAACAAAAAAGCGCCTCAGGGCGCTTTTTTTATATCTTTGATTTGATACGACGCAATATTCCCTCCCTCTAAAGTAGTAATACTCCTCCGAACGAAAGTTAGCATAAAACACCTGTAACGAAGGAATTCGTTATATATAAAACTACATAGCGGTATGCGCCGCCTCTCTTTTCTTTGTGAGCAACCAAAGTGAGTCTTTATGAAAATCAAAGCGCCTGAAGCGTTAATGGCTGCCGAGGTCACTCGCCGTGGGTTGATGAAAACCACGGCAATAGGTGGTCTGGCGGTTGCCAGCAGCGCCTTTACGCTTCCTTTTACCCGTCTGGCGTCGGCGGCTCTGTCTCCCGCTTCAGCCCCGGAAAAAGTGGTGTGGAGTGCCTGTACCGTTAACTGTGGTAGCCGTTGTCCCCTGCGTATGCATGTTGTGGACGGTGAAATCAAATACGTTGAAACCGACAATACCGGCGATGATAACTACGAAGGGTTACACCAGGTTCGTGCCTGTCTGCGTGGCCGCTCAATGCGCCGTCGCGTTTATAACCCGGATCGTCTGAAATATCCGATGAAGCGTGTCGGTAAGCGTGGGGAAGGGAAGTTCGAGCGCATTAGCTGGGACGAAGCCTACGATATTATCGCGACCAACATGCAGCGCCTGATCAAAGAATACGGCAACGAATCCATCTACCTGAACTATGGCACCGGGACGCTGGGCGGCACCATGACCCGCTCCTGGCCGCCGGGTAAAACGCTGGTAGCGCGCCTGATGAACTGCTGCGGCGGCTATCTCAACCATTATGGCGACTACTCTTCCGCACAGATTGCCGCGGGCCTGAACTACACCTATGGCGGCTGGGCAGACGGTAACAGCCCGTCGGATATAGAAAACAGCAAGCTGGTGGTGTTGTTCGGCAACAACCCGGGCGAAACGCGTATGAGCGGCGGTGGGGTAACCTATTATCTTGAGCAGGCGCGCGCCAAATCCAACGCACGTATGATCATCGTCGATCCGCGCTACACCGATACCGGCGCGGGGCGAGAAGACGAGTGGATCCCTATCCGCCCTGGTACCGATGCGGCGCTGGTCAATGCGCTGGCGTATGTGATGATCACTGAAAACCTCGTCGATCAGCCGTTCCTTGATAAATACTGCGTCGGCTATGACGAGAAGACGCTGCCAGCCAGCGCACCGGCTAACGGGCATTACAAAGCGTATATTCTTGGTCAGGGCAGCGACGGGGTAGCGAAAACCCCTGAGTGGGCATCCACCATCACCGGCATTCCAGTCGAACGTATTGTTCAGCTGGCCCGTGAAATTGGTTCAGCAAAACCGGCTTATATCAGCCAGGGCTGGGGACCGCAGCGTCACGCGAACGGCGAAATTGCCACCCGCGCTATTTCTATGCTCTCGATTCTGACTGGCAACGTCGGCATTCACGGCGGTAATAGCGGGGCGCGTGAAGGCTCGTATGAAGTACCGTTTGAACGTATGCCAACGCTGGATAACCCGGTTCAGACCAGCATCTCCATGTTTATGTGGACGGACGCGATCGAGCGCGGCCCGGAAATGACCGCGCTACGCGACGGTGTTCGGGGCAAAGATAAGCTGGATGTGCCGATCAAAATGATCTGGAACTATGCCGGTAACTGCCTGATCAACCAGCACTCAGAGATCAACCGCACCCACGAAATCTTGCAGGACGACAAGAAGTGCGAAATGATTGTGGTGATCGACTGCCACATGACCTCATCGGCGAAGTATGCCGATATTCTGCTCCCAGACTGCACCGCCTCTGAGCAGATGGATTTCGCGCTGGACGCCTCCTGCGGCAACATGTCCTATGTGATCTTCACAGACCAGGCCATCAAACCGCGCTTCGAGTGCAAAACTATCTATGAGATGACGTCCGAGCTGGCGAAACGCCTTGGCGTTGAGCAGCAGTTCACAGAGGGGCGTACTCAGGAAGAGTGGATGCGCCATCTGCACGAGCTCTCACGCAAAGCCATTCCAGACCTGCCGGACTTCGATACCTTCCGCAAGCAGGGCATGTACAAGCAGCGCGATCCGGAAGGGCATCACGTGGCGTATAAAGCCTTCCGCGACGATCCGCAGGCCAATCCGCTGACCACGCCGTCGGGCAAAATCGAGATCTACTCCGAAGAGCTGGCAAAAATTGCCGCAACGTGGGAATTGCCGGAAGGGGACGTTATCGATCCGCTACCGATCTATACGCCTGGCTTCGAAAACTACAACGATCCGCTGACGGAGAAATTCCCACTTCAGTTAACCGGTTTCCACTACAAAGCGCGTGTTCACTCCACCTACGGCAACGTTGACGTTCTGAAAGCGGCCTGCCGACAGGAGATGTGGATCAACCCGATGGATGCGAAAGCGCGCGGCATCAGTAATGGCGATCGCGTACGTATCTTCAACGGACGTGGCGAAGTGCATATCGAAGCTAAAGTGACTCCGCGCATGATGCCTGGCGTTGTCGCGCTGGGGGAAGGGGCCTGGTATAACCCGGATGCGAACCGTATCGATCAGGCGGGCTGCATCAACGTTCTCACTACGCAGCGTCCATCGCCGCTGGCGAAGGGCAACCCATCCCACACAAACCTCGTTCAGGTTGAAAAGGCGTAAGGAGTAACCGATGACAACCCAGTATGGATTTTTTATTGATTCCAGCCGCTGCACCGGGTGCAAAACCTGCGAGCTGGCCTGCAAGGATTATAAAGACCTGACCCCGGACGTCAGCTTCCGTCGTATTTATGAATACGCGGGCGGCGACTGGCAGGAGGATAACGGCGTCTGGCATCAGAACGTCTTCGCCTATTACCTGTCGATTGCCTGCAACCACTGCGAAGATCCGGCCTGCACCAAGGTCTGCCCGAGCGGGGCAATGCACAAGCGCGACGACGGTTTTGTGGTGGTGGACGAGGATGTCTGCATTGGCTGTCGCTACTGCCACATGGCCTGCCCGTACGGTGCGCCGCAGTATAACGCGGCTAAAGGCCACATGACCAAGTGCGACGGCTGCCACAGCCGCGTGGCGGACGGCAAAAAGCCCATCTGCGTCGAGTCCTGCCCGCTGCGCGCGCTGGACTTTGGCCCGATTGAAGAGCTGCGTAAAAAACACGGTCAGCTTGCTGCGGTCGCGCCGCTGCCGTCTGCGCACTTCACGAAGCCGAGTATTGTGATTAAACCTAACGCCAACAGCCGTCCGACGGGTGACACCACCGGCTACCTGGCAAACCCGAAGGAGGTGTGAGATGGGAAGTGGATGGCATGAATGGCCGCTTATGATCTTCACGGTCTTTGGGCAGTGTGTGGCAGGCGGGTTTATCGTCCTTGCGCTGGCGCTGTTAAAAGGGAACCTCAATGCTGAACAGCAGCAGCGTTTAGTGTTGAGCATGTTTGGCCTGTGGGTGTTGATGGGGATTGGGTTTATCGCCTCTACGCTGCACCTGGGCTCACCGATGCGCGCGTTTAACTCCCTGAACCGCGTAGGTGCCTCTTCGCTGAGTAACGAGATTGCCAGCGGCGCAATATTCTTTGCAGTTGGCGGGCTGGGGTGGTTACTGGCAGCGCTGAAAAAGCTGCCGTCAGGGTTACGTGCGTTGTGGCTCATCGTCACCATGGTACTGGGCGTTGTCTTCGTCTGGATGATGGTCCGGGTGTACAACACCATTGATACCGTTCCGACCTGGTACAGCGTCTGGACGCCGATGAGCTTCTTCCTGACCATGTTTATTGGCGGGCCGCTGCTGGGTTATCTGCTTCTGCGTGTAGCTGGCATTAATGGTTGGGCGATGCGCCTGCTGCCCGCGGTCTCGCTGCTGGCACTGGTCATCAGTACCGTTGTAGCGCTTATGCAGGGAGCGGAGCTGGCGACGATTCACAGCTCTATCCAACAGGCTTCGGCGCTGGTACCGGATTACGGTTCTCTGATGGCCTGGCGTGTGGTGCTGCTGACGGCGGCGCTGGTGTGCTGGATTGCCCCTCAGCTTAAAGGTTACGCGCCTGCGCTACCGTTGCTGTCACTGGCCTTTATGCTGGTGTTGGCAGGGGAGTTAATTGGTCGCGGCGTATTTTACGGTCTGCATATGACGGTCGGTATGGCTGTCGCCAGCTAAATTTAGATTTTGTTATAAAAAGCCGGGACATAGTGCCCGGCTTTTCTTTTTTCATTCATGAAATTTTTCGACTGATGTTTCGCTGTTAAAATTCCCGGAAATAAATAAAAACAAATAGATAATTAATATTGGTAGCAGGCTTTGCATTAGCAGGATGAGTTTTTTAAATCGACAAGGCGCATATCGTGCGTGACGCCTGAATCGGTGGATTGACTTTGTTTTTGCCAGTGGCATGATGCGCACGAAATCTGAACTTCCTCACGGTTTTTAATCCATGACCACCTATACCCGCCCGGTGCTTTTGTTGCTCTGTGGCCTGCTTTTGCTGACCCTGGCGATCGCGGTGTTGAACACACTCGTCCCGCTATGGCTCGCCCATGAAAACTTACCAACCTGGCAGGTGGGTATGGTTAGCTCGTCCTTTTTTACGGGCAATCTGCTGGGCACCTTATTAACGGGCAGCCTTATTAAGCGCTTTGGTTTTAACCGCAGTTATTATCTGGCGTCACTGATCTTTGCCGTCGGATGCGCCGGTTTAGGACTGATGGTCGGCTTCTGGAGCTGGATGGTCTGGCGCTTTATTGCGGGCGTTGGCTGCGCCATGATCTGGGTGGTGGTTGAAAGTGCGCTGATGTGCAGCGGCACGTCCCGTAATCGCGGGCGTCTGCTGGCGGCTTATATGATGGTTTACTACGTCGGTACCGTTCTGGGACAACTGATGGTCAGCAAATTCCCAACCGACCTGATGAGCGTTCTGCCATGGGTAACAGGGATGGTGCTGGCCGCAATTCTGCCGCTGCTCTTTACCCGTATCGTGAACCAGAGCAGTGAGCATCAGGAGGCCACCCACGTCTGGCCGATGCTGAGACTGCGCCATGCGCGCCTGGGGATTAACGGCTGTATTATTTCCGGGATTGTGCTGGGCTCGCTCTATGGCCTGATGCCGCTCTATCTCAACCATCAGGGCGTCAGTGATTCCGGGATCGGTTTCTGGATGGCGGTGATGGTCAGCGCAGGGATTGTCGGCCAGTGGCCGATTGGCCGCCTGGCGGACCGCTTTGGTCGTCTGCTGGTGCTGCGCGTCCAGGTTTTCGTGGTCATCATGGGCTGTCTCGCCATGCTCAGCAACGCCGCGATGGCGCCTGCGCTGTTCATTCTGGGGGCTGCGGGTTTTACGCTCTATCCGGTCGCGATGGCCTGGGCCTGTGAGAAAGTTGAGCATCACCAGCTGGTGGCGATGAACCAGGCATTGTTGCTGAGTTACACCATCGGCAGTTTACTGGGGCCGACTTTTACCGCTATGCTCATGCAAAATTACTCTGATAATCTGCTGTTTATCATGATCGCCAGCGTATCGTTTATTTATCTGTTAATGTTGCTGCGCAAAGTGGGCGAGCACCCAACGCCAGTGGCACATGCCTGATTAAATAAAAGCCTGTCGATGACAGGCTTTTTTGTCCCTGTCACATATAAGACTTTTACTTATTGTGAGTTTTTACTGCCTGGCGATAATTCAAATGAGTTCTACCACTAAAAGGCAGCAATCATGTCTACTCGTCGTTTTTCCACTACCGCACTTGCCGTAGTGTTGGCTTTAACGTTTGCAACGGCTCCGGCCATGGCTAATCCAGGAAACGGGAATGGCGGTGGTCACGGAAACGGTGGCGGACAAGGTAATAGCGGCAATCATGGTAACGGGAACGCTGGTAACCATGGTAATAAGCACAATACCGGCCAGGATAATCCAGGGAAATCGGATAAGAGCTTTAAAAACAGCAACGATATTGGTCATGATGTTGACGTCCGCGTGAGCTTCGATCATGCCCGCCATCTGGCACTGAATTACGGCTTAACGGGCTACGACTCTCTGCCTCCGGGTATTGCGAAAAACCTGGCGCGCGGTAAGCCACTACCTCCGGGTATTGCGAAGAAAACCGTGCCAGCCGATATGCTGGGTCAGCTTCCTTCTTATCCGGGCTATGAATGGCGCGTGGTGGGTGACGACCTGGTCTTAATTGCGCTGAGTACCGCGATTGTGACTTCCGTGATTAACGGCGTCTTTAAATAGAATATAAAAAGGCCCGGTTTTCACCGGGCCTTTTCGTTAATACATGACCTTGTGGCCATACTGCTCAAGAATACCTTTGACGCGCTCCATCGTCTCTTTTTTCGGCGGCTTCACGCCATCGAGCTTGTACTCTTCACCCATTGCCACCCATTTGTGTTTACCCAGCTCGTGATAGGGCAGGAGTTCAATTTTCTCCACGTTACCCATATCCCGGGTAAATTCGCCCAGACGATGTGCAGAATCATCATCATCTGACCAGCCCGGTACCACCACGTAGCGGATCCAGGTCTTGACGCCTTTGTTGGCAATGTATTTGGCAAATTCCAGCGTACGGTGGTTTGAGACGCCAACCAGATTCTGGTGGATCTCATCGTTCATCTGCTTGAGATCGAGCATCACCAGATCGGTCACTTCAAGCAGTTCATCAATAACCGGATCGTAACGGCGCACAAAGCCGTTGGTGTCGAGGCAGGTATGAATACCTTCTTTATGGCAGGCGCGGAACCAGTCGCGCACAAATTCAGCCTGAAGAATAGCTTCACCGCCGGATGCCGTCACGCCACCACCTGACGCGTTCATGAAGTGGCGATAGGTCACCACCTCTTTCATCAGATCCTCAACGGTGACTTCTTTACCGCCATGGGTGTCCCAGGTGTCACGGTTATGGCAGTACAGGCAGCGCATCAGGCAGCCCTGGAAGAAAGTGATAAAGCGGATCCCCGGGCCATCGACGGTGCCACAGGATTCAAAGGAGTGAATGCGACCAATAATTGACATTGCGGTGATATCTCCGAATTTGGCCCATCCGGGGGCCTATGTAGATGCACAGCTCAAAGGCTATGTCGAGTCTGTTTTGGCTGTTATCCATTAAGTATAGATAGCGGACAAAAGAGACTGATGAAGCGAGGGTGTTAAAAAGGCCCCACTTGCGTGGAGCCTTTATTGTACGCTTTTTAACGCGTGATTTCAGTCAATTCCACTTACATGGACTGAGTGAAAGTACGGGTGATAACGTCCTGCTGCTGTTCTTTCGTCAGGGAGTTAAAACGTACTGCGTAGCCAGATACGCGGATGGTCAGCTGAGGATATTTCTCAGGATGTTCCATCGCGTCGAGCAGCATTTCACGGTTCATCACGTTCACGTTCAGGTGCTGACCACCTTCAATGGACGCTTCGTGGTGGAAGTAACCATCCATCAGACCCGCGAGGTTAGTTTTACGCACTTCGTCGTCTTTACCCAGCGCGTTTGGCACGATAGAGAAGGTGTAAGAGATACCATCTTTCGCGTATGCAAACGGCAGTTTAGCAACGGAGGTCAGAGAGGCAACCGCACCTTTCTGGTCACGACCGTGCATTGGGTTAGCACCTGGGCCGAATGGCGCGCCAGCACGACGACCGTCTGGGGTGTTACCGGTTTTCTTACCATACACAACGTTAGAGGTAATGGTCAGAACAGACTGAGTCGGGATAGCGTTACGATAGGTAGTGAGTTTCTGAATTTTCTTCATGAAACGTTCTACCAGGTCAACCGCCATGTCATCAACGCGAGCGTCGTTGTTACCAAACTGCGGATATTCGCCTTCGATTTCGAAGTCGATAGCCAGACCATCTTCGTCACGAATTGGCTTAACTTTCGCATATTTGATTGCAGACAGGGAGTCAGCCGCAACGGACAGACCTGCGATACCACACGCCATGGTGCGAACGACGTCACGGTCGTGCAGCGCCATCAGAGAGGCTTCGTAGCTGTACTTGTCGTGCATGTAGTGGATGACGTTCAGCGCAGTGACATACTGCTTAGCCAGCCAGTCCATGAAGTGATCCATGCGCTCCATCACTTCGTCGAAGTTCAGAAGGTCGCCTTTGATCGGTTCAGACTTAGGACCAACCTGCATTTTCAGTTTTTCGTCAACGCCGCCGTTGATTGCGTACAGCATGGTTTTCGCCAGGTTTGCACGCGCACCGAAGAACTGCATTTGCTTACCAACAACCATTGGGCTTACGCAGCACGCGATAGCGTAGTCGTCGTTGTTGAAGTCCGGACGCATCAGGTCATCGTTCTCGTATTGCAGAGAAGAGGTGTCGATGGACACTTTAGCGGCGAATTTCTTGAAGTTCAGTGGCAGTTTTTCAGACCACAGAACGGTGATGTTCGGCTCCGGAGAAGGACCCATGGTGTACAGGGTGTTCAGGAAGCGGAAGCTGTTTTTGGTTACCAGCGTACGGCCATCTACGCCCATACCGCCGATAGATTCGGTTGCCCAGATTGGGTCACCAGAGAACAGCTCATCATATTCTGGAGTACGCAGGAAACGAACCATACGCAGTTTCATGACCAGGTGGTCAATCATTTCCTGAGCGTCTTGCTCGGTGATTTTGCCTGCTTTGATATCGCGTTCGATATACGCATCCAGGAAGGTGGATACGCGGCCGAAGGACATTGCTGCACCGTTCTGAGACTTAACCGCGGCCAGGTAGCCGAAGTAGGTCCACTGAATAGCTTCCTGAGCGTTGGTTGCAGGACCAGAGATATCACAGCCGTATTTAGCCGCCATCTCTTTGATCTGACCCAGCGCACGGTGCTGTTCAGCAATCTCTTCACGCAGACGGATAGTCGCTTCCAGGTTTACGCCGTTTTCCAGGTCAGACTGGAGAGAGACGAACTGCGCGTATTTGTCTTTCATCAGGAAGTCGATACCGTACAGCGCAACGCGACGGTAGTCACCGATGATACGGCCACGGCCATAGGCATCTGGCAGACCGGTCAGAACGCCAGATTTACGGCAGTTCAGAATGTCTTTGGTGTAAACATCGAATACACCCTGGTTATGGGTTTTACGGTATTCGGTGAAGATTTTTTTCAGCATTGGGTCCAGCTCGCGGTTATACGCTTTGCAGGAACCTTCAACCATTTTAATGCCACCGAACGGGATGATTGCGCGTTTCAGTGGTGCTTCAGTCTGGAGACCAACGATTTTCTCAAGGGCTTTGTTGATGTAGCCAGCATCGTGAGAAGTGATGGTAGAAGCAACGGAGGTGTCAAAATCAACTGGCGCGTGAGTGCGGTTTTCCAGTTTAACGCCTTCCATTACGCTGTCCCACAGCTTGGTGGTTGCGTCAGTTGCACCAGCCAGGAAGGATTCGTCACCTTCATACGGGGTATAGTTTTTCTGAATGAAGTCACGGACGTTGACTTCATTCTGCCAGTCACCTTTCGTAAAACCTTCCCAGGCTGTGGCTAACTTTTCATTAAGCTCGGACATGTAACACCTACCTTCTTAAGTGGATTTTTTATTTACTGCCTGAGACAACCATTAATGATGATCGCCGCCACGCAGGTAAATGACCCAGTATGTCAACCCAACTAACAGACCCCCACCGATAATGTTCCCGATAGTGACGGGGATCAGGTTATCAGTAATGAAATTCATAATAGTCAGGTGTGAAAAACTTTCCGGGGTTGAACCAACAGCAGTCCAGAACTCCGGGCTTGCAAAGTTGCGGATAACAATCCCCATCGGGATCATGAACATATTCGCAATACTGTGCTCAAAGCCGCTGGCAACAAACATCGCAACCGGCAGAACCATAATCATGGCTTTATCCATCAGGCTACGACCAGAGTAGCTCATCCAGACCGCCAGGCAGACCATCAGGTTTGCAAGGATGCCGAGAGCAACGGCTTCGATAAATGTATGGTGCATTTTGTGGTCGGCGGTTTGCAGGACGTTAAGCCCCCAGCCGCCGTTGGCGGTCATGTACTCGCCAGAAAGCCACATCAACAGAACAAAGAGCAGACAGCCAATCAGGTTGCCAACGTAGACGTTGAGCCAGTTGCGCCCCAGTTGACCCCAGGTAATTCTTCCGCTGGCTTTTGCCACAACAATCAGCACCGTTGAGGTGAAGAGGTCGGCGCCGCAGATGACGCAGAGGATCAGACCCAGTGAGAAGCAAATACCACCAATCAGTTTCGCTATGCCGAAAGGCATCCCGGCAGTGCCGGTGGTGGCTGTGATATAGAAGACGAAAGCGATGGAGATGAACACCCCAGCCGTAATGGCCAGAAAGAACGTCGTCATCGGATGTTTCGTTGCTTTGTAGACACCCGCTTCTTCGGCAACTTTCGCCATCGCAGCGGGGAGTAATAGATCAAAAGGGTTGTCAGCTTTCACACTAACTCTCTCTTTATTAAGTCGGCGACGAGATACTAACAAAGCATTATAGAAGAGAAATTGATATAGATCATATCTCGCCTGGCTTATAGGCCCGCAGTGTGTATGGTTTTACAGCAAAAGCGGAGTAAGTATTTGATTATCCGTATAAAAATAAATTTTAAAAGTTATGAAAAGAGTTGAATTTTTTCCTTCAGCCTCCCGTGGAACAGTTAATTAAAATGGAGTATTTATTAGAATTAGTAACAGTAAAGCCCAGGTAAGCGTTTTTATATTTACCCGTGGTTAACTTAATTATTACAATTAAACGTCATTGCGGAAAAATAAAAAAAAGGGGCAATGAAATTGCCCCGTAATATAGCTCAGGCGATTGAATACGCCTACAGCCATTAATGTTATATGCGCTTATTTTGACCAGTAAGCGGCTTTAGCCTTCTGCAATTTTTCATACGCATTCAGCAGTGACTGATGCGCCGGGAAGGCTTTCAGATCGCTGTCAACCGCTTGCAGGCCATAGAACGGTTCTTCACCGCTCAGCGCAGCGCTGGCAGCTTCAACGGCATCTGCACCGTACATGCGGACGAAGGCGTTCAGATACTGCAATGGCTCGCGGTCGTCTTCCTGAGAAAGCAGGAGCAGCGTTTGCAGGCAACGGTAATAGTTAGTGCGCTCGGCGGAGAAGACGGACTGGTTAAACTCCATCGTCCACTCGGTCCAGGCCAAAGCCTGATCCAGATCGCCGCCCGCCAGCGCCAGCATCGCTTTTAGCTCGCCGATGCGCAGCGTGTACCAGCCGTTATCTTTTCCGGTTGCCAGACCCAGCAGTTCGCGTACGCGGGTGAAATCATCGTGTCCTTCTTCGTCCAGTTGGGCGATCAGGTTCAGATAATCTTCTTTATCCCACTCGCTGCCCGGCAGGGCCAGCAGGGTTTCACGCAGATGCGCGCCCATGCTGTTGTTCGCCAGCCACAGATCTTCTGCCGGATAGATGTCCGACATACCCGGCACAATAATACGGCACGCATAAACGCCGAGGTGTTCATAGTCGGCAATATAGACTTCCTGATCTTCCGCGTTGAAGATCGCCATCAGGGTGGCGAACTCTTCTTCCGTCGTACCGGCAAAGCTCCAGTCCACGAACGGATAGTCTGCGTCCTGTTTGAACATATCCCAGGAGATCAAACCGCTGGAGTCGATGAAGTGCGTTTCGAGGTTGGTGTGCTCGGCGACTTCTTCATCATCAAAGGTTGGCGGGGTGAAGACGTCGAGATCTTTCAGGCTACGACCTTGCAGCAGTTCGGTCACGGTACGCTCCAGCGCCACGCCGAAGTCCGGGTGCGCGCCGAAAGAGGCGAAGCAGGTGCCATTTGCCGGGTTGAACAGTACCACGCAGATAACCGGATATTTGCCGCCCAGAGAGCCGTCATAAGCAAAGATTGGGAAACCTTCCGCTTCCAGTTTGGCGATGGATTCCACCACGCCCGGGTAGCGCGCCAGCACGTCAGCCGGGATCTCCGGCAGGCTGATGGATTCAGCAATAATACGGTTTTTGATGTGACGCTCGAAAACTTCAGACAACCCCTGTACACGCGCTTCGTTACGGGTGTTACCGGCAGACATACCGTTAGACACATACAGATTGCCAACGATGTTCATTGGAATGTAAACGGTCTGCTCGTCAGACTGACGGGTGAACGGCAGGGCGCAGATACCACGATCCTCATTGCCGGATTGCAGGTCGATCAGCATGCTGGCGGTCAGTTCGTTTTCCGGATCGTAGAACGCGCGCAGGCGGGCATCAAGAATGCCTTCCGGCAGTTCGTCGTCTTCGGGTAGCGGGAACCATTTTTCGTTCGGGTAGTGAACGAACGGGCCGTTGGCAATCGTTTCACCCAGCCAGAAGTCGGCGAAGAAATAGTTGGTGGACAGACGCTCAAAATACTCACCCAGCGCAGAGGCCAGTGCCGCTTTTTTGGTCGCGCCTTTGCCGTTGGTGAAGCACAGCGCACAGTCTTTGTCGCG
Organism: Enterobacter cloacae complex sp. IR5428; assembly: GCF_049238585.1. Taxonomy (NCBI): domain Bacteria; kingdom Pseudomonadati; phylum Pseudomonadota; class Gammaproteobacteria; order Enterobacterales; family Enterobacteriaceae; genus Enterobacter; species Enterobacter cloacae complex sp. IR5428. The sequence continues at coordinate 81,116 of NZ_JBMKHV010000007.1, read as the reverse complement.
AATATGCACGGACCAGACGTGAGGCACCGGATTCAGCCAGGAGGCTTCTTCGATATTAAAGCCCAGGTCGGTCAGTTTCTGCTGGAAGCGAGCGATGGAATCTTCCAGAGCGGCGTCTTTGCCGGGGATAAACGTTTGAGTCATGGCGTTCACTTTTATCGTACGTAAAGCGCGCAATGATACGGGTTTTGCGTGACGGGTGCTATCTCCGGCGAAAATAAATGGCTGGGCTATGCTTATAAGCAGTAACCTACTGTTAAGGCATAAAAAAATGAAAGCATTTGATCTCCAGCGGATGGCGTTTGATAAAGTCCCACCTGAGTTTTTAGGCGAAGTGGCGTTGCGTAGCCTGTACACCTTTGTACTCGTCTTCCTGTTTCTGAAAATCACCGGACGTCGCGGCGTGCGGCAGATGTCACTGTTTGAAGTGCTGATTATCCTGACGCTGGGTTCGGCGGCAGGGGACGTTGCCTTTTATGACGATGTGCCGATGGTGCCGGTTTTTATCGTCTTCGTGACGCTTGCGCTGCTGTACCGGCTGGTCATGTGGCTGATGTCGAAAAGTGAAAAACTGGAAGATCTGTTCGAAGGAAAACCGGTGGTGATTGTCGAAGATGGTCAACTGGCCTGGGAGAATGTGCAAAGCGCCAATATGACGGAGTTTGAGTTCTTTATGGAGCTACGTATAAGCAGCGTTGAACAACTGGGGCAGGTGCGTCTGGCGATTATGGAAACGAACGGTCAAATCAGCGTTTATTACTATCCTGACGATGAGGTCAAGCCCGGCCTGTGCATACTGCCGGATATGCTTATCGAGCGATACAAAACCGTCCCTGATGCGGGCCAGTATGCCTGCATAAAATGCAGCCACGTGGTGGTCATGCAGGCGGGCGATCATCAATTATGCCCTCGCTGTACAAATCCAGAATGGACGAAGGTTAGCCGGGCTAAACGCATTACCTGACAGCGATATTGTCGGTTTTGCGACAACGGTACGGCAGATTGTTTTGTGTGACGAGGGGCACATTTCTTCGGCCATAAGTTTTAGACATTGCGGCGCGTGTCACTGAATGATAAAACCGATATCCACAGTTATAACTTATGGCTTTTAGCGTGGTGAGGGGAAATGGCTCAAGTCTTTAATTTCAGTTCAGGTCCGGCAATGTTACCGGCAGACGTGCTCAAACAGGCTCAACAGGAGCTGTGTGACTGGAACGGTCTGGGTACGTCGGTGATGGAAGTCAGCCACCGGGGTAAAGCGTTTATTCAGGTGGCGGAAGAGGCAGAAAAGGATTTTCGCGATCTGCTGAACATTCCCTCGAACTACAAAGTATTGTTCTGTCACGGCGGTGGACGCGGTCAGTTTGCGGGTATTCCGCTCAATCTACTGGGCGACAAATCCACCGCTGATTACGTTGATGCCGGCTACTGGGCGGCCAGTGCGGTAAAAGAAGCGCACAAATATTGCACGCCGAACGTTATCGATGCCAAAGTGACCGTTGACGGTATGCGCGCCGTGAAGCCGATGAGTGAGTGGCAGCTTTCTGACAACGCCGCGTATCTTCATTACTGCCCGAACGAAACCATCGACGGTATCGCTATTCACGAAGAGCCAGACTTTGGCGAAAATGTCATTGTGACGGCGGACTTCTCCTCCACCATTCTGTCCACGCCGCTGGACGTCAGCCGCTACGGCGTCATCTACGCGGGTGCCCAGAAAAACATCGGTCCTGCGGGTCTGACTATCGTTATCGTGCGTGAAGACCTGCTGGGGAAAGCCCATAAGTCTTGCCCGTCAATTCTGGATTACACCGTCCTGAACGACAACGATTCCATGTTCAACACTCCACCAACGTTCGCCTGGTACCTCTCCGGCCTGGTCTTCAAATGGCTGAAGCAAAAAGGCGGCGTGGCGCAGATGGACAAGATCAATCAGCAAAAAGCTGAACTGCTGTACGGCGTGATCGACAAGAGCGATTTCTACCGTAACGATGTCGCCAAAACTAACCGTTCGCGCATGAACGTGCCGTTCCAGCTGGCGGACAACAACCTGGATAACGTGTTCCTGGAAGAGTCCTTCGCGGCGGGTCTGCATGCGCTGAAAGGTCACCGTGTGGTAGGCGGTATGCGTGCCTCTATCTATAACGCGATGCCGCTGGAAGGCGTTAAAGCCCTGACTGATTTCATGATCGACTTCGAACGTCGTCACGGTTAATTGGCTGTTTTTCACCCCCGCAGCGTTCCTGCGGGGTTTTTATTATGTTGAGTTGAGAGTTAAGTTTCATGGAATCCCTGACGTTACAACCTATCGCGCGGGTAGATGGCACCATTAATCTGCCTGGTTCAAAAAGTGTCTCGAACCGCGCTCTGCTGCTGGCAGCTCTGGCAAACGGCACCACCGTCCTTTCCAACCTGCTGGACAGCGATGACGTGCGCCATATGCTCAATGCACTGAAAGCGTTGGGCGTTCAGTATGCGCTGTCAGACGATCGTACCCGTTGTGAAGTCACCGGTAACGGCGGCGCATTACATTCCGCTGAAGCGCTGGAGCTTTTCCTGGGTAACGCCGGTACGGCGATGCGTCCTCTGGCCGCTGCGCTGTGTCTTGGGAGCAACGATATTGTGCTGACCGGCGAGCCGCGCATGAAAGAGCGTCCGATCGGCCACCTGGTCGATGCCCTGCGTCAGGGCGGCGCGCAGATTGATTATCTTGAGCAAGAAAATTACCCGCCACTGCGTCTGCGCGGTGGTTTCACTGGCGGTAATGTTGAGGTTGACGGTAGCGTCTCCAGCCAGTTCCTGACGGCACTGCTGATGACCGCACCGCTGGCTCCAAATGATACCGTGATTAGCATTAAAGGCGATCTGGTTTCTAAACCGTACATTGATATCACGCTGCACCTGATGAAAACCTTCGGCGTTGAGGTGGAAAACCAGTCTTATCAGCGCTTCGTGGTGCGCGGGGCACAGCAGTACCAGTCTCCGGGCAACTACCTGGTTGAAGGGGATGCGTCATCCGCGTCCTACTTCCTGGCCGCGGGTGCGATTAAAGGCGGTACGGTAAAAGTGACGGGTATTGGTCGCAACAGCGTGCAGGGCGATATTCGTTTTGCCGACGTGCTGGAAAAAATGGGCGCGGTTGTGACCTGGGGCGATGACTTCATCTCCTGTACGCACGGTGAGCTGAACGCCATCGACATGGACATGAACCATATTCCTGACGCGGCAATGACCATCGCCACCGCTGCGCTGTTTGCGAAAGGCACCACCACGCTGCGTAACATCTATAACTGGCGCGTAAAAGAGACTGACCGCCTGTTCGCAATGGCAACCGAGCTGCGTAAAGTGGGGGCGGTGGTAGAAGAGGGCGAAGACTACATTCGCGTCACGCCGCCGGCAAAACTGCAATTTGCAGAAATTGGCACCTACAACGATCACCGCATGGCGATGTGTTTCTCGCTGGTGGCGCTGTCAGATACGCCAGTCACCATCCTTGACCCGAAGTGCACGGCGAAAACCTTCCCGGACTACTTCGAACAGCTGGCGCGCATTAGCACCCTGGCCTGACGATCGTATGCCGCATCTCCTGATGCGGCATTTCCTTACGCTTTCTGACAGTCATCCTCTTTCATTTCTTCTACACTCTGCTTCAATCATTCCGTAATTTGCACGCAAAGGTAACAGTTGCGCACGTTGGCGCGTATAATGCGCGGCGTTCATGTAAACGGTATGCCTTAATTAAGGAGAAAAAGATGACGGCAATTGCCCCGGTAATCACCATTGATGGGCCAAGTGGCGCAGGGAAAGGTACTCTGTGCAAAGCGATGGCGGAAGCATTGCAATGGCATCTTTTAGATTCGGGAGCAATCTATCGCGTGCTGGCGCTGGCTGCGCTGCATCATCATGTAGATGTTGCGTCTGAAGAAGCGCTGGTACCGCTGGCTGCACATCTGGATGTGCGCTTTGTCTCTACTGATGGCAACCTTGAAGTGATCCTGGAAGGGGAAGATGTCAGCGGTGAAATCCGTACGCAGGAAGTGGCCAATGCGGCCTCTCAGGTGGCGGCTTTCCCACGCGTTCGTGAAGCGCTGTTACGTCGCCAGCGCGGTTTCCGCGAAGCGCCGGGGCTGATCGCCGACGGTCGCGACATGGGAACCGTGGTATTCCCTGATGCGCCAGTGAAAATTTTCCTTGACGCCTCTTCGGAAGAACGTGCTCAACGCCGCATGCTTCAGTTGCAGGAAAAGGGGTTTAGTGTTAACTTTGATCGCCTTTTATCCGAGATAAAAGAGCGCGATGACCGCGATCGTAACCGCGCCGTCGCACCACTTGTTCCCGCGCAAGACGCATTAGTGCTGGATTCAACCAGTTTAACTATTGAGCAAGTGATTGAAAAAGCGCTACAATATGCGCGCCAAAAACTGGCACTCGCGTAATCGCGACCGATTTAGCAGTACCCCCGCTGCAATGGATTGACGGCGGGTATGTGAAACAACCCCATCCGGCACGGAGCCAGGTGGACGTTAATATTAACCTGAAGATTAAACATGACTGAATCTTTTGCTCAACTGTTTGAAGAATCCTTAAAAGAAATCGAAACCCGTCCGGGTTCCATCGTTCGCGGTGTTGTTGTTGCTATCGACAAAGACGTAGTACTGGTTGACGCCGGTCTGAAATCTGAGTCCGCCATCCCGGCTGAGCAGTTCAAAAACGCCCAGGGCGAGCTGGAAATCCAGGTAGGTGACGAAGTTGACGTTGCTCTGGACGCAGTAGAAGACGGCTTCGGCGAAACCCTGCTGTCTCGTGAGAAAGCTAAACGTCACGAAGCATGGATCACGCTGGAAAAAGCTTACGAAGAAGCTGAAACTGTGGTCGGTGTTATCAACGGCAAAGTTAAAGGTGGCTTCACTGTTGAGCTGAATGGTATTCGTGCGTTCCTGCCAGGTTCTCTGGTAGACGTTCGTCCAGTCCGTGACACCCTGCACCTCGAAGGCAAAGAGCTTGAGTTCAAAGTAATCAAGCTGGACCAGAAGCGTAACAACGTTGTTGTTTCCCGTCGTGCCGTTATCGAATCCGAAAACAGCGCAGAACGCGATCAGCTGCTGGAAAACCTGCAGGAAGGCATGGAAGTCAAAGGTATCGTTAAGAACCTCACTGACTACGGCGCATTCGTTGACCTGGGCGGCGTTGATGGCCTGCTGCACATCACCGACATGGCGTGGAAACGCGTTAAGCACCCAAGCGAAATCGTGAACGTGGGCGACGAAATCACTGTTAAAGTGCTGAAGTTCGACCGCGAGCGTACTCGTGTATCCCTCGGCCTGAAACAGCTGGGCGAAGATCCATGGGTAGCTATCGCTAAGCGTTACCCAGAAGGTACTAAACTGACTGGTCGCGTTACCAACCTGACCGACTACGGCTGCTTCGTTGAAATCGAAGAAGGCGTTGAAGGCCTGGTGCACGTTTCCGAAATGGACTGGACCAACAAAAACATCCACCCATCCAAAGTTGTTAACGTTGGTGATGTAGTGGAAGTGATGGTTCTGGATATCGACGAAGAACGTCGTCGTATCTCCCTGGGCCTGAAGCAGTGCAAAAACAACCCATGGCAGCAGTTCGCGGAAACCCACAACAAGGGCGACCGTGTTGAAGGTAAAATCAAGTCTATCACTGACTTCGGTATCTTCATCGGCCTGGACGGCGGCATCGATGGCCTGGTTCACCTGTCTGACATCTCCTGGAACGTTGCAGGCGAAGAAGCAGTTCGTGAATACAAAAAAGGCGACGAAATCGCAGCAGTTGTTCTGCAGGTTGACGCAGAGCGTGAACGTATCTCCCTGGGCGTTAAACAGCTCGCAGAAGATCCGTTCAACAACTGGGTTGCACTGAACAAGAAAGGCGCAATCGTAAACGGTAAAGTGACTGCTGTTGACGCTAAAGGCGCAACCGTAGAACTGGCTGACGGCGTTGAAGGTTACCTGCGCGCTTCCGAAGCTTCACGTGACCGCGTTGAAGATGCAACTCTGGTTCTGAGCGTTGGTGACGACGTTGAAGCTAAGTTCACCGGTGTTGACCGTAAGAACCGTGCAATCAGCCTGTCTGTTCGTGCTAAAGACGAAGCTGATGAGAAAGATGCAATCGCAACTGTGAACAAACAGGAAGATGCAAACTTCTCTAACAACGCAATGGCTGAAGCTTTCAAAGCAGCTAAAGGCGAGTAAGTTCAGGTTCGCACCATCATTTGAGCTGTAACGCATTTACAGCGCGAAGGATGGAGAGCAGACTTGACAGATTGCAGGATTCGTCCTGTAATCAATAACAAAGGGCGGCTACGGCCGCCCTTGTTTAATAAGCTGTTCAGCTAATGGGTTTGAAAGGAACCGGAGGAATCATGACCAAGTCAGAATTGATTGAAAGACTTGCCAGTCAGCAACCGCATATCCCTGCCAAGGCTGTGGAAGATGCCGTTAAAGAGATGCTGGAGCATATGGCTACCACTCTTGCCCAGGGCGAGCGCATTGAAATCCGCGGTTTCGGTAGTTTTTCCCTGCACTATCGTGCACCACGTACCGGGCGTAACCCGAAGACTGGCGATAAAGTGGAGCTGGAAGGAAAGTATGTTCCGCACTTTAAGCCGGGTAAAGAACTGCGCGATCGCGCCAATATTTACGGTAACTGAGTTTAATCATCAGGGTTAAACTGAGTTTAAAGAAAGCACCTTAGGGTGCTTTTTTTGTATCCCGCCCTGCATTTCTGAATACGCGCCGCATTCTCATTTTCTCTTTGCTGTAAACGCTTAAAAACGTTGCAGCGCCCGCTGTAAATCACGCCTTTTCTGTCTGACGACGCATCAGTCCCGCCGCATAATCGCCTGAAACATGGAGGTGAAGATGGGGATCCACGTTATCTGTATGTGCGCCATTCTGGCCATAATCCCGCTCTATTGGTTACCCGTTTTGCCAGATTTGCATATTGTCTGGTTGCTGATTGCCGCAGGAGTTGCGTTATCCGTACAGAAGAGAAAATGGCTCAGGTTTTCAGGACTCGCATTGCTTTTTATGTGCTGGGGGATCCTGGCCGCTCAGGAAAGCGTGTGGCCGATGAACCATTTAACGAAAGCACCGCAGCAGGCCGAGGTGGTCATTACCGCAACGGACGGCGCAACGATGCATCAGGGAAGGATTATCAGCCTCAATGGAGAACGCGTGTGGGCTGCCATGGGCGTGTCACTCTACGGCAACTACCTGCCTCAAAATGTCTGCGTGGGTCAACGCTGGGCAATGACCCTGCGGCTCAGGGCGGTACACGGAGAGCTCAACGATGGCGGCTATGATTCGCAGAAAAACGCCTTTGCCCGACACCAGACGCTGAGCGGACGGTTTACCCATGCGGAGATTGTCGACGCACGCTGTAGCCTGCGTTCGCAATACCTGACATCACTACAGAATACGCTTTCAGCATATCAGTGGGGGCCCGTGATCCTGGGGCTGGGGATGGGGGAGCGGTTGTCGGTCTCGCGGGAGATAAAAAACCTGATGCGTGAGACCGGAACGATGCATCTCATGGCAATCTCGGGATTGCATATTGCGCTGGCCGCTTCTGTCATCTGGTTTCTGGCGCGGGGGATCCAATTTTTCCTGCCGGGCCGCTGGATTATCTGGCAAATCCCCTTGCTGACAGGGCTGATTTTTGCCGCGTTTTACGCATGGCTAACGGGCTTGCAGCCGCCTGCGCTGCGTACGGTTATGGCGCTTGTGGTGCTGGCCGCATTAAAAATGGGCGGTCGTCAGTGGTCGCCCTGGCAGGTATGGCTTACCTGCGTGGCGGCGATCCTGTTTTTCGATCCGCTGGCGGTACTGTCACAAAGCCTGGCGTTATCCGCGTTTGCGGTCGCCGCGCTTATTTTTTGGTATCAGTGGTTGCCTCTCCCGCACTGGCAACGTGGCCGGTGCCTGCGGCCGCTGGTTACGCTGTTGTATTTGCAGGTTGGAATGCTGCTGCTCCTGTTGCCGCTTCAGGTACTGATTTTCCATGGTTTCAGTCTCTCCTCGCTGGTGGCGAATCTGTTTGCTGTTCCTCTGGTAACGTTTATCTCAGTTCCACTGATCCTGCTCGGCATGTTTCTGCATCTGTTTCCGGTGGCGACGCTGGAAAGTATCGTCTGGCTGGCTGCCGATAAGTCTCTGGCAGGACTTTTCTGGCTATTGATGCGTTTACCGAATGGCTGGCAGGACGTGGATGAACGCTGGCAATACCTGACGTTACTGCCGTGGCTGCTGATCATTGGCTGGCGATTCAGGGCCTTCAGCGCAGTACCCGCAGTCTGTCTGGCAGGCAGCGTGGTGATGGCATTTCCCCTCTGGCACAGGATTAAAACTGACAGCTGGTCCCTGCATATGCTGGATGTAGGGCAAGGGCTGGCGATGGTCATTGAGCGTCACGGGAAGGCCATTCTGTATGACACCGGGCTGGCATGGCCCGGTGGGGACAGCGCGCAGCAGCTGATTATCCCCTGGCTACGCTGGCATCATCTGAGGCCGGAAGGGGTGATCCTGAGCCATGAACATCTCGACCACGCGGGGGGACTGGCATCGCTAAAAGCTGCCTGGCCTGCAATGTGGATCAGAAGCCCCTTAGCCTGGGCCGGACATCTTCCATGCTTTCGTGGACAGCGATGGCAGTGGCATGGGTTAACGTTCTCTGTGCATTGGCCACCCGAAAACACCCCGGCGAAAGGTAACAACCGCTCCTGTGTGGTAAAAATCGATGACGGCGAACAGAGCGTTTTACTGACCGGAGATATTGAAGCGCAGGCAGAACTGGCAATGTTGAGCCACCGCTGGCGTCAACTTGCGGCTACACTGATTCAGGTGCCGCACCATGGGAGTAACACGTCATCTTCAACACCGCTGCTACAGCGCGTGGAGGGGCAGGTTTCGCTGGCCTCGATGGCCCGCTATAACGCGTGGCGTTTCCCTTCCATCAAAGTAGTCAGGCGCTATCGAACTGAGGGATATCTCTGGCTTGATACCCCGCAGTCCGGACAGATAACTGTGACGTTTTCGCACCAAAGTCGGCAAATTCGCCGCTTACGTGAACACTATTTACCGCGTTGGTATCATCAGTGGTTTGGCGCGCCCGTAGATAACGGGTAGAATATGCGGCTATTTCAACAAATGCTGGTTTTTTGAATGCATAACGACAAAGATCTCTCCACGTGGCAAACGTTCCGCCGGCTCTGGCCGATGATTGCACCTTTCAAAGCAGGCTTGATCGTGGCGGGCGTAGCGTTAATCCTCAACGCAGCCAGCGATACGTTTATGTTATCGCTTCTCAAACCGTTACTGGATGACGGTTTTGGTAAAACGGATCGTTCAGTGCTGCTATGGATGCCGCTGGTGGTTATTGGGCTGATGATCTTACGCGGAATCTCCAGCTATGTATCCAGCTACTGCATCTCCTGGGTATCCGGTAAAGTGGTGATGACCATGCGCCGTCGGTTATTCAGCCACATGATGGGGATGCCAGTCTCATTCTTTGACAAACAGTCAACCGGTACCCTGCTGTCGCGTATTACCTACGATTCAGAGCAGGTGGCGTCGTCCTCTTCCAGCGCACTGATTACCGTTGTGCGTGAAGGCGCATCCATCATCGGTCTTTTTGCGATGATGTTCTATTACAGCTGGCAACTGTCGCTGATCCTTATTGTGCTGGCGCCGATTGTCTCCATCGCGATCCGCGTGGTATCAAAGCGTTTTCGTAACATCAGTAAAAATATGCAGAATACGATGGGGCAGGTGACTACCAGCGCCGAGCAGATGCTGAAAGGCCATAAGGAAGTGTTGATCTTCGGCGGTCAGGAAGTCGAAACCAAACGCTTTGACAAGGTCAGCAACAGAATGCGCCTGCAAGGGATGAAAATGGTATCGGCCTCGTCGATTTCCGATCCGATCATTCAGCTGATTGCCTCTTTGGCCCTGGCCTTCGTCCTGTATGCAGCAAGCTTCCCGAGCGTCATGGAAACCCTGACTGCGGGTACCATTACCGTGGTGTTCTCATCCATGATTGCGCTGATGCGTCCGCTGAAATCGCTGACTAACGTCAACGCCCAGTTCCAGCGCGGGATGGCAGCCTGTCAGACGCTGTTCAGCATCCTCGATTCCGAACAGGAAAAAGATGAAGGTACACGCGTGATCGAGCGCGCTAAAGGTGACCTGGAATTCCGCAACGTGACCTTTACCTATCCAGGCCGTGAAGTGCCGGCGCTGCGTGATATCAGCCTGTCCATCCCGGCGGGTAAAACCGTTGCACTGGTCGGTCGTTCCGGTTCGGGCAAGTCGACTATTGCCAGCCTGATTACCCGTTTCTACGATATCGACCAGGGCGAAATCCTGCTTGATGGTCACGACCTGCGGGAATATACCCTACAGTCGTTGCGTAACCAGGTCGCGCTGGTTTCGCAGAACGTGCATCTGTTCAACGATACGGTGGCAAACAACATTGCGTATGCCCGTACCGAAGAGTACAGCCGTGAAGAGATCGAGAATGCGGCGCGTATGGCCTATGCGATGGACTTCATTAACAAAATGGATAACGGTCTGGATACGATCATTGGCGAAAACGGGGTGCTGCTCTCCGGTGGTCAGCGTCAACGTATCGCGATTGCCCGAGCGCTGCTGCGCAACAGCCCGATTCTGATCCTCGATGAAGCAACGTCCGCACTGGATACGGAATCTGAACGCGCTATCCAGTCGGCTCTGGATGAATTACAGAAAAACCGTACCTCGCTGGTTATCGCGCACCGTCTGTCGACCATCGAACAGGCTGACGAAATCGTGGTGGTGGAAGACGGCGTTATCGTTGAACGCGGCAGCCATGCGGACCTGCTGGAACAACGTGGTGTATACGCGCAGCTTCATAAAATGCAGTTCGGTCAATGATTGCACGCATCTGGTCGGGTGAATCCCCTCTGTGGGTGCTGCTTCTCCCGCTCTCCTGGCTGTATGGCCTGGTGAGCGGTGCTATTCGTCTGCTTTATCGCCTCGGGATCAAGCGCGCCTGGCGCGCACCGGTACCGGTCGTGGTGGTCGGCAACCTGACGGCGGGTGGAAACGGCAAAACGCCGGTGGTGATCTGGCTGGTAGAACAGCTCCAGAAGCGCGGTATCCGCCCGGGAGTTGTTTCACGCGGTTACGGTGGTAAAGCGGCGCAGTATCCACTGGTGCTGAGCCCAGCTACGACAACCGCTGAAGCCGGTGATGAGCCGGTACTGATTTACCAACGTACTGGCGCGCCGGTTGCGGTATCGCCGATGCGCAGTGATGCCGTAAAGGCACTGCTTGCAGAGCATGGCGTACAAATCATAATTACCGATGATGGTTTGCAGCATTACGCGCTGGCGCGTGACAAAGAGATCGTGGTTATTGACGGCGTGCGGCGTTTTGGCAACGGCTGGTGGCTTCCAGCCGGTCCAATGCGTGAGCGTGCGTCGCGCCTGAAGAGCGTCGATGCCGTGATTGTAAACGGTGGTGAAGCCAGAGCGGGTGAGATCCCGATGCATCTTCGTCCCGGAAAGGCAGTGAATATGCTGACCGGCGAGCGTAAAGACGTCGCGTTACTGGATCATCTGATTGCGATGGCCGGGATTGGTCATCCGCCGCGTTTCTTCGCGACGCTGGAGCAGTGCGGCGCGCGGCTGGAGAAACGGGTACCGCTGGCCGATCACCAGGCGCTGGTTGCCGAAGAGATTGAGAGGCTGGCCGCAACGGGCCAGACGCTGATCATGACGGAAAAAGACGCGGTAAAATGCCGGGCCTTTGCGAAAGAAAACTGGTGGTATCTGCCGGTTGATGCTGAACTCAGCGGCGAACAGCCGGAACATTTGCTCAAGGAACTGCTCGCGTTAGTGCAGTAACTTCTACGCGGTTCCGGTGGCGCTTTGACTGACAGGAAAACGCATGTCTCTACCGCAACTCTCACTTGCAGCCGCACGAAACCTGCATCTTGCCGCCCAGGGGCTTCTGAAAAAGCCCCGCCGCCGCGCGCAGCCAGCGGATATCCTCTCTACCGTGCAACGCATGTCGTTGCTGCAAATCGACACCATTAACATCGTGGCGCGTAGCCCGTATCTGGTCCTGTTTAGCCGCCTGGGAAACTATCCTCCGCAGTGGCTGGATAATGCGCTAAGTCAGGGCGAACTGATGGAATACTGGGCGCATGAAGCCTGTTTTCTCCCGCGCAGCGATTTTGCACTGGTGCGTCACCGAATGCTCGCCCCGGACAAAATGGGCTGGAAATACCGCCAGGAGTGGATGGCGGAACACGCGGATGAAATAGAACAACTGATTGCCCATATTCAGGAAAACGGTCCGGTACGCTCTGCGGATTTTGAACACCCGCGAAAAGGCGCAAGCGGATGGTGGGAGTGGAAACCGCACAAACGCCATCTTGAAGGGCTGTTTACGTCGGGCAAAGTGATGGTGGTCGAGCGCCGCAACTTTCAGCGCGTCTATGACCTCACGCACCGCGTTATGCCTCACTGGGACGATACGCGTGACCTGCTGTCTCAGGACGCAGCCGAAGCCATCATGCTCGGGAACAGCGCCCGCAGCCTGGGCATATTCCGCCCACAGTGGCTGGCGGATTATTATCGCCTGCGTCAGCCGCAGCTAAAACCGCTGCTGGAAACGTGGCAGCGTGAACAGCGCGTGATGCCGGTCTCGGTTGAGTCGTTAGGTGAAATGTGGCTGCATGCGGATTTGTTCCCTCTGCTGGCGCAGGCGCAAGAGGGCAAACTCCAGGCGACCCACAGTGCCGTACTCTCGCCGTTCGACCCCGTTGTCTGGGATAGAAAGCGGGCCGAACAGCTGTTTGATTTCAGCTACCGTCTGGAATGCTACACCCCGGCGCAAAAACGTCAGTACGGTTATTTTGTTTTGCCGTTGCTTCATAAAGGGCAGCTTGTCGGGCGCATGGACGCTAAAATGCACCGTAAAACCGGCACGCTTGAAATTATCGCGCTCTGGCTGGAAGAGGGCATAAAAGTCACGGCTGGCCTGGAAAAAGGGCTAACGTCTGCGCTCAGTGAATTTGCGCGCTGGCAGGGGGCGTATGAAATTGTACTCGGTCGCGTGCCTGCGGGGCTGTTTACGACCTGTCGAGGTGGCTGGGAAACAGGCACTCCCTGAAAAAAGAATGTGGTAAGCTTTAGCAATTACCCATACGGAGGAACTATGGATCACCGTTTACTTGAAATTATTGCCTGCCCGGTGTGCAACGGCAAACTATATTACAGCCAGGATAAACAAGAGCTGATTTGCAAACTGGACAGCCTAGCGTTCCCGCTGCGTGACGGTATTCCGGTCCTGCTGGAAAATGAAGCCCGTTCCCTGGTGGCAGAAGAGATCAAACCATGAGTTTTGTTGTCATTATCCCTGCGCGTTATGCTTCAACGCGCCTGCCAGGTAAACCGCTGGTGGATATCAACGGTAAACCGATGATTGTGCATGTCCTTGAACGGGCACGCGAATCGGGCGCCGGACGCGTCATCGTCGCCACCGATCACCCGGATGTCGCGCGAGCGGTTGAGGCCGCGGGTGGGGAAGTGTGCATGACCCGTGCCGACCACCAGTCAGGCACCGAGCGCCTGGCGGAAGTCGTCGAAAAATGCGGTTTCAGTGACGAGACGGTGATTGTGAACGTGCAGGGCGATGAGCCGATGATCCCGGCGGCTATTATCCGTCAGGTGGCCGACAACCTGGCCCAGCGTAAGGTTGGCATGGCGACCCTTGCGGTGCCGATTCACCACGCTGAAGAGGCGTTCAATCCGAATGCGGTGAAAGTGGTCATGGACGCAGAGGGCTACGCGCTCTATTTCTCCCGCGCCACCATTCCGTGGGATCGCGATCGTTTCGCGCAATCGAAAGAGACGATCGGCGAAACCTTCCTGCGCCACATCGGTATTTACGGCTACCGCGCCGGCTTTATTCGTCGCTATGTCGCCTGGGCACCAAGCCCGCTTGAGCATATCGAAATGCTCGAACAGCTTCGCGTGCTGTGGTACGGCGAGAAAATTCACGTTGCGGTTGCCCAGGAAGTCCCTGGCACCGGCGTGGATACGCCTGAAGATCTCGATCGCGTACGCGTCGAATTGCGTTAATTCGCTGCCATCCCCTCGTTCTGGGGGGATGTTCTCTTCCTTTTCTTTTTCATTATTGATCTCGACCGGGTGACATCCGGGGTTCGCGCGCTCATTATAAAAGCAGTAGTCTTAATGGGGGTAATCTCATATGGAACAGCTGCGTGCTGAACTCAGCCATCTCCTTGGCGAAAAGCTAAGCCGGGTGGAATGCGTGAATGAAAAGGCCGATACCGCACTCTGGTCGTTGTACGACAGTCAGGGAAACCCCATGCCGCTGATGGCCAGAAGTTTTACCTCGCCGGGCGTCGCCAGACAGCTGGCCTGGAAAATGTCGATGCTGGCGCGGGAAGGGACTGTCCGTATGCCGACGGTCTACGGCGTGATGACCCATGAGGAGCATCCCGGCCCGGATGTTCTGCTTATTGAACGTTTACGCGGGGTTTCTGTTGAAGCTCCGACGCGTACACCGGAGCGCTGGGAACAGCTGAAAGATCAGATTGTCGAGGCCCTGCTAGCCTGGCATCGGCAGGACAGCCGGGGTCTTGTTGGCGCGGTAGACAGCACTCAGGAAAACCTGTGGCCGCTATGGTATCGCCAGCGTGTCGAAGTGCTCTGGGGCACGCTGAACCAGTTCAACAACACCGGTTTAACGATGCAGGACAAACGTATTCTGTTCCGCACCCGGGAATGTCTTCCGACGCTGTTTGAGGGTTTTAACGACAACTGCGTGCTGGTTCACGGCAACTTCACGCTGCGCAGTATGCTTAAAGACTCGCGCAGCGATCAGCTTCTGGCAATGGTCGGGCCGGGGATCATGCTCTGGGCGCCGCGCGAGTACGAACTGTTCAGGCTGAGCGAGGGCGGGGCGGCGGAAGATTTGCTCTGGCACTATCTTCAGCGCGCCCCCGTTGCGGAGGCCTTTCTCTGGCGACGCTGGCTCTATCTTCTCTGGGATGAGGTGGCGCAACTGGTCAACACCGGGCGCTTTAATCGAGCCAGTTTCGATCTGGCCGCAAAATCACTCCTGCCCTGGCTTGCCTGACGAACCCTTAAGCCACTGCCACAGGCGGCCAAGCGTCTCGTAACCGACGCGGTCGCTGTGCATCAGCCATACCGGGGACGGGATTATCCGTTCCCACGGGTTGAGCGGGGCGTCAATGGCCAGCTGGTTTGCCGGAGCAGGAAGCGGATGCAGGCCCTGATTCTCAAAGAAAATCATTGCGCGCGGCAGGTGTGAAGCAGAGGTCACCAGCAGGAACGGCACATCACCGATGGCTTGTTTCACCGCAGCAGCTTCTTCTTCGGTATCTTTTGGGCTATCCAGCGTGATGATGGCGGAACGTGGTACGCCAAGCGATTCAGCCACTCTTGCCCCTGCTTCAGCGGTACTTACCGGGTTGGTTTTTGCCGCAGCGCCCGTGAAGATCATCTTCGATCCCGGATTGGCCAGCCACAGGCGGATCCCCTCGTTCAGACGCGGCAGACTGTTGTTGATCAGGTTCGAGCTGGGCGCCCAGTTCGGATCCCAGGTATACCCGCCGCCCAGCACCACGATATAGCTCACCTTCTGTTTTCCCTGCCATGTAGGGTAGGTGTTTTCAATCGGGCGTAACAAACCGTCAGCGACCGGTTGCAGGCTGAGTAACAGCAGCGCTAGCCAGCCCACGGTGACGAGGGATTTACCGCTTTTCTGAAAGCGGCTAAACCATATCAATGCCAGCCCCAGCGCGATGAGAAGCAACAGCAGGGGAAGGGGAAGCATCATGCCTCCGATATATTTTTTTAGGGTAAAAAGCATCCTTTTTGGTTCCTTTTTTAACCATACAGCAGGCGATTGTCGGTGATATTACACCAGAGTGGTTCATTCTCCGCGCGGGTGTGACAAAATAGCGGTTTTGCAGTGAGTGGAACCCTCCCAATGCGGGATCGCAATTTTGATGACATCGCGGAAAAGTTTTCGCGCAACATTTATGGCACCACCAAAGGTCAGCTTCGTCAGACGATCCTCTGGCAGGATCTGGACAAGCTGCTGGCTGAATTCGGTGACCGACCGTTGCGCGTGCTGGATGCCGGCGGTGGGGAAGGGCAGACTGCAATTCTGATGGCGCAGCGGGGACATCACGTCACGCTTTGCGATCTTTCTGCCGAGATGGTTGCGCGCGCCGGGCGAGCGGCAGAAGAGAAAGGTGTGAGCGACAACATGCATTTTATACATTGCGCCGCTCAGGACATTCCGCAGCATTTGGAAACGCAGGTTGATCTGATATTGTTTCATGCTGTGCTCGAATGGGTCGCCGAACCACAAGCGATGTTAAAAACGCTGTGGTCGATGTTGCGCCCGGGCGGTGCGTTATCGCTGATGTTTTACAATGCCAACGGCCTGCTGATGCGAAACGTGCTGGTCGGCAATTTTGGCTATGTACAGCAGGGCATGTATAAAAAGAAACGACGCACGCTTTCACCGGATTTCCCCCGTGAACCGCAGCAGGTCTATGGCTGGCTGGAGGAGATCGGTTGGGAAATTACCGGCAAAACCGGCGTGAGGGTGTTTCATGATTATCTGCGTGATAAACAAAAACAGGATGACTGTTTAGACGCCTTAACAGAAATAGAGACGCGGTACTGCCGCCAGGAGCCTTATCTGAGCCTTGGCCGCTATATCCACGTCACCGCGCGCAAGCCGCAGATGCAAGGATAATCTATGAGTGAATTTTCCCAGACAGTCCCCGAACTGGTTGCCTGGGCCAGGAAAAACGATTTCTCCATCTCGCTGCCGGTAGACAGACTCTCATTCCTGCTGGCGGTTGCGACGCTAAACGGCGAACGCCTGGATGGCGAAATGAGTGAAGGCGAACTGGTGGATGCGTTCCGCCACGTCAGTGATGCGTTTGAGCAAACCAGCGAAACCATTAGCGTGCGTGCCAACAACGCAATCAATGATATGGTGCGTCAACGTCTGCTGAACCGCTTTACCAGCGAGCAGGCGGAAGGAAACGCCATCTATCGTCTTACGCCACTGGGCATTGGCATTACCGACTATTACATCCGCCAGCGCGAATTTTCCACGCTGCGTCTCTCCATGCAGCTCTCCATTGTTGCAGGCGAGCTGAAGCGTGCCGCCGACGCGGCTGATGAAAACGGTGACGAATTCCACTGGCATCGCAACGTTTACGCGCCGCTAAAATACTCGGTCGCCGAGATTTTCGACAGTATCGATCTGACTCAACGTCTGATGGACGAACAGCAGCAGCAGGTCAAAGACGATATCGCTCAACTGCTGAATAAAGACTGGCGTGCGGCCATCTCCAGCTGTGAACTTTTGCTGTCAGAAACGTCCGGTACGCTACGTGAGTTGCAGGATACGCTGGAGGCGGCTGGGGATAAGCTACAGGCCAACCTGCTGCGCATCCAGGACGCGACGATGGCGCACGACGATCTGCATTTTATCGACCGTCTGGTGTTTGATTTGCAGAGTAAGCTTGACCGCATTATCAGTTGGGGCCAGCAGTCGATCGACCTGTGGATCGGTTACGACCGCCACGTGCATAAATTTATCCGTACCGCCATCGATATGGATAAGAACCGCGTCTTTGCTCAGCGTCTGCGCCAGTCGGTACAGACCTACTTTGATGCGCCGTGGGCGCTGACCTACGCCAACGCCGATCGTCTTCTGGATATGCGCGACGAAGAGATGGCGCTGCGTGATGAAGAGGTTACCGGGGAACTGCCGCCGGATCTGGAATACGAAGAATTTAACGAAATTCGCGAGCAGCTTGCGGCGATGATCGAAGAACAGCTCGCTGTCTATAAAGCCAGACAAGCACCGCTGGATCTTGGCCTCGTGGTACGCGACTATCTGGCGCAGTATCCGCGAGCGCGCCACTTCGATGTAGCCCGCATTGTTGTAGACCAGGCGGTGCGCCTGGGCATCGCACAAGCCGATTTCACCGGACTGCCGCCGAAGTGGCAGCCGATTAACGATTACGGAGCCAAGGTACAGGCGCATGTCATTGACAAATATTGAACAAGTGATGCCAGTTAAGCTGGCACAGGCGCTGGCGAATCCGTTGTTTCCGGCGCTGGACAGCCAGCTGCGTGCCGGTCGTCACATTGGCCTTGACGAGCTGGATAATCACGCCTTTTTGATGGACTTTCAGGAGTATCTGGAAGAGTTTTACGCTCGCTATAACGTTGAGCTGATCCGCGCGCCGGAAGGGTTTTTCTACCTGCGTCCGCGCTCTACTACGCTTATTCCGCGCTCGGTGCTTTCCGAACTGGATATGATGGTCGGCAAAATTCTCTGTTACCTCTACCTCAGCCCGGAACGTCTGGCGAATGAAGGGATCTTCACCCAGCAGGAGCTTTACGATGAGCTGCTGTCGCTGGCGGATGAAAGCAAGCTGCTCAAGCTGGTAAATAACCGCTCGACGGGGTCCGATCTGGACCGTCAGAAATTACAGGAAAAAGTTCGCTCTTCCCTGAACCGTCTGCGCCGTCTGGGAATGGTCTGGTTCATGGGTCACGACAGCAGCAAGTTCCGCATTACCGAATCGGTCTTCCGCTTTGGTGCCGATGTGCGTGCGGGTGACGATGCGCGTGAAGCACAGCTGCGCATGATCCGTGACGGTGAAGCGATGCCGGTGGAAAACCATTTGCAGCTCAATGACGAGCACGAAGAGAATCAGCCGGATAGCGGGGAGGAAGAGTAATGATTGAACGCGGTAAATTTCGCTCACTAACGCTGATTAACTGGAACGGCTTCTTTGCCCGAACCTTCGATCTGGATGAGCTGGTGACAACGCTCTCCGGCGGTAACGGGGCAGGTAAATCCACCACCATGGCGGCCTTCGTGACGGCGCTGATCCCTGACCTGACCCTGCTGCACTTCCGTAACACCACTGAAGCGGGTGCAACGAGCGGCTCCCGAGATAAAGGGCTGCACGGTAAGCTGAAAGCGGGCGTCTGTTATTCGGTGCTGGACGTGATCAACTCCCGTCATCAGCGCGTGGTTGTAGGCGTGCGCCTGCAGCAGGTTGCCGGCCGCGACCGTAAAGTAGATATCAAACCGTTTGCGATCCAGGGGCTGCCAACCTCCGTGCAGCCGACCGCGCTGCTGACGGAAACCCTGAATGAACGACAGGCGCGCGTTCTGACGCTCCAGGAGCTGAAAGACAAGCTGGAAGCCATCGAAGGCGTGCAGTTTAAGCAGTTTAACTCCATTACCGACTACCACTCTCTGATGTTCGATCTCGGCGTGGTGGCCCGTCGTCTGCGCAGCGCGTCAGATCGTAGTAAATACTACCGTCTGATTGAAGCCTCCCTGTACGGCGGTATCTCAAGCGCCATTACCCGCTCCCTGCGCGACTACCTGCTGCCGGAAAACAGCGGCGTGCGTAAGGCCTTCCAGGATATGGAAGCCGCGCTGCGTGAAAACCGCATGACGCTGGAAGCGATTCGCGTTACGCAATCTGACCGCGATCTGTTTAAGCACCTGATCAGCGAAGCCACCAACTACGTGGCGGCAGACTATATGCGTCACGCCAACGAGCGCCGTATTCATCTCGATCAGGCGCTGGAATACCGCCGCGAGCTGTTTACCTCCCGCAAACAGCTGGTCGCCGAGCAGTATAAGCATGTCGAAATGGCGCGCGAACTGGGCGAGCACAACGGTGCCGAAGGGGATCTGGAAGCCGATTACCAGGCGGCCAGCGATCATCTGAACCTGGTGCAAACCGCGCTGCGTCAGCAGGAAAAAATCGAGCGTTATGAAGCCGATCTCGATGAGCTGCAAATTCGTCTTGAAGAGCAAAATGAAGTGGTGGCAGAAGCCGCCGATTTGCAGGAAGAGAACGAAGCCCGCGCGGAAGCCGCCGAGCTGGAAGTGGATGAGCTGAAAAGCCAGCTCGCAGACTACCAGCAGGCGCTGGACGTGCAGCAGACCCGCGCGATCCAATACAACCAGGCGCTGCAGGCGTTGCAGCGTGCCAAAGAGCTGTGCCACCTGCCGGACCTGACCCCTGAAAGCGCTGACGAATGGCTGGATACCTTCCAGGCCAAAGAGCAGGAAGCCACTGAGAAACTGCTTTCTCTCGATCAGAAAATGAGCGTGGCGCAAACGGCACACAGCCAGTTTGAGCAGGCGTACCAGCTGGTGGTGGCGATCAACGGTCCGCTGGCGCGTAACGAAGCATGGGACGTTGCCCGTGAGCTACTGCGCGACGGCGTTAATCAGCGCCATCTGGCCGAGCAGGTGCAGCCGCTGCGCATGCGCCTGAACGAGCTGGAACAGCGTCTGCGTGAACAGCAGGAAGCTGAGCGTCTGCTGGCGGAATTCTGCAAACGTCAGGGTAAAAATTACGATTTCGACGAGCTTGAGGCTCTGCATCAGGAGCTGGAAGCGCGTATTGCGGCCCTGTCCGATACCGTATCGAACGCCAGCGAACAGCGCATGACGCTGCGTCAGGAGCTGGAACAGCTTCAGTCCCGTTCGAAGACGCTCTTACAGCGTGCGCCGATCTGGCTGGCCGCACAAAGCAGCCTGAACCAGCTCAGCGAGCAGTGTGGTCAGGAGTTTGCCTCCAGCCAGGACGTCACCGAATACATGCAACAGCTGCTGGAGCGCGAACGCGAAGCGATTGTTGAGCGTGACGAAGTGGGCGCGCGTAAGCGTGACGTCGATGAAGAAATCGAGCGTTTAAGCCAGCCAGGCGGCTCAGAAGATCCGCGCCTGAATGCGTTAGCCGAGCGTTTCGGCGGCGTGCTGCTGTCTGAAATTTACGACGACGTCGGCCTGGACGATGCGCCGTACTTCTCCGCGCTGTACGGTCCGTCCCGTAACGCGATTGTAGTGCCGGATCTGTCGCTGATTTCTGACCAGCTTGCAGGGCTGGAAGACTGCCCGGAAGATCTCTACCTCATCGAAGGGGATCCGCAGTCGTTTGATGACAGCGTATTCAGCGTCGACGAGCTGGAAAAAGCGGTGGTGGTGAAAATCGCCGATCGCCAGTGGCGCTATTCGCGCTTCCCGGAACTGCCGCTGTTTGGCCGCGCCGCGCGTGAAAACCGTATTGAAAGCCTGCACGCCGAGCGTGAAACGCTTTCAGAGCGTTTTGCGACCCTGTCGTTTGACGTGCAGAAAACCCAGCGTCTGCATCAGGCGTTCAGCCGCTTTATCGGCAGCCATCTGGGCGTTGCCTTCCAGCCCGATCCGGAAGCCGAAATTCGTAAGCTCAACACCCGCCGCGGTGAGCTGGAGCGTGCGCTTGCCAGCCATGAAAATGACAACCAGCAAAGCCGCGTGCAGTTTGAGCAGGCGAAAGAAGGCGTTGCGGCCCTTAACCGCATCCTGCCGCGCCTGAACCTGCTGGCGGACGATACGCTCACCGACCGCGTGGATGAGATTCAGGAACGTCTGGACGAAGCGCAGGAAGCGGCGCGCTTTGTGCAGCAACACGGCAATCAGCTGGCAAAACTGGAGCCGATGGTTTCCGTTCTCCAGAGCGACCCGGAACAGTTTGAGCAGTTAAAAGAAGATTACGCCTGGTCACAGCAGGTGCAGCGCGAAGCGCGTCAGCAGGCGTTTGCCCTCACGGAAGTGGTGCAACGTCGCGCACACTTCGGCTACTCCGATTCAGCAGAAATGCTGAGCGGGAACAGCGATCTGAATGAAAAGCTGCGCCAGCGTCTTGAGCAGGCCGAAGCGGAACGAACGCGCGCCCGTGAAGCGATGCGTACTCACGCTGCACAGCTGAGCCAGTACAGCCAGGTCATGGCATCGCTGAAAAGCTCCTTCGACACCAAGAAAGAGCTGTTAAATGACCTGCATAAAGAGTTGCAGGACATTGGCGTGCGCGCCGACAGCGGCGCAGAAGAGCGGGCGCGTATTCGCCGTGATGAGCTGCATGCTCAGCTCAGCAACAACCGTGCGCGTCGTAATCAGCTCGAAAAAGCGCTGACCTTCTGTGAAGCGGAGATGGACAACCTGACGCGTCGTCTGCGCAAGCTGGAGCGCGACTATTTTGAGATGCGTGAACAGGTTGTGACCGCGAAGGCGGGCTGGTGCGCGGTGATGCGCATGGTGAAGGACAACAACGTGGAGCGTCGTCTGCACCGTCGCGAGCTGGCGTACCTGTCAGCCGATGAACTGCGCTCTATGTCGGATAAGGCGCTGGGTGCGCTGCGTCTGGCCGTGGCGGACAATGAACACCTGCGCGACGTGCTGCGCATGTCCGAAGATCCGAAGCGTCCTGAGCGCAAAATTCAGTTCTTCGTGGCGGTTTATCAGCACTTACGCGAGCGTATTCGTCAGGACATCATCCGTACCGACGATCCGGTTGAAGCGATCGAACAGATGGAGATCGAGCTGGGCCGTCTGACGGAGGAGCTGACCTCCCGCGAGCAGAAGCTGGCAATCAGCTCCCGCAGCGTGGCGAATATTATTCGTAAAACCATTCAGCGCGAGCAGAACCGTATCCGTCAGCTGAACCAGGGCCTGCAAAGCGTGTCGTTTGGCCAGGTCAACAGCGTGCGGCTGAACGTGAACGTGCGTGAGGCACACTCCACGCTGCTGGACGTGTTGTCTGAACAGCATGAGCAGCATCAGGATCTGTTCAACAGTAACCGCCTGACCTTCTCCGAAGCGCTGGCGAAGCTGTATCAGCGTCTGAATCCGCAGATTGACATGGGCCAGCGTACGCCGCAAACCATCGGCGAGGAGTTGCTGGACTACCGCAACTATCTGGAAATGGAAGTTGAGGTTAACCGTGGCTCAGACGGCTGGCTGCGCGCGGAATCCGGTGCGCTCTCTACCGGTGAAGCCATCGGTACCGGTATGTCGATTCTGGTGATGGTGGTGCAGAGCTGGGAAGATGAAGCGCGTCGTCTGCGCGGCAAGGACATCTCTCCATGCCGTCTGCTATTCCTCGATGAAGCCGCGCGTCTCGACGCCCGCTCCATCGCCACGCTGTTTGAGCTTTGCGAGCGACTCGATATGCAGCTCATCATCGCGGCGCCGGAAAACATCAGTCCGGAAAAAGGGACAACCTATAAGCTGGTGCGTAAAGTGTTCCAGAACAGTGAACATGTACACGTCGTAGGTCTGCGTGGCTTTGCGCCGCAGCCTCCGGAGTCTTTACCGGGCACGGCTGACGCCTCTTAACCCCGGGTATGATAAAAGGCGGCGCTCAGGCGTCGCTTTTTTTATTCACTTAACTTGTGTTCAGGGCTGCGTTATCTTTAAACTTCTTTACATAAGGTAAGGCAGCAGCGTGTATGCCTTTCTATACTGAAGGAAAGCTCCATAATACTGGGCATGTCGTGAAAAACAGGGGGCAAGGGATGTTGCTTAAGAAAGATCGTGGTCGTCAGCTGTCTGCGCTGAGTTTGTGCCTGACAGTGATGTTTGCTCCACTGTTTACCGCTCAGGCCGATGAGCCTGAAATTGTACCGACTGACAGCTCCGCGACGATGGGCGCGCAGCCGACGTCGCTGTCACAACCGCTGGATCAGTCTCCGGCGACGGCCATCATGGCCGGCATTAAACCGCTGCCGGAAGGCATCGATACTGAATCATTACGCCAGCAGCTTATGACCGGGCTGCCCTCGGGCTATACTCCCGCTTATATTAACCAGCTCACGCTGCTTTACGCTGCGCGCGATATGAAACCGATGTGGGAAAATCGCGATGCGGTACGAGCCTTCCAGCAGCAGCTGGCTGAAGTGGCGATTGCAGGTTTTCAGCCACAGTTCACGACCTGGGTTGAACTCCTGACCGACCCTGCCGTTACCGGACAGGCGCGTGATGTGGTGCTGTCTGATGCCATGATGGGCTACTTGCAGTTTGTGGCGGGGATTTCGGTGAACGGCAACCGCTGGTTATACAGCAGTAAACCGTACAAGCTGGCGACGCCCGCGCTGTCCGTCATTAATCAGTGGCAGCTGTCGCTGGACAACGGTGAACTGCCGCGCTTTATCGCAAGCCTTGCGCCCGCCCACCCGCAGTATGCCACGATGCATCAGTCGCTTCTTGAGCTGGTCGCGGATTCCCGCCCGTGGCCTCAGTTGCGTGGAACAGCAACGCTGCGTCCGGGACAATGGAGCAGCGATGTGCCTGCGATTCGCGAAATTATGAAACGGTCTGGCATGCTTGACAGCGGCCCTAAAATTGCGCTGCCCGGCGACGATACGCAAAACGCAGTCGTCAGCCCGTCGGCGCCGGTAAAAGAGAAAACCGCCGTTGCGCTGAGCAATAAGCCCGCCGCTTACGATCGCGAGCTGGTCGCTGCAGTGAAGCAGTTCCAGGCCGCGCAGGGGCTGGGCGCCGACGGCGTGATTGGTCCATCGACTCGCGACTGGCTGAACGTCTCTCCGGCCCAGCGGGCAGGGGTGCTGGCGTTGAATATCCAGCGCTTGCGCTTGCTGCCGGGCACGTTATCCACCGGCATTATGGTCAACATTCCGGCGTACTCTCTGGTCTACTTTCAGGACGGTAGCGAAGTGCTGGCGTCCCGCGTGATTGTGGGTCGACCTGACCGCAAAACGCCGATGATGAGCAGCGCGCTGAATAACGTGGTGGTTAACCCGCCGTGGAACGTGCCGCCGACGCTGGCGCGCAAAGATATCCTGCCTAAGGTCTGGAATGACCCGGGCTATCTGGAGCGACATAACTATACGGTGATGCGTGGCTGGAACAGCAAAGAAGCGATTGACCCCTGGATGGTCGACTGGTCAACGATTACGCCTTCGAACCTGCCGTTCCGTTTCCAGCAGGCACCGGGTGCGCATAACTCGCTCGGACGTTACAAATTCAATATGCCAAGTTCGGACGCAATCTATCTGCATGATACCCCGAACCATAATCTGTTCCAGAAAGACGCACGCGCGCTTAGTTCTGGCTGCGTTCGCGTGAATAAGGCCTCCGAACTGGCGAATATGCTGTTGCAGGATGCAGGCTGGAACGATACGCGGATATCAGATGCCCTGAAGCAGGGGGATACGCGTTACGTCAATATCCGCCACAATATTCCGGTCAATCTTTACTATCTGACGGCGTTTGTGGGCGCGGACGGACGTACCCAGTATCGTACAGATATTTACAATTATGATCTGACAGCGCGATCCGGCGCACAAATCTTGCCAAAAGCGGAACAATTAATCAGGTAAATGAAGTAGTTCGGTAAAAATGATTGTCGTAAGTTATGGTGAATATGAGGCGATCTGGTTGCAAGCCGCGTATTCACTGGGGTTGGGCGCCTTGACGTAGCAGGCTTTGCCAGTTATGGTGCCCTTCGTGCGCTAAGCATATTGACAATTTCTTTTACCTGTAGACCTGATTATCATGGACAAATTTGACGCTAATCGCCGCAAATTGCTGGCGTTAGGTGGCGTTGCGCTGGGCGCAGCAGCCATCCTTCCGACGCCAGCATTTGCCACCCTCTCGACACCTCGTCCGCGTATTTTAACGCTCAACAATCTGCATACTGGTGAGACGCTTAAAGCGGAATTTTTCGATGGCAGAGGCTATATTCAGGATGAATTAGCACGACTTAACCATTTTTTCCGTGATTTCCGCGCGAACAAAATCAAAGCCATCGACCCTGGATTATTCGATCAGCTTTACCGCTTGCAGGGACTGCTGGGGACCAAAAGGCCGGTGCAACTCATTTCTGGCTATCGCTCTCTGGATACCAACAATGAACTGCGCGCCCACAGCCGTGGGGTAGCGAAAAAAAGCTATCACACCAAAGGGCAGGCGATGGATTTCCATATTGAAGGCGTTTCGTTAGCCAATATTCGCAAAGCGGCGTTATCTATGCGCGCAGGTGGTGTAGGATACTACCCACGTAGCAACTTTGTGCATATTGATACCGGGCCGGTTCGGCACTGGTAATAACGAAACACAGGAGCAGTATGAACTATCGTATTATTCCGGTTACCGCGTTCTCACAGAACTGTTCATTGATCTGGTGTGAACAAACTAAACTGGCCGCGCTTGTTGATCCCGGTGGCGACGCTGAGACAATCAAGCAGGAAGTCGCTGCCAGCGGTGTAACGCTGATGCAGATTTTACTGACCCATGGCCATCTTGACCATGTGGGTGCAGCGGCTGAACTGGCTGAACACTACGGTGTGCCGATTATCGGCCCGGAAAAAGAAGATGAGTTCTGGCTTCAGGGGCTGCCTGCCCAAAGCCGCATGTTTGGTCTGGATGACTGTCAGCCACTGACACCGGACCGCTGGCTGAACGAAGGCGATCGCGTTAACGTAGGGAATGTAACTTTACAGGTGTTGCATTGCCCCGGGCATACGCCTGGCCATATTGTCTTCTTTGATGACGCGTCGCGTCTGCTGATTTCCGGTGACGTGATTTTCAAAGGGGGCGTAGGACGCAGCGATTTCCCACGCGGCGATCACGGTCAGCTGATTCAGTCGATTAAGCAGAAGTTATTACCGTTAGGTGATGATGTGACGTTTATCCCTGGACACGGACCAATGTCAACGCTGGGCGATGAGCGGTTGCATAACCCGTTCCTTCAGGATGAAATGCCTGTCTGGTAAACCCTTTCAATAAAAAAGCCTGCGCGATGCAGGCTTTTTTTATGGGTGCAGGTTACAGCACCGCGACAATGGCTTCGCACAGTGGCGCCATGTTGTCAGGCGTCATACCTGCAACGTTCACGCGGCCAGAGGCAACGGCATAGACGCCAAACTCTTCACGCAGGCGCAGCACCTGCTCTTTGGTCAGGCCGCTGAAGGAGAACATGCCGTTCTGCTTGATGATGAAGCTGAAGTCACGGTCGGCGCCTTTCTCAGCCAGCGTGTTCACAAACAGCAGACGCATGCGTTGAATGCGCTGACGCATATCGTTCAGCTCTTGTTCCCAGATTGCGCGCAGCGCATCGTTGCTCAGGATCGTCGCAACTACAGACGCACCGTGTGCCGGTGGGTTGGAGTAGTTAGCGCGGATCACGGACTTCATCTGGCTGAATGCGCGATCGACAGTTTGATCGTCAGCGGCCACCAGCGTACAGGCGCCGACACGCTCGTTATACAGACCAAAGTTCTTGGAATAGGAGCTTGCGACAATCAGCTCCTGATGGACGGCGGCGAATGCGCGCAGACCTTCAGCATCTTCTTCCAGACCACGGGCAAAGCCCTGGTAAGCGAAGTCGAACAGCGGCAGCCAGCCTTTTTCAACGGACAGCTTAGCCAGCTGTTCCCACTGTTCAAGCGTAGGATCGATACCAGTTGGGTTATGGCAGCAGCCATGGAACAGCACCACATCGCCCGCCTGGGCTTCGCTCAGGCTGGCCAGCAAACCATCGAAGTCCAGCGCGTGGTTTGCCGCGTCATAGTAGGCGTATTCACGGACTTCCAGACCCGCAGAATTAAACACGCTCTTGTGGTTCGGCCAGCTTGGATTGCTTACCCAGACACGCTTCACAGAGGTGTTTTTCGCCAGGAAATCTGCCGCCACGCGCAGTGCGCCGGTACCGCCTGGGGTCTGCGCCGTGCGGGCGCGTTTTTCGCTCACAATGGTGCTGCCTTTGCCGAACAGCAGCTCCTGGGTGCAGCGACCAAATTCAGGGATACCATCAATACCGAGGTAGTTTTTGGTGGTTTCGTTTTCCAGCAGATACTGCTCAGCTTTTTTGACGCTGGTCAGTACCGGAGTTTTGCCGGTTTCATCTTTATATACACCAATACCCAGGTTGATTTTGCCAGGGCGGTCGTCGGCACGAAACAGATCGGCCAGGCCCAGAATTGGGTCGGCAGGAGCGGCAGTAATGTTCTCAAACATGACGAAGTTCCATTGTGATTACAGAAGTGAAATCCGCTATCAGGTTAACGGTAGATTTACAAAATGCCAACCGTTTGCGACGAAAAGCGTGCGGCTTTTCAAAAGTCGCTATTATTTTCTCTCGGGAATAAAAAAACAGGGCCGAAGCCCTGTTCATTAAGCATATAGCAACGAGGTGTGCTGATTAGAACTGGTAAACCAGACCCAGAGCCACAATGTCGTCGTTGTTGATGCCCAGCTTGTTGTCGTCTTTCAGCTGGTTGATCTGATAGTCAACATAGGTAGACATGTTTTTGTTGAAGTAGTAGGTCGCACCGATATCAACGTAGTTGATGTAGTCTTCGTCACCGATACCTTCTACGTCTTTCGCTTTAGATTTGTAGTAAGCGATGGATGGACGCAGGCCGAAATCGAACTGGTACTGAGCGACAACAGAGAAGTCCTGAGACTTGTTAGCGAAACCACGGCTGCCCAGGCGCGCTGCGTTACGCATTTCGCCATAAATGGCTGCCAGGTAGATGTTGTTCGCGTCGTATTTCAGGCCGGTTGCCCACTGTTCAGCTTTGTCGCCTTTACCCCATTCCAGCGTCTGCTGGTTGTTGGTACGGTCAGCGGCGCCATAAGCACCGACAATGCCGAAGCCTTCGTAGTCATAGCTCAGAGAGGTCGCCCAGCCGTCGCCGTTGGAACGTACCGCGTCATCACGTTCATTTTTACCCAGGTACTGAACACCAAAGTTCAGACCGTCAACCAGGCCGAAGAAGTTGCTGTTACGGTAAGTCGCCAGACCACCCGTACGGCCTGCGAAGAAGTTATCGCTCGCGCCGGTGTCGCCGCCGAACTCAGGCAGCATATCGGTGATGCCGATTGCGTCATAGACCAGACCGTAGTTACGACCGTAGTCGAAGGAGCCTGCGTCACCAAATTTCAGACCTGCGAATGCCAGACGGGTTTTGTTGCCGTTCTGCGCATCGCCGCCTTCAGAGTTGTTACCCTGGAAGTTGTATTCCCACTGACCGTAGCCAGTCAGCTGATCGTTGATCTGAGTTTCACCTTTGAAGCCCAGACGCGCGTAAGTGTTGTCGCCATCGTTGCCCGCGTAATCAGAGAAGTAATGCAGGCCAACTGCTTTCCCGTAAAGATCTAATTTGTTGCCGTCTTTGTTATAGATTTCAGCAGCGTTTGCTGCACCGGCTACCAGCAGGGCAGGGACTACCACTGCCAGGATATTGCGCTTCATCATTATTTATTACCCTCATTGGTTTTTTTATGACACTCGCCACTGCCGTCAATAAATTCTGTCAATAAATATTTCCGGAACTATTGATGAGAGTTAGGTGTCTTTATGTGTCTGACAGGCATCTTTCCATTCATAGAACCGTTTCGCTACACTGAAAGTGCTACAATCTTCAAGATTCAGTTACCAAAAGAAAATATGTGTAACTAAATATGTATTTTTGGGAACTTTGTGAAGCACCTCAAATTTCAGCGCGTTCTGGTGAATTAAACCTCCGCTTTATTCTTATATATATGATTTCCTTATGTTTAATTTAGCTAAAGGTCTTTCGTATAAACAGAAGTTAAACGGCTCATTTTTTCTTATAATCGACAAAAGCCATCCAGATGGCTGTGAAAGTGGTTGTTTTTTGTGCTATTGCGTAAGGATTGTATTAAGCGCAATAAGAATAGGGTTATTTTTTTGTCTAAGGATATTTCGTGGAAACAAAACGTAACAGGTAGAGGGAATTGCGGGGTTGTGGTTTATAGACGCTTACTTTTGACTGACGAAAACTGACATTGCAGGATAAAATAATGGCCAGCATTTGCTGGCCATTAATGATTTGGTCGGTTAGAAACTTGCGTTACGCGGTGTGCGTGGGAACGGAATCACATCACGTACGTTCTGAACACCTGTTACGTAAGCAATCAGACGTTCGAAGCCCAGGCCAAAGCCAGAGTGCGGAACGGTGCCGTAGCGACGGAGATCGCGATACCAGCTGTAGTCCGCCGGGTTCAGGCCCATCTCCTGCATACGCGCGTCCAGCACATCCAGGCGCTCTTCACGCTGGGAGCCACCGATGATCTCACCGATGCCCGGCGCCAGAACATCCATCGCGGCAACGGTTTTACCATCTTCGTTAAGGCGCATATAGAACGCCTTAATGTCTTTCGGATAGTTTTTCACCACAACCGGTGCTTTGAAGTGCTTCTCTGCCAGATAACGTTCATGCTCGGAGGAGAGATCCACGCCCCAGTAAACCGGGTTTTCGAATTTCTCACCGCATTTTTCCAGGATAGCGACCGCGTCGGTGTAATCCACCTGCGCGAAGTCTGCGGAGACGAAGCGCTCAAGACGGGCGATGGCGTCGTTATCGACACGCTCAGCGAAGAATTTCATGTCGTCTGCGCGTTCTTCGAGAACGGCTTTGAACACGTATTTCAGCATCGCTTCTGCCAGGCCTGCCACGTCATTCAGATCGGCAAAGGCGACTTCCGGCTCCAGCATCCAGAATTCCGCCAGGTGACGGCTGGTGTTAGAGTTTTCCGCACGGAAGGTTGGGCCGAAGGTGTAGATCTTAGACAGCGCACAGGCGTAGGTTTCGCCGTTGAGCTGGCCGGAAACCGTCAGGAAGGCTTCTTTACCAAAGAAGTCTTTGTCGTAATCGACTTTTCCTTCCGGCGTACGTGGCAGGTTTTCCATATCCAGCGTTGAAACGCGGAACATTTCACCTGCGCCTTCGGTATCGGATGCCGTGATCAGCGGAGTAGACACCCAGAAGTAACCCTGCTCGTCAAAGAAGCGATGCAGCGCCTGCGCCAGCGTATGACGCACGCGCGCCACTGCACCAATCAGGTTGGTGCGCGGACGCAGGTGCGCAACTTCACGCAGATATTCGATGCTGTGACGCTTTGCAGCCATCGGATAGGTGTCCGGATCTTCAACCCAGCCGGTCACTTCCACCGATTTCGCCTGAATTTCGTAGCTCTGACCCTGGCCCGGAGAGGCCACCACAACACCGGTGACGATCACGGAACAGCCGGTTGTCAGGTGCAGAACGTCATCATTGTAATTGGGCAGAGAATTATTAATGACGGCCTGTACAGGATCAAAGCAGGAACCGTCATAGACGGCGAGGAAGGAGATGCCAGCTTTAGAATCTCGGCGAGTACGCACCCATCCGCGCACGGTGACCTCCTGGTCAACGGCGACACGGCCCTGGAGTACGTCGGCTACAGGCACAACGCTCATAATATTCTCTCTGTTAATAGTCGGAAAAAATAAACACTTGTCCGCCCTTATAGGGGGGATATCTATGTTACCTGCCATCCGCTATCAGACAAGTAAATTTCACCGTCTTAAGAGAAGAAATAAGAAATTAATAAGAGAAGGGGAGCCATGAAGGCTCCCCCGAAGCCGTTAACTGGCTTTTTTAACCTGAGGCAGATCGAAGGCTTTACGTAATGCGCGGACAAACGCTTTGTCATGGCAGATGGTTTTGCCCGGGCTGTCGGAGAGCTTCGCGACCGGCTTACCGTTACATTCCACTAGCTTTATGACGATGTTCAGCGGTTTCACCTGGGGGATATCACAGGTTAAGCGCGTACCAATTCCGAAACTCAGGTTCACCCGCGATGAGAAGTGGCGATAAAGGTCGACGGCTTTCGCCAGGTCAAGGTTATCGGAGAAGACCAGCACCTTACTCATGGGATCGATACCCAGTTTTTCGTAATGGGCGATGGCTTTCTCACCCCATTCAACCGGGTCCCCGGAATCATGGCGCAAACCCTGGTAGCGTTCGGCAAACTCAGGGCCAAAGTCGCGCAGGAACGCGTCCATGGTAATGCAGTCGGTAAGGGCAATACCCAGCCGATCCGGGTATTCCTCAAGCCACGCGGCGAGGGCGGCGCGCTGGCTGTTGGCAAGGTCAGGGCTGATCTGCTGGTGCGCCTGGAACCATTCGTGCGCCTGGGTACCCATCGGCGTTAAATCAAGGCGACGCGCCAGATCGTAGTTACTGGTGCCAACGAACCACGGCTCCTGTTGCAGACGTCTGACAATGGCTTCCTGAACCTCGCGAGAGAAGCGGCGGCGCGTGCCAAAGTCCATCAGACGGAAGCGGGACATATCCAGCCCTTCTGTCAGTCTGGAAAACTCAACGAGTTTATTCTCCAGAGCAGCAACCGCCTGCGTTACACCGGTTTCAGGGGAGCGATAGCGGTGGGCCAGCTCGCTGATCACGGCCAGAAGCGGCACTTCCCACATGATCACTTCGCGCCACGGGCCGGTCAGACGAATGTCCAGCTTGCCGTTATCATTGGTGACGGTGACCTGTTCCGGCTTATAGCGGAACTCACGCAGCCAGTTCAGATAGTCCGCTTTAAAGAAAGGCAGGCCTGAAAGCCACTGATATTCGTCATCGGTGAGCGCCAGATGCTGCATGGCATCGACCTGTTCACGAATGGAATCTGCGTAGATACCCAGCAAGTCGTCACCCCGGCAGCGAAATTCCGCCGCAACATGAACATCATGATAGTGGTGAAACACGGCTTGCTGCATATGCAGCTTGTACGCGTCGGTATCCAGCAACGTATGCAGAACCGGAGAAGCGAATTGAGTCATAGGTGCGCTGTAGCATCCTCTCACGGGAGCGTTTAGTACAATAAACAACTCCGGAGTATACCCTGTTTAGTGATTTATTGAACCCCGATCACAACATAAGCACACTTTATGGTCGAGCGCATTTCGTGCCCCGTGTTATAAAAATGTAGCAAAAACGGCGTTGTGCCTGAAAAGATGAACATTCTGCATAGCGCGTTTTACACAACCGGAATATATTGAATCGTTACTCGACAAACGATGCATAAGGTTTTCTATGACACAACAGCCACAAGCTAAATACCGCCACGACTACCGTGCGCCGGATTACCTGATAAGCGATATCGATCTGACCTTCGACCTGGATGCCACAAAAACCGTCGTCACGGCGGTAAGCCAGGTGACGCGCCAGAGCGCGACAGCCGTGCCGCTGCGTCTGGATGGTGAAGACCTGACGCTGGTTTCCCTGCATATTAATGATGAAGCCTGGTCAGACTATAAAGAAGAAGGCAACCAGCTGGTCATCGACAACCTGCCGGAACGCTTTACCCTGCGCATCGTGAATGAAATCAGCCCTGCCGCCAATACCGCGCTGGAAGGGCTTTACCAGTCAGGCGTAGCCCTGTGCACCCAATGTGAAGCCGAAGGGTTCCGCCACATTACCTGGTATCTGGATCGCCCGGACGTCCTGGCGCGCTTTACCACCAAAATTATTGCCGACAAAACGCTGTACCCGTACCTGCTTTCCAACGGCAACCGGATTGGTGAAGGGGAACTGGAGAATGGCCGTCACTGGGTACAGTGGCAGGATCCGTTCCCGAAACCCTGCTACCTGTTTGCGCTGGTGGCGGGCGATTTCGATGTTCTGCGCGACACCTTTAAAACGCGCTCTGGCCGTGAAGTCGCGCTGGAGCTGTTCGTGGACCGTGGCAACCTTGACCGCGCCCCGTGGGCAATGACCTCCCTCATCAACTCCATGAAGTGGGATGAAACGCGCTTTGGCCTCGAATATGACCTCGACATCTATATGATCGTTGCTGTCGATTTCTTCAATATGGGCGCGATGGAGAATAAAGGTCTTAACATCTTCAACTCCAAATACGTGCTGGCGCGTACCGATACCGCAACGGATAAAGATTACCTCGATATCGAACGCGTTATCGGCCACGAATATTTCCATAACTGGACCGGGAACCGCGTCACCTGCCGCGACTGGTTCCAGCTGAGCCTGAAAGAGGGCTTAACCGTCTTCCGCGATCAGGAGTTCAGCTCCGATCTGGGATCGCGGGCGGTAAACCGCATCAACAACGTGCGCACCATGCGTGGTCTGCAATTTGCAGAAGATGCCAGCCCAATGGCCCATCCGATCCGCCCGGATAAAGTCATTGAGATGAATAACTTCTACACCCTGACGGTGTACGAAAAAGGCGCTGAAATTATCCGCATGATCCACACCCTGCTGGGCGAAGCGAATTTCCAGAAAGGGATGCAGCTTTACTTCGAGCGTCATGACGGCAGTGCGGCCACCTGCGACGATTTCGTCCAGGCGATGGAAGACGCCTCTAACGTGGATCTGTCTCATTTCCGCCGCTGGTACAGCCAGGCCGGTACGCCGATTGTGACGGTCAAAGACGACTACAACCCGGAAACTGAGCAGTACACGCTGACCATCAGCCAGCGCACACCGCCAACGGCGGAGCAGGAAGAGAAACATCCGCTGCACATTCCGTTCAGCGTTGAGCTGTACGACAACGAAGGCAACGTGATCCCGTTACAGAAGGGCGGTCACCCGGTGCATAACGTGCTGAACGTGACCCAGGCAGAGCAGACCTTTATCTTTGATAACGTCTATTTCCAGCCTGTTCCTGCCCTGCTGTGCGAGTTCTCCGCGCCGGTGAAACTCGAATACAAGTGGAGCGATCAGCAGCTGACGTTCCTGATGCGTCACGCGCGCAACGATTTCTCGCGCTGGGATGCGGCACAAAGCCTGCTGGCGACCTACATCAAGCTGAACGTCAACCGTTACCAGCAGGGCCAGCCGCTGACGCTGCCGGTTCATGTGGCAGACGCGTTCCGTGCCATCCTGCTGGATGAGAATATTGACCCGGCGCTGGCGGCTGAAATTTTAACGCTGCCGTCTGCGACTGAAATCGCCGAGCTGTTTGACATCATCGACCCCATTGCGATCGTCGCCGTGCGTGAAGCGCTGACCCGCACGCTGGCGACCGAACTGGCAGATGAGTTCCTCGCAATTTACAACGCCAACAAGCTGGACGCGTATCGGGTGGAACATGCGGATATCGGTAAACGTTCCCTGCGCAATACCTGCCTGCGCTATCTGGCATTTGGTGAGGCAGAGCTGGCGAACACGCTGGTCAGCAAGCAGTACCACGAAGCCGATAACATGACGGATGCGCTGGCCGCGCTGGCTGCAAGCGTTGCCGCCGAGCTGCCGTGCCGCGATGCGCTTATGCAGGAGTACGACGACAGGTGGCATCAGGATGGTCTGGTAATGGACAAGTGGTTCATTCTTCAGGCCACCAGCCCGGCAGCCGATGTACTCAGCAACGTACGCAGCCTGCTGAAGCACCGTTCGTTCACCATGAGCAACCCGAACCGCGTCCGCTCCCTGATTGGCGCGTTTGCCAGCAGCAACCCGGCCGCGTTCCATGCTGAAGACGGCAGCGGTTATCAGTTCATGGTTGAAATGCTGACCGAGCTGAACAGCCGTAACCCGCAGGTGGCGTCTCGTCTGATTGAGCCGCTGATCCGCCTGAAACGCTACGATGCGCAGCGTCAGGCGAAAATGCGTGCCGCACTTGAGCAGCTGAAAGGGCTGGAAAATTTGTCTGGCGATCTGTACGAGAAGATTACAAAGGCGCTGGCCTGATGTAAAAAAGCCCGGTGGCGCTTCGCTTACCGGGCCTACGATTTGCCCTTGCGCCGTGCTCCCTGTTGAAGAGGGCCGGGGTGAGGGCATCAGGCATTAGCCTTTATCCGCTGAATCTCCGCTTCTCCACGTTTCATCACTCTATCCAGCACTTCCGCCTCCAGCTCCGCCAGTCTGGCCGATCCCACCCGGCGAGGACGTGGAATATCCACCGTCAGATCCAGACCAATTTTACCCTCTTCTATTAACAGCACCCTGTCTGCCATTGCCACAGCTTCGCTTACGTCATGCGTCACCAGCAGCACCGTAAAGCCGTGCGTCTGCCAGAGGGTTTCAATCAGATCCTGCATCTCGATCCGCGTCAGGGCATCAAGCGCGCCGAGCGGTTCATCAAGCAGCAGCAGGCCGGGACGATGAATCAGCGCGCGTGCCAGCGCTACGCGCTGCTTTTGTCCACCCGACAGGGCCGCAGGCCACTCTCCCGCGCGATTCTCCAGCCCTACCGCGGCGAGTGCCTGCCGGGCATCCTCCCGCCAGCTACCCTTCAGGCCCAGCCCGACGTTATCCATCACCGTTTTCCACGGCAGCAGACGCGCGTCCTGAAACATCATGCGCGTATCATCCTGAATCGTGGACAGCGGCGTGGTGCCTGCCAGAATGTCACCGCTGTTTGGCGCCTCCAGCCCGGCTAAAAGACGCAGCAGGGTACTCTTGCCGCCACCGCTGCGGCCAACAACGGCCACAAACTGTCCGGCAGGAATATGCAGATCCAGTGCATTCAGAATGGTGTTGTCGCCGTAGCGTTTGGTCACGCCGTTCAGCAGTAACGGTGTTCCCTGGTTCAGTCGTGCAGTATTCATGCTTTCGCCTCCTGAGCGGTGTAGGCCGGGTTCCAGCGCAGCCAGCTACGTTCCAGCCACTGGGCGCTGACGTCCGCAAGTTTGCCGAGCAGGGCATAAAGGATAATGGCAACCACCACCACGTCCGTTTGCAGGAACTCGCGGGCGTTCATCGCCAGATAACCAATGCCGGAGTTGGCCGAAATGGTTTCCGCCACGATCAGGGTTAGCCACATCAGGCCGAGCGCAAAACGTACCCCAACCATAATGGAGGGCAGGGCGCCCGGCAGGATCACATGGGTAAACAGGGCAAAACCTGACAGGCCATAGCTGCGGGCCATCTCAACCAGACCGCGATCGATATTGCGGATCCCATGCCAGGTATTGATATAAATCGGGAATAATGTTCCCAGCGCCACGAGGAAAATTTTGGCGCTCTCATCAATGCCGAACCACAGGATAACCAGCGGAATAAGCGCCAGATGCGGCACGTTACGCAGCATTTGAACGGAGGTATCCAGCAGCCGCTCACCCCAGCGGGACAGGCCGCTGATCAGCCCCAGCGTCAGGCCGATGCTCCCGCCAATCGAAAAGCCGATTACCGCGCGCCAGGAGCTGATGGCAAGATGTTGCCACAGCTCACCGCTGGCGCTTAGCGACCAGAACGCTTCCACAACGCCCTCCGGAGAGGGCAAAATACGGCTCGACAGCCAGCCAGTTGAAGACGCCAGTTGCCAGACGAGGACAATGCCGACGGGCAGAAACCACGGCGCGGCGCGCAGCAGCCATTTTTGTGCGGTTTCAGACATGGTGGCTCCTTAACTTTGCGCGACTTTTCTCGGGATAAACGCATTCGCCACGGCTTCGCCCTGCAACTGAAGCTGACGTGGCTGCGGAATTTCCGGGATAGCGACATCCAGGTGCGGGAAGAGCAGTTCTCCCACCTTGTAGGCCTCCTCCAGATGCGGGTAGCCAGACAGGATAAAGCTGTCGATCCCCAGCGCCGCGTATTCATTAATGCGTGCCGCTACGGTTGGACCGTCGCCGACCAGCGCCGTACCGGCGCCGCCACGCACCAGACCCACCCCGGCCCACAGGTTCGGGCTGATCTCAAGATTTTCACGCTTGCCGTTGTGCAGGGAGGCCATTCGGTGTTGGCCCACTGAGTCGGTTTTGGCAAACGCCGCCTGTGCTTTGGCGATAGTGTCGTCGTCCAGATGAGCGATCAGACGGTCGGCAGCTTGCCAGGCCTCGTCGTTGGTTTCGCGTACGATCACGTGCAGGCGAATGCCGAAGCGCACCGTACGGCCATGTTCTGCGGCTTTGGCGCGTACCTGAGCAATTTTCTCTTTAACCAGCTCCGGTGGCTCGCCCCAGGTCAGATAGAGATCGACCTGCTCAGCCGCCAGCTCCTGCGCCACGTCCGACGATCCGCCGAAATAAAGGGGAGGGCGCGGCTGTTGTACCGGCGGGAAGTAGAGTTGCGCATCGCGAACGTGAATATGTTTTCCTTCGAAGGTGACGGTTTCCCCTTCCAGCAGACGTCGCCAGACGCGGGTGAACTCTGCGGAGGCTTCATAGCGCTCGGTATGATCGAGAAAAACGCCATCGCCCGCCAGCTCCTGCGGATCGCTGCCCGTCACCAGGTTGAACAGCGCGCGGCCGTTGGAGAGCCTGTCCAGCGTTGCCGCCTGGCGTGCCGCGACGGTGGGCGACACCACGCTTGGGCGCAAGGCTACCAGGAATTTCAGGCGCTGGGTGACGGGGATCATCGACGCGGCAACCAGCCACGCGTCCTCACATGAACGGCCCGTCGGGATCAGCACCCCGGTAAAACCGATGCGGTCTGCCGCCTGGGCGATCTGCTGTAGATAGCCGTGATCGACCGGGCGGGCGCCTTCTTCTGTGCCAAGATAGTGTCCATCACCGTGGGTGGGTAAAAACCAGAAAAGATTCAGACTCATGATTTTTTTCCTTCAATGCCAGCGGGTTGCCAGATGCGTTCGCGAATATTCACCTGCTTTGGAACCAGGCGGTTTTGATAAAAGAGGTCTGCCGTTTGCTGCTGGAGGGCGGCAACGTGGGCGTCAACCGGCGCTATGGTGGTGGGAGGACGGTGGTCAAGATAGGTGGCGATCACCGGTTCAGGCAGGCCCATGGTTTTTGCCAGTAGCGTGATGCTCTGCTGACGCTGGCTTTGGGTCAGCGCATCGGCCTGAGAGAAGGTATCCAGCACCTGCTGAATAAATGCGCCATTTTTTTCAGCGTAAGGACGTGCCGCCAGGTAGAACGAACCGGTTTGTTTCAGGGTGGTGCCGTCTTTCAGCACCCGCACACCGCCTTGCAACAGTGCGGCGGAGTAGTACGGATCCCAGATAGCCCAGGCATCAACATTTTTTTGCTGAAACGCCGCGCGCGCATCGGCAGGCGTCAGGTAAACGGGCTGGATATCGGTGAATTTAAGGCCGGCCTCCTGCAACGCGCGCAGCAGCAGGTTGTGCGAGCTGGAACCTTTCTGGAAAGCAACCTTATGGCCTTTGAGATCGGCGACGCTTTTGATCTCGCTGTTTTCCGGCACCAAA
Organism: Enterobacter cloacae complex sp. IR5428; assembly: GCF_049238585.1. Classification (NCBI taxonomy): domain Bacteria; kingdom Pseudomonadati; phylum Pseudomonadota; class Gammaproteobacteria; order Enterobacterales; family Enterobacteriaceae; genus Enterobacter; species Enterobacter cloacae complex sp. IR5428. The sequence continues at coordinate 42,270 of NZ_JBMKHV010000007.1, read as the reverse complement.
ATAACCTCTGCCTTCGGCTTGGCGGGTTCAACGCCAACGTAAACCAGATCCGCCCCGGCCGCCTGGGCAAAGATCGGCGGGATATCGCCGGTGCTGCCTAAATCAATACTCCCGACGTTCAGCGCCTCCAGCATCTGCGGTCCGGCAGGGAACTCGACCCATGAGAATTTGGTCTGCGGGAAACGTTTCTCCAGCAGCGCATGGCTTTTCGCCAGCACCATGCTGACGCTGCCTTTCTGATAACCGATACGCAGGCTCTCCGGCGTTTTCTCCGCCGCCTGAGCCAGCGATGCCACTGCCAGCAGACCTGCCAGCCCGATACGGGTAACTGTTTTAAACATGCGCCACTCCTTGTGATTGATGAAATGCCGCCGCGTGGCGATCCCGACGATTAAGGGCGTGCCAGAAGGTTTCAAGCGCGCTGTCGAGGCGGGTTTGCAGATTCGGCGTGAAATGCGGTTTATGCTGGTAGTCGATTACCTGTGAGTCGTCAGCGAAGACGCCATGCAGGATCTCCTGCGCTTTCAGCGCGTTCAGAACCGGCTTGAGGGCATAATCCACCGCCAGTAAATGGGCTACCGTACCGCCTGTGGCCAGCGGCAGGACGACCTTACCGTCCAGCGCGCGTTCGGGCAGCAGATCGAGCAGCGTTTTCAGTGCACCGGAAAAAGAGGCTTTATAAATTGGTGTCGCGACGACCAACCCGTCAGCACGCTTAAGTTGTTCGATCAGGGTTTTCAGCGCCGGGCTGTCGAAACGTGCGTAGAGCAGATCTTCAGGCGCGAAATTGTGCAAATTCCAGTGACACACTTCGACATCCAGAGCATTAAGCTTTTCGCGAGCGTATTCCAGCAGTGCGCTGGATCGAGAGGGGAAGCGGGGGCTTCCGGCCAGGGTAATGACGCGCATGGTTGCTCCTTATAACTAATTGTTTGCTTTTATCTAACATTCATAACAATTTTCAGGAGTGTGACATTGCGTGGTTATTCCACTAAATGATTTATCCTCAGGATGAATGCAGAAAAAAGCATAAGAAGCGAACCGATAAGTAAACGATTGCGTTTTACATGGCTTTTTTTGCCACAGGTCAATTCCCTTTCCGGGCAGGATCGCACATAATCCCCTCCCGGTTTGCACACCGGGAATCCAGGAGAGTTCATGTACTACCCCTTCGTTCGTAAAGCCCTTTTCCAGCTCGATCCTGAGCGCGCTCATGAATTTACATTTCAGCAGTTACGTCGTATTACAGGAACACCTCTGGCCGCGCTGGTGCGTCAAAACGTGCCGGAAAAACCTGTCCAATGCATGGGCCTGACGTTCAAAAATCCACTGGGCCTTGCGGCCGGTCTGGACAAAAATGGCGAATGCATTGATGCACTCGGTGCGATGGGCTTTGGCTCGATCGAAATCGGGACGGTGACGCCGCGTCCGCAGCCGGGAAATGACAAGCCACGTCTGTTCCGCCTGGTTGAAGCCGAGGGGCTGATCAACCGCATGGGCTTTAATAACCTTGGCGTCGATCATCTGGTTGAGAACGTTAAGAAAGCCCATTTTGATGGTGTGCTGGGTATTAATATTGGCAAAAATAAAGACACGCCAGTCGAGCAGGGTAAAGATGACTATCTGATTTGTATGGAAAAAGTCTATGCCTATGCCGGTTATATCGCGGTGAATATATCCTCGCCTAACACCCCAGGGCTGCGTTCATTACAATATGGCGAAGCGCTCGACGATCTTCTTGGCGCCATTAAAAATAAACAAACGGCACTACAGGCGATCCACCATAAATATGTTCCGGTCGCGGTTAAGATCGCCCCGGATCTTTCGGCAGAAGAATTGATCCAGGTTGCCGACAGTTTAGTTCGCCATAATATTGATGGTGTGATTGCGACCAATACAACGCTCGATCGCTCCCTCGTCCAGGGAATGAAAAACTGTGACGAAGCGGGTGGATTAAGTGGCCGTCCGGTACAATTAAAAAGCACCGAAATTATTCGCGCACTCTCCGCGGAATTAAAAGGCCAGCTGCCGATTATTGGCGTGGGTGGCATTGACTCCGTCATCGCTGCACGTGAGAAGATGGCGGCAGGGGCTTCACTGGTGCAAATTTATTCCGGCTTTATTTTTAAAGGGCCGCCATTGATTAAAGAAATTGTCACGCATATCTAATCTTTTCTCTTAATCAGACAACCAGGGCTTTATTTCCAGCCCTGGTTGTTTTATATTCCGTCATTGTTGCTTATTTAGACATTATAGTCTTTTATTACTAGTGTTATAAGCGAAGCGGCAAACAGGACATTTTTAGTACAGGACGTTTTGGGGACGGGAGAGAAACATGCGAATTAAACCTGACGATAACTGGCGCTGGTATTTTTGTGACGAGCATGACCGTATGATGCTCGACTTAGCCAATGGCATGTTGTTTCGCTCTCGTTTTGCGCGCCGAATGTTAACGCCAGACGCGTTTGCTCCCTCAGGCTTTTGCGTTGACGACGCTGCACTCTATTTCTCTTTTGAAGAAAAATGCCGCGACTTCAATCTCTCCAAAGAACAGCGCGCTGAACTGGTACTAAATGCGCTGGTGGCGATCCGTTTCCTGAAACCACAAATGCCGAAAAGCTGGCATTTCCTCGCGCACGGTATGAGTTGGACCCCGGCTATCGGCGATGCGGCCAGCGTCAATCTGAGCGATACCGAAGAAGAGGTGAATTTGCTGGTGGTTGAACCCGGTGAAAACGCTGCGCTCTGTTTGCTGGCCCAACCCGGCGTGACCATTGCCGGGCGAGTCATGCAGTTAGGTGATGCCATCAAAGTGATGAATGACAGGCTGAAGCCTCAGCTGCGCGTCGATTCCTTCAGCCTCGAACAGGCGGTTTAAGCTTCCAGCTGTACGGATGTTTTCGGTACACAGCTACAGCACAGGATCGTGCCGTCACTGCCAATCGCAGATTTCTTCAGGGCACTCACTTCACCATCGACCAGTTTAATGCGACAGCATCCGCAAATCCCCGCGCGACAGGAATAAGGTACGCGGATACCCGCCTGCTCCAGCTGTTCCAGTAGCACCTGCTGATTGTTACCACGAATAACTTTGCCTTCCCAGTGAATATCCACCGCGGAAGCGACGTTGGTGACAACGTCAACCATTTCTTCTTCCTGGCCTGCGCCGTACATTCTTGCAGGCCCGCGGGTAAGAATTTCGACCTCGTCGCCCACGCGGATTACGCCGCTGGAGCGGGGGATCAGGTTCTGGCCGAAGTCGACATCACCGTTATCCTGCGCGGTACGAAATGATTGCAAGGTTTTCAGCGGTTCGCCGGAAGGGTGTTTCTGGCCTTTCTCCGGGCTGACGGTGGTAAAAATACAGCGGCTGCACGGCTTCACGACATCAAAGATAACGCTGCCGATGCGGATCACTTTCCAGGTATCTTCATCCCAGGCATCCGCTCCGGTCACCACCAGATTCGGGCGAAACTGCTCCATCTGCACGCTGGCTTTGCAACGGGTTTGTAAATCACGTAGCGAGGCCTCGCTGGTCAGCAGGAAGGGAAAACCATCCGCAAAGGAGAGGGGAACCGCGTCGTGGCGTTTCACGCGACGAGTCAGCGCAGGCCCAACCCAGCGCAGCTGAACGTCACGTGAGAAAAAGCCGCTCAGCCACTGGTTAATGTTATCCGGCGCGATACGCGCGGTAAAATGATTGCCCCACACTTCCGTTGGCGCTTCAACCGGCGCAAAATCAGCAAAGCGGATCACGACGCTTGAACCGTCTGGCGCGGTCAAATGCAATCCGTCATGAAGCGGGGAAGGCGTAAAGCGAACCATCTGCGGGAACTGACGTGCGGTGATGAACGTACCGTCAGGCTCGGTGATCATAAAAATACGATCGAAGGCGAATCCGCTCATATCGGCCAGCGCGTGCGTCACGCCGATACCGCGCATGGATTTCACCGGATGAATAAAAAGCCTGGATAACGTCGCCACTGCACACTCCCGCTAAATAAAATAAGCCTTCAACTTTATGACATACACGCCATATTAGCTATAATGCGCGACAATTTTCTATGAGTAAAAGTGACGATATGAATTCTCTGTTTGCCAGTACGGCCCGTGGGCTGGAAGAGCTGTTAAAAACTGAACTGGAAACCCTGGGCGCGAAAGAGTGCCAGGTGGTTCAGGGTGGTGTCCATTTTGAGGGCGACACGCGGCTTATTTACCAGAGCCTGATGTGGAGCCGTCTGGCGTCGCGCATCATGCTGCCGATGAAAGAGTGCAAGGTCTACAGCGATCTTGATCTCTACACCGGTGTACAGATGATCGACTGGACAGAGATCTTCACCCCGGACGCTACCTTTGCGGTGCATTTCAACGGCGTCAACGATGAGATCCGCAACAGCCAGTACGGTGCCCTGCGCGTCAAAGACGCCATTGTGGACTGCTTCACGCGTCGTAATAAAGAACGTCCGAACGTTGATCGTGAAAACCCGGATCTGCGTATCAACGTCTGGCTGAACGGCGACACTGCCAGTATTTCCCTGGATCTGAGCGGCGCAGGCCTGCATCTGCGCGGCTATCGCGATCGCACCGGGATGGCGCCGATCAAAGAAACGCTGGCTGCCGCTATCGTGATGCGCTCCGGATGGCAGCCAGGTACGCCGCTGCTCGATCCGATGTGCGGTTCCGGTACGCTGCTGATTGAAGCCGCGATGCTGGCCACCGACCGCGCGCCAGGGCTGCATCGTGGACAGTGGGGCTTCAAAGGCTGGGCGCAGCACGATGAAGCCCTCTGGAAAGAGGTCAAAGACGACGCGCAGACCCGTGCCCGTAAAGGGCTGGCGGAGTACACCTCTCACTTTTACGGTTCGGACAACGACCCACGGGTGATTGAACGCGCGCGCAGCAACGCCCGTCGAGCCGGTATCGGTGAGCTGGTGACCTTCGACGTCAAAGATGTGGCGAACCTGACCAATCCGCTGCCAAAAGGCCCGTACGGTACGGTGATCAGCAACCCGCCTTATGGTGAGCGTCTTGGCAGCGAGCCAGCGCTGATTGCGCTACACAGCCTGCTGGGCCGCAACATGAAAGCGCATTTCGGCGGCTGGAACCTCTCCCTGTTTAGCGCCTCGCCGGAGCTGCTGAGCTGCCTGCAATTACGTGCCGATCGCCAGTTCAAGGCGAAAAACGGCCCGCTGGACTGCGTGCAGAAAAACTACCATCTGGCAGAGATAGCAGCGGACAGCAAACCGTCTGGCGTGGCGGAAGATTATGCCAACCGTCTGCGCAAAAACCTGAAGAAATTTGAGAAGTGGGCGAAGCAGGAAGGCATCGAATGTTATCGCCTTTACGACGCTGACCTGCCGGAATACAACGTGGCGGTTGACCGCTATGCAGACTGGGTGGTGGTTCAGGAATACGCCCCGCCGAAAACCATTGATGCGCAAAAAGCGCGTCAGCGTATGCTGGATGTGATTGCGGCCACCATCGCCGTACTCGGCATTTCGCCAAACAAGCTGGTGCTGAAAACCCGTGAGCGTCAGAAAGGCAAAAACCAGTATCAGAAGATGGGCGAGAAGGGCGACTTCATCGAAGTGGGCGAATATAATGCGCGCCTGTGGGTTAACCTGACCGATTACCTTGATACCGGTCTGTTCCTCGATCACCGCATCGCCCGCCGCATGCTGGGACAGATGAGCAAGGGCAAAGACTTCCTGAACCTGTTCTCCTATACCGGCAGCGCCAGCGTTCATGCAGGGCTTGGTGGGGCGCGTAGTACCACCACGGTCGATATGTCCCGTACTTATCTGGAGTGGGCAGAGCGCAACCTGCGTCTTAACGGCTTAACCGGTCGTCAGCATCGCCTGTTACAGGCCGACGTGCTGGGCTGGCTGCGCGATACCGACGAGCAGTTTGATCTGATCTTTATCGATCCGCCGACCTTCTCTAACTCCAAGCGTATGGAGGATAGCTTTGACGTTCAACGCGATCACCTGCGCCTGATGACCGACCTGAAGCGTCTGCTGCGTAAAGGCGGCACCATTATGTTCTCGAATAACAAGCGCGGATTTCGCATGGATCACGACGGCCTGGCCGAACTGGGACTGAAAGCACAAGAAATCAGCCAAAAAACGCTGTCTCAGGACTTTGCCCGTAACCGTCAAATCCACAACTGCTGGCTGATCTCCGCGGTCTGAAAGGAAAAATAAATGTCTTTAATTAGTATGCACGGCGCGTGGCTCTCTTTCAGCGACTCACCGCTTCTCGATAATGCAGAGCTGCATATCGAAGATAACGAGCGCGTCTGTCTGGTCGGCCGTAACGGCGCAGGTAAATCGACGCTGATGAAAATCCTCAACCGTGAGCAGGGGCTGGACGACGGCCGTATTGTTTACGAGCAGGATCTGGTCGTCTCTCGTCTGCAACAGGATCCGCCGCGTAACGTTACCGGCAGCGTGTACGATTTCGTGGCCGAAGGAATTTCAGAGCAGGCGGAATACCTCAAGCGCTACCACGAGATTTCGCATCTGGTCATGACCGACCCGAGCGACAAAAATCTCAACGAGCTGGCAAAAGTGCAGGAGATGCTCGATCACCATGGCCTGTGGCAGCTGGAAAACCGCATTAACGAAGTGCTGGCTCAGCTTGGCCTGGAAGCGGATATGGAGCTGTCGGCGCTCTCCGGCGGCTGGCTGCGTAAAGCCGCGCTGGGCCGTGCCCTGGTGAGCGGGCCCAGGGTACTGCTGCTGGACGAACCAACGAACCACCTGGATATCGAAGCGATTGACTGGCTGGAAGGGTTCCTGAAAACTTTCAATGGCACCATTATCTTCATCTCCCACGACCGTTCGTTCATCCGCAACATGGCCACGCGCATTGTCGACCTCGACCGCGGCAAGCTGGTGACCTATCCGGGCGATTACGATACCTATCTGCTGGAGAAAGAAGAGAACCTGCGCGTGGAAGAGCTGCAAAACGCCGAGTTCGACCGCAAGCTGGCGCAGGAAGAGGTATGGATCCGTCAGGGCATCAAGGCGCGTCGTACCCGTAATGAAGGCCGCGTTCGCGCCCTGAAGGCGATGCGCCGCGAACGTAGCGAACGCCGCGAAGTCATGGGTAGCGCCAAAATGCAGGTGGAAGAGGCGTCCCGCTCGGGCAAGATTGTCTTCGAAATGGAGAACGTGAGTTATTCGGTTGACGGCAAAGTGCTGGTGAACGATTTCTCCGCACAGGTTCAGCGCGGTGACAAAATTGCGCTTATTGGTCCAAACGGCTGCGGCAAAACCACGCTGTTGAAACTGATGCTGGGCCAGTTGCAGGCCGACAGCGGTCGTATTCACTGTGGTACCAAGCTGGAAGTAGCGTACTTTGACCAGCACCGCGCAGAGCTGGATCCGGACCGTACGGTGATGGACAACCTCGCAGAGGGTAAACAGGAGGTGATGGTTAACGGCAAGCCGCGTCACGTGCTGGGCTACCTTCAGGACTTCCTGTTCCACCCGAAACGCGCCCTGACGCCTGTGCGCGCGCTGTCCGGCGGTGAGCGTAACCGTCTTTTGCTAGCGCGCCTGTTCCTGAAACCCAGTAACTTACTGATTCTCGATGAACCGACGAACGATCTGGATGTCGAAACGCTGGAACTGCTGGAAGAGTTGATTGATGGCTATCAGGGAACCGTGATGCTGGTCAGCCACGATCGTCAATTTGTCGATAACACCGTGACCGAGTGCTGGATCTTCGAAGGCGAAGGACGCATCGGTCAATATGTGGGCGGCTATCATGACGCGCGTGGACAGCAATCGCAGTCGCTGGCGCAAAAACAGGCGAAGACCAAAAATGTCGCTGAACCTGTTGTTGTGAAAGCAGAAACTGTCAAAAAGTCTCCTGCTAAAATGAGCTATAACTTGCAGCGCGAGCTGGAAGGGCTGCCGCAGCGTCTGGAAGAGCTGGAAGCGGCACTGGAAGCACTGCAAATTCAGGTCGCTGATGCGTCATTCTTTACGCAGCCTCACGACTATACTCAGAAAGTATTGGCTGAACTCTCCCAGGCCGAGCAGGCGCTGGAAGAGGCATTTGAGCGCTGGGAGTACCTTGAGTCTCTGAAAAACGGCGTATAAACAGGGATAATCTATGTGTGACCAGCACCATGCCGATCGGCATATTTTATGCTCGCAATGCGATATGCTCGTGGCGTTGCCAGAGCTTGGTCACGGACATAAGGCTGCCTGCCCGCGCTGCGGAGCTACGCTGACGACCGAGTGGGACGCGCCAAGGCAGCGTCCTACGGCTTACGCACTGGCAGCCCTGTTCATGTTACTACTCTCCAATCTCTTCCCTTTCATCTCTATGAAAGTGGGCGGGATGGTAAGCCAGGTGGAGTTACTGGAAATTCCAGGCGTGATGTTCTCGGAAGATTACGCCAGCCTTGGCACCTTCTTTCTTCTGTTCGTGCAGATAGTCCCGGCTTTTTGCCTGGTCGTCATTCTGCTACTGGTCAATCGCGTCAGGATGCCCACCGCCCTTAAAATCAAACTCGCGCGGATCCTGTTCCAGCTGAAAAGCTGGGGGATGGCGGAAATTTTTCTGGCGGGTATCCTGGTCAGCTTCGTGAAGCTGATGGCCTACGGCGATGTGGGGATTGGCAGCAGCTTTATTCCGTGGTGTCTGTATTGCGTGCTGCAACTGCGCGCTTTCCAGTGCGTGGACCGACGCTGGACCTGGGACGATATTGCCCCGGCACCGACGCTCTCGCAGACGGTAAAGGTGGGCGTACCGGGTATCCGTCAGGGGCTGCGCTCCTGCTCCTGCTGCACCGCCGTGCTGCCCGCGGATGTCGAGGTGTGTCCCCGCTGTGAAACAAAAGGTCACGTCCGACGCAAAAATAGCCTGCAATGGACCATGGCGCTGCTGGTGACCTCTGTCATGCTTTATCTGCCCGCCAATATTTTGCCGATCATGATCACCGATCTGCTCGGCGACAGAATGCCCTCGACCATCCTTGCCGGGGTGATTTTGCTGTGGAGCGAAGGGTCATACCCTGTTGCAGGCGTCATATTTCTCGCCAGCATTATGGTTCCGACCTTAAAGATGATTGCCATTGCCTGGCTTTGCTGGGATGCAAAAGGGCACGGTAAGCGTGACAGTGAGCGCATGCATCTGATTTATGAGGTCGTGGAATTTGTTGGCCGTTGGTCGATGATTGACGTGTTCGTGATTGCGGTTCTCTCAGCGCTGGTGCGTATGGGTGGGCTGATGAGTATTTATCCCGCTATGGGAGCGCTGATGTTTGCTTTGGTCGTCATTATGACCATGTTTGCGGCCATGACCTTCGACCCTCGTTTATCGTGGGATCGTGAGCCCGATTCAAGCCATGAGGAAGAGTAAGAGCATGGAAAATAAGAGTGGAGAGGCTAAAGTGCAGAAGGTCAGAAACTGGTCGCCGGTGTGGATTTTCCCCATCGTGACCGCGCTGATCGGTGCATGGATCCTGTTTTATCATTACAGCCATCAGGGACCGGAAGTCACGCTAATTACCACCAATGCAGAGGGAATTGAGGGCGGAAAAACCACCATCAAGAGCCGCAGCGTGGATGTGGGTGTCGTGGAAAGCGCGACCCTGACGGATGATTTAACCCATGTTGAAATTAAGGCCCGCCTGAATGCTGGCATGGAAAAACTGCTCCATGAAGATTCCGTTTTTTGGGTGGTGAAACCGCAGGTCGGAAGAGAAGGGATCAGCGGCTTAGGGACGCTATTGTCAGGGGCTTACATTGAACTCCAGCCCGGCAATAAAGGCGCCCAGCCAGCAAACTATCAGTTGCTGGATTCACCGCCGCTTGCGCCACCGGATGCAAAAGGGATCCGCGTCATTCTGGACAGCAAAAAAGCGGGCCAGCTCTCGCCGGGCGATCCGGTGCTGTTCCGTGGGTATCGTGTCGGTTCGGTTGAAACGAGCACCTTCGATCCGCAAAAACGGACCATCAGCTATCAGCTATTTATCAATGCGCCTAATGACCGACTGGTGACCAGTAACGTTCGTTTCTGGAAAGACAGTGGGATCGCTGTGGATCTCACCTCTGCGGGGATGCGCGTTGAGATGGGTTCACTCACCACGCTGTTTGGTGGGGGCGTCAGTTTTGACGTGCCGGAAGGTATAGATCTGGGACAACCGGTGGCGGAAAAAACCGCCTTCAGACTGTTTGACGATCAAAAAAGCATTCAGGATGCGCTCTATACCGATCACATCGATTATCTGATGTTCTTTAAGGACTCTGTACGCGGCTTGCAGCCAGGAGCGCCAGTTGAGTTCCGCGGTATCCGTCTGGGTACAGTGGGGCAAGTGCCTTACTTTGTTCCGGGACTCAAGCAAATGCTTGATGATGATTATCGTATTCCGGTGCTGATACGCATTGAGCCTGAGCGTTTAATTAACCAGATTGGTGAGGATCAGGATATTGGGGAGCATATCAGCGACCTGATGAATCGCGGTCTGCGTGGCTCGCTGAAAACCGGCAACCTGGTGACAGGGGCGTTGTATGTCGATATGGACTTCTATCCAAAAGCGCCACCTATGACGGGAGTCCGTGAATTTGGCGGCTACAAAATCATTCCTACGGTCAGCAGTGGCCTGGCGCAGATCCAACAGCGTCTGATGGAAACGCTGGATAAGATCAACAATCTGCCGCTGAATCCAATGCTTGAGGCTGCGACGGGATCACTGCATCAGAGCCAGGCGACGATGCAACGTCTGCAAACCACCCTGGATAATATCAACAAGATCACGGCCAACCAGTCCATGCAGCAGCTGCCGCAGGATATGCAGAAAACGTTGCGTGAACTGAATCGCAGTATGCAAGGCTTCCAGCCGGGCTCAGCGGCCTACAACAAGATGGTGGCGGATATGCAACGTCTTGATCAGGTTTTACGCGAGCTACAGCCCGTTCTGAAAACGCTCAATGAAAAGAGCAACGCGCTGGTGTTTGAAGCGAAAGATAAAAAGGATCCTGAGCCTAAGAGGGCGAAACAATGAAAAAATGGCTAATCATCGCAGGCGCACTGGTATTAACGGCCTGTAGCTCTGGAAGCGATAACAAAAGCTACTACCAGCTGCCGTTAAGCGCGCAGTCGGGGGCGCAGAGCAGTGCCTCGCAGGGCAGCCGTCTGCTGTGGGTTGAGCAGGTTGCCGTGCCAGATTACCTGGCGGGCAACGGGGTGGTCTACCAGACCAGCGATGTGCAGTACGTAATCGCCAACAATAACCTGTGGGCCAGCCCGCTGGATCAGCAGCTACGCAATACGCTGGTGGCGAATCTGAGCAGCCAGCTCCCCGGTTGGGTCGTTGCCTCGCAGCCTCTGGGAAGCGATCAGGACACTCTGAATGTTAACGTGACGGGATTCCATGGCCGCTATGATGGTGCCGTTGTTATCAGCGGGGAGTGGCTGCTGAATCACCAGGGTCAGCTGATTAAGCGTCCTTTCCATCTTGAACTCAAGCAGCAGAAAGATGGCTATGACGAAATGGTGAAAGTACTTGCGCAGGGATGGGCACAGGAGTCGGCTACTATAGCAAGAGAGATTTCCCGCCTGCCATAAGTAAAATTCATCGACGAAAGCCGCACTCAGCTTCTTGCTGATTGCGGCTTTTTTTTCGTTTTACGTTCAGGTTGTTACTTGTCCCGCATCACACTTTTTGTACAAACGATCTTCCATGTAGCTCACAAATATGACACCCGTATGAATTTTGAACGTTGACGCTGACGCAGATTCGGGGTATTCGTTAACTGTGCTTGCACATATTGCAACCACTGTTTTCTTTCCACCAGACAAAAGAATGAGGGAAACGAGGCATGAAGAGACAGAAACGAGATCGCCTGGAAAGGGCTCATCAACGTGGTTATCAGGCTGGCATCGCCGGACGTTCTAAAGAAATGTGTCCCTATCAGGCCCTGAATCAAAGGTCCCAATGGCTAGGGGGCTGGCGAGAAGCCATCGGAGACAGGGCAGTACTTGCTTGATACCGTCTCTTTAAAAAGAAACCTCCGCAATGCGGAGGTTTCGCCTTTCTGGAAGGGGCTAAAATCCGTTATCAAAAAGCGGAGGTATCCTGGAACAGACCCACTTTCAGGTCGTTCGCGGTATAGATCAGACGACCATCAACCAGCACTTCACCGTCCGCCAGGCCCATAATCAGACGGCGGTTAACGATGCGTTTGAAATGGATACGGTAGGTGACTTTCTTCGCGGTAGGCAGAACCTGACCGGTGAATTTCACTTCGCCTACGCCCAGCGCACGGCCTTTGCCTTCACCGCCAAGCCAGCCCAGATAGAAGCCAACCAGCTGCCACATAGCATCGAGGCCCAGGCAGCCAGGCATTACCGGATCGCCAATAAAGTGGCAACCGAAGAACCACAGGTCCGGGTTGATATCGAGTTCTGCTTCTACGTAACCCTTATCAAAGTTGCCGCCGGTTTCGGTCATTTTCACGACACGGTCCATCATCAGCATATTTGGGGCTGGTAACTGCGGGCCTTTCGCGCCAAACAGTTCACCGCGACCAGAGGCAAGAAGGTCTTCTTTAGTATAGGATTCGCGTTTATCTACCATGTTCTCAGTAAGCCTTATTTTAGTGAAGGACGCAGGATAGCTAACACGTGTACGCTGAACAAGTCCGATCAGTTCGCACTAAACCAACTTAACCAGCGTAACGGCCACGGATAACGATGACGAGCATCCTGCTGTGTCGCCTGAGCTATACGTTCCTGAATGGTCTGCATCAGGGTTGTCTGGCCTTCGCCGTCCCAGACCAGGTTTGTCAGTAAGGGTAGTGCATCCTCAACCCCTTCGATGGCCCAGACAGTGAATTGTTCCTGCTCTACCGCATCCAGAATCGCCTGGCTCAGGCTCAAATGGCGAGCGTTAGGTGCCGGAATAATCACGCCCTGTTTGCCGTTTAAACCGCGCTGCTGGCAGATTGCGAAGAAGCCTTCGATTTTCTCATTCAGTCCGCCCACCGGTTGGGCACGGCCAAACTGATCCACGGACCCGGTAATCGCAATATTCTGGTTAATCGGCACGTCTGCAAGCGCGCTGATCACGGCGCACAGCTCTGCCATTGAGGCGCTGTCGCCGTCGACTTCACTGTAGGACTGCTCAAAGGTCAACGAGGCAGAGAAGGGGATCTGCTGCTCGAGCTGAAGTTCAGACATCAGGAATGCCTGCATGATCATCATGCCTTTGGCATGAATGTTTCCGCCCAGTTCGGCCTTGCGTTCGATATCGGTAAATTCGCCGTCACCAATGTGTACGACACAGCTGATACGGGAAGGCTCACCAAAGGCGCGTGGGTGCCCGGGGAACTCGATGACGGACAAGGCATTGATTTGCCCGATACGTTCGCCTTCGGTCTCCACCAGAATCTGTTCAAGCAGAATTTCATCCTGCATACGGTCAGCAAGATAGCCTTCGCGCCATTCACGCTGGGCCAGCATCTGGCTCAGTTGCTCACCGTTGAACGTACCGTTGCCGCTGATAACGCCCACTTCACGCAGCTGTTTGCCGATCCAGAGCGGACAGAGCGGCAGGGTTTCCTGATCGCCGGTGTAGCGTACGGCCTCTCGGATTAAGCCCGGCCACGCATCCTCGGCAGGTGAGGGCAGCGCGAAACGTTCCGCCACGGCCATAACCCACTGACACCACTGCGCCATGTCATCGGCATCTGCAATCTGAATATTGTCTTCAAATTCGCTGTAAACCGCCTGCTCCGCGAGTTCTGGCTCCATTTCCTGGAAGTCAGCCAGTGATTCACGGTCACCCGTCAGCACGACGGTCAGCGACAGCGGCATAGACGGAATGGAAACAGGCAGAGGACGTGAATCGTCGAAGCCTACCCAGTCAAAACGTTGCTGCGTCACCACCGTTTTCAGGCGCATCCACAGCAGCGGCTGCGCAAGCAGTGTGCGAAGAGAGATGAGCAATACGCCGCCATTCGCGCGGTGTACCAGCCCGGGTTGCAGTGAAACATCGCCATTGAACTGACGAAGGCAGCCGAACAACTGTTCTGCTTCCACCCAGTTGGCGGTGATCACCTCGCCTTTTGCAGCGAACAATCCATCTGCCTGCGTGGCAGGTTCGAATGTCACGTCGCGACCGGCAATATGATACTGACCACCAAAAACGGCATTCGTTTTTGGCTGCAACTGGCACATGGCATCACCGAGAAGCGTCAGATACTCGGCTTCTTCCGGGGCTTTGAGCAGCATGAAAGGAGATGTAGCCCATGGGGATGACATCTGCTCCAGCGCGTAATGCAAACGCGGTTGTGTCTCGCTAAGTATGAATTTGTGTTCTTTTGTGAGGTCTGGCTGTGCAAACAGCTCCTGATAGCTCTCGGTATCCGGAACCAGGTCACGCCATGCAAGTTTCGTAATGGTCAAAGTTGATGTTTTTTAGTCAGAAGTAAAACCGTGGAGTATACCGTAAGCGGCGCACTCTGCCCAATCAGGATTCGGGTTTTCGTCATGCGGATCGCCTGCGACGTTTCAAAGGATATGATTTCTTTTCAGCAGATTGCCAAAAAACTGATATTCTGAACAGAGTTACACGGTAACACTGAGATCGCAATGAAATATCAACAACTGGAAAACCTCGAAAGCGGCTGGAAATGGAAGTACCTGGTCAAAAAGCACCGTGAAGGGGAGCTGATCACCTGCTACATCGAAGCCAGCGCGGCACAAGAAGCTGTGGATATGTTGCTGACCCTCGAAAACGAACCGGTACAGGTCAACGGCTGGATTGAGAAACACATTAATCCGGCCTTGTTAAACCGGATGAAGCAAACTATCCGTGCTCGTCGTAAACGGCATTTCAATGCCGAGCATCAGCACACCCGTAAGAAATCCATCGACCTGGAATTCATGGTCTGGCAGCGTCTGGCCGGGCTTGCGCAACGGCGCGGGAAAACCCTGTCGGAAACGGTGGTGCAGCTGATTGAAGATGCCGAGCACAAAGAGAAGTATGCCAGCCAGATGTCGACGTTGAAAAACGATCTACAGGCACTGTTAGGTAAAAAATAAGCTTTTTACTTTTCTTCAGATAATAAAAAACCCCGCATGGCGGGGTTTTTTTATAAGACGATAACTTATGCCGCAGGCTGAGTTACAACGTCTTTGATACCTTTAACTTCGATCTCTACGCGACGATCTGGTGCCAGGCAGTCGATCAGTGCAGCGCGTGGTTTCACGTTGTCACAGGTAGAACCGGTAACTGGGTTAGATTCGCCCATACCACGTGGGGAGATCTTGTTAGCTGGGATACCTTTAGATACCAGGTAATCAACTACAGACTGAGCACGTTTCTCAGACAGACCCTGGTTGTAAGCGTCAGAACCGATACGGTCGGTGAAGCCCAGAACCACTACAGAACCGTCTTTAGGATCCAGGTTGCTCAGCTGGGTGTACAGCTGATCCAGTGCCTGCTGACCTTCTGGTTTCAGGGTAGCTTTGTTGAAGTTGAACAGAACGTCAGACTTCAGAGTGAAGTGCTTGGTCTGTACTTCTGGCGCTGGAGCCGGAGCTGGCGCTACGACTGGCGCATCTTCCTGCTGACCGAAACGGTAAGAAACACCAACGCTCAGCATGCCGTTGTCTGGACGAACGCCAACGGTAGCACCGTCACCGATGTTGTTAACCCACTGGTATTCCAGACGGGTAGCGATGTCACGGGTCATTGCCCACTCAACGCCACCAGCGAATACTGGGGAAACACCAGTGTCGTGGTCGTCACCAGCGATGCTGTTGCTGGAGTCTGCACGCCATACCATGCCGCCCAGACGGGTGTACACGTCCAGATCGTCAGTTACTGGGTAACCCAGTTTAGCGGTCAGCTGTACGCCTTGAGCTTTGAAAGCGCCATTTACGTTGTCGCCTTTGTAAGGCATACGACCTAACCAGTCGTAACCCATTTCAAAGCCAACATACGGGTTAACCTGATAGCCACCGAACGCACCTGCACCCAGCTGGCTCTCGTGAGTAGGGCCATCGTTGTTCAGGCTGCTGTTGTACCAACCGGTGTCATGGAACTGAGACCAGCCCAGTTTACCACCTGCATACCAGGTATTATCTTTCGGAGCGGCCTGCGCTACGGTAGCGAAGCCAGCCAGTGCCACTGCAATCGCGATAGCTGTCTTTTTCATTTTTTGCGCCTCGTTATCATCCAAAATTTGCCATGAATATCTCCATCGGAGGAATCACGGTTAAATCCTTCACCGGGGGGCGTGGTCAAATATAAACCTACCGATATCTTCGGCTTAGGCCGAGCACCCCTGGCGATGTAAAGTCTACAACGTAGCTGAAAACTTACAAGTGTGAAGTCCGTCAGGCATATGAAAAAAAAAGTTCCGTATACCTAATATTTAACAATTTTTGAACGAATTTTGTGCAGTAAAATTAACGAGAACCGCGTCAGACAAGCCTTGCCGCAGTTTTGGCGCGTTGAACTTTTTTTGCATACTGCGGTCGAAAAAAATTCCAGGAAAACTCTTAAAATGACTCAATGGTACACATTTGAGTGAATTTTTAGCCCGGGATGTTGTCCTCTGCGATAGGAATCTCCACAAACTGGCCGCATGATGAAACCCATCGCGTTACCTTCTTCAGCCGCTTCAGTCAGACGCAAATGTTCCTCTTGCGACAGATCCTCAGGCAACCACCCAATCACGACGCTATAGTTCCCGGTACGTAATGCCCGGACCATCGACTCGACCGTATCGCAAGGGGAGAGTTGATTAATCTGCATCACCTTCGCTAACGGCAGCCCAGCCGACTGAACCCATTCGCGACTTAATTTTTGCTGTGGCGTCAGCCAGAGCTGCCAGCGAGACTGTTGCCCGAGCTGCTGCAAAAGCGGCAGGAGTAAGAGTTGTGTCAACAGCGGCTGGTCTTCACGGTAAACCACTTCACTGATAAGCCCTGTCGATTCACGCCCGATAGAATTCTGCGCAGCATTGCCTGCGGCAGAAGTAGAAGGTGTTAAGTGATTTGCATAGCCTGAAGTGTACATATTCATTCCAGCCCTGTAGTTACTGTATGGATATACAGTAACCCCTGTATGCATAAAGATCAACCTCATTTTCGGAAAGCGACTCGCAAATTTCATCCATTCCTGGTGAACCTGAAAAAATCATCTTGCCCAACGGCAATAAGTTGCCTATTTTCCTGCTAACGGATCCGTTAGTAAGAAATATCGTGGTTACTGTATGATTTTTAATGGAATTATCATGAAAAAGATATCTTATGATCGGATTTATCAATCTCAAGAATACCTCTCTCCGCTGGGCGAAATTCATCATCGCGCCCTGTTTGGCGGTTATACCCTGGCCGTGGATGAAGCGGTGTTCGCGATGGTGTCTGACGGTGAGCTTTACCTTCGCGCCTGTGAGCAAAGTGCAAAATACTGTGTAAAAAACGCCTCTTCTTTTCTGACCCTGATGAAACGAGGACGTCCTGTGCTGCTTAATTACTACCGTGTGGATGAAGGTCTGTGGCAAAACAGGGAAAAACTGCTTCAGCTCTCCTCGTTTGCGCTCGATGCCGCCAGGAAAGAGCGCTACCAGCGCCATCAGCGTAACCGGCTTAAAGATCTGCCGAACCTGACCTTTCAGATTGAGGTCCTGCTTATGGAGGCGGGCATTACCAATGAAGAGACGCTACGACAGTTGGGGGCGAAGACGAGCTGGCTGAAAATGCGCTCTAAGAATAAAGCGCTGAGTATCCGGGTATTGTTCGCTCTTGAAGGCGCGATTGAAGGGTTACATGAAGCGGCACTCCCGGCGGATATTCGCCGGGAGCTTACGGAGTGGTTTAATGCGCTGCCTGAGTCGCAGGGCCATCATTCCGCCAGGTAGCGATCTGCTGTCGCAGCCGACAAATTTCCGGCAGCAAAGCGATAAGCAGGCCAATTTGCTGAAGGACCAGCGGAGCTTTGTTGTCGGTGCCTGGATCAAGGTGTGCGATACGTTGCACCAGTTCATCCAGTGCCTGGTGAACCCGTGGCTCATCCGCAGGTTGATGATGAAGCGCATCATCAACGTAGCAAACGGCATCGTCCAGTAGTGCCAGGATGCCCGGATTCGTCAGTTTCTCTCGGTGGGCGCCAAGGGTAGAGATATAGCTGGTGAACGTGTGGTTCAGACACAGCAGGCGGAAGGCTGTCTCCCGGATTTCTGCCGTGGCGCGCGGCTCAGTTGACATATTCGAGACAACGGAAGCCAGCTCTGCGTCAGTGTTATGCGCATCGCGACGGGCAATCCGATAGGCCAGACGGTTATCGCGACCCTGATGGTATTGCTCAAGTATGGCGTCCAGATAGCGGCAGTTGGCGTTCATTGCTCTGTCGGACACGCGCGGTAAATTTCGGAAACGCCAGTCCGGCCAGATAAAGCTCACCGCCGCCCAGGCGATGGCGCAGCCGATCAGCGTGTCGATCACACGGGGGAGGGCCACTTCAAAGCCTTCACCCAGCAGATTGAAGCAGAGCAGCACAAGCAGCGTGATGAACATTGTGGCGTGAGCGTACTGCACATTGCGGAAGGCGAAGAACAGTACCCCGGTAATCACAATCAGGATCAGTTGCCCTTCTACTGAGGGTACAAAATAGAGCACCGGCAGCCCGATGGCGACCCCGACTAACGTCCCGACAATACGCAGCGCGAGTCGATGGCGGGTAGCGTTATAGTTCGGCTGGCAGACGAACAGGCTGGTCAGCAGGATCCAGTAGCCGTGGTGCAATCCTGTTATCTGGATAAACGCGTAGCCAACGCACAGTACCAACGACATCCTTACCGCATGGCGAAAGAGGGCGGATTCCGGCGTAAAATGACGGCTCAGGCGCAGCCATATATCGCTGAAACCGTTGAGACTGTCGTCGGCAAGCTGGTTGTCAGCGTCATTGCCCGGCATCGCCATCGCCTGTTCAGACTCAATGGTGGCGAGCTGAGCATCGATGGCTCTCAGGTTGTTGAGCAGGAATCCCAGGGCTTTGAACTGTTCCGGCGAAGTTCCACTGGCCTGAACGCGATCGAGCGCCGCATCCAGGTGGCTGAATGCGCGTTCAAAGCGAGGATCGTGCTGATAGGGCGTGCGCAGCAGTATTGAGCGTGCAAGTTGCTGGCAGGCCTGAGACTGCATCGACAGCAGACGCTGGAAACGGAACATCACGTCGCTGTAGCGGAATTTCTCGCGCAGGTCAGCGTATTGCACATGCGAGGAGCTGGCGCGCTCGTGAATATCCTGGGCAACAAAGTAGTAGTGCAGGGTGCGCCGGGTACCGCGCTGACCGCGATCGCCGCGCAGACGGGTGAGCAGAGACGCTTTGGTCTGATTCAGCGTGGCGACCAGTTGGCCATTTGCCAGCGCCAGATCGTACAGGGGCGCCTGGCTGTCCTCTTCGATATCCGGATCAAACAGCCGGGATTTCAGCTCAAGATAGTGGGCCAGCCGTTCGTAACTGCGGGCAATGTTGTCCTGTAAGGCACGAACCGGAAAAATAAGATGCCCGGTTAAGGTCAGCAGGTTATACCAGATAGCGCCCAATAGCAGCAGGACCGGTTGCTGATACCACTGATCGTAAAGAGAGACGCCCAGCATGGTGTAAATGGCAATCAGCAGGGCGCCAAACGCGATAGTGGCGTAGCGTTGCCCGAGGCCGCCGAGCAAAATGAAGCCGCTGGTGGACACCGTCAGCCCTAAGGCAAACAGCCAGGGCCACGGGAAAAGCAGCTCAACGGAGGCGGAAGCAATAAAGAAGCAGACCAGCGTGATGACCAGATTACGCAAACGACCGGCCAGGCGGTCGTCGAGATCCGCCAGCGCGCCGGCCACCACCCCAAGCGTGAGGGGGATGGTGAGCTTCACATCATTCAGCCACCACGGCAGAGCGACGGTGCCGCAGAGGGCGATAAATATCCTGACGTTATACAGCCAGTTACTGTTCCATGTATAGCGACGAAGCAGGGGGCTTAGCATGAGAGCGGCCAGTCCTTATTACTGAAAACGACGACGGGCATTGGCTTCACGCGCGGCTTGCGCCACTTCGACCGGAACAACTCGGCGTCCTACCGGCCACAGGGCGATGGTGGCAATTTTGAAATTAGCGAGGCCAACCGGAATGCCAATAATCGTAATGCACTGGGCGATACCGGCGAAGATATGCATCAGACACAGCCACCAGCCAAAGAAGATTAGCCATAAAATATTCAGCAGCGTGCCGCCGGTATTCATCAGGGCATTTTTTCTTTCCGGCTCCAGTTCATCCACGTGCACGGCTTCATTTCCATAAGGAACGAGGGACAGTTTGGTGATTTCCCAGCAGGAGCGCGTCAGCGGAAGGGTGAAGATAAGCACGATGCTCACCAGGGTGGCAAAAAGCCAGGAAAGGGTGGTGGCAAAACCGCCAAGGACAAAATTCAACACATTCAGAACGGTACGCATAAACCCTCATTTCCTTCGATATGATTAACGCCCGGTGATTGTAACGTTTTTTTGGGCTGGAGCACCTTAAAACTGGCAGTTAAACTGTCTGACAAATTATGACCTCGTGGATCCGGCAGGATATGGAACTGAAAGCAACTTCAATGGGCAAACGCCTGGCGCAGCACCCTTACGACAAGGTTGTGCTTCTTAATGCGGGAGTGAAAGTCTCCGGTGAACGCCACGAATACCTTATTCCGTTTAATCAGCTACTGGCCATTCACTGTAAACGAGGGCTGGTATGGGGGGAGCTGGAGTTCGTTTTACCGGCAGAGAAAGTGGTGCGACTCCACGGGACCGAGTGGGCGGAAACCCAACGCTTCCACCATCATCTGAACATGCGCTGGCACCAGTGGAGCCAGGAGATGAGCGTGATTGCCGCACAGGTGCTGCATCAGGTGCTGGACGATATCGCGCTAAGCAATACGCAGCAGAAGTGGCTGACGCGCCAGCAAACCGCCGGGCTTCAGCAAAAAATCACCCAGGCGCTGACGGCATTGCCTTTACCGGTGGCGCGGCTTGAGGAATTTGATAACTGTCGCGATGCGTGGCGGAAGTGTCAGGCCTGGCTTAGCGATATCGAGAAAAGCCGTCTGGCGCATAACCAGACCTGGACTGAGGCGATGCTTACGCAATATGCCGATTTCTTCAGTACGGTGGAATCATCGCCTCTCAATCCTGCCCAGGCGCGCGCAGTGGTGAATGGCGAGCACTCTTTACTGGTGCTGGCAGGCGCAGGGAGCGGCAAAACGTCGGTGCTGGTGGCGCGCGCGGGCTGGCTTCTGACAACGGGCGAGGCAGTTGCCGACCAG
This sequence comes from Enterobacter cloacae complex sp. IR5428, assembly GCF_049238585.1. NCBI lineage: Bacteria > Pseudomonadati > Pseudomonadota > Gammaproteobacteria > Enterobacterales > Enterobacteriaceae > Enterobacter > Enterobacter cloacae complex sp. IR5428. The sequence goes on along the minus strand of NZ_JBMKHV010000007.1, from coordinate 20,941 downwards.
ATTTTGCTGCTGGCTTTTGGTCGCAAGGCGGCGCAGGAGATGGATGAGCGCATTCAGGCGCGTTTGCATACCCAGGATATCTCGGCGCGCACGTTCCACTCCCTCGCTTTACACATTATTCAACAGGGCAGCAAAAAAGTCCCTGTTGTCAGCAAGCTGGAGAATGATGCTCAGGCTCGCCAGGCGCTGTTTATCAAGGCATGGCGTCAGCAGTGCAGTGAAAAAAAGGCGCAGGCGAAAGGTTGGCGTCAGTGGCTTGAAGAGGAACTCAACTGGGAGGTGCCGGAGGGCAGCTTCTGGCAGGATGAAAAGCTGGCGCGCCGGCTGGGCTCTCGTCTCGACCGGTGGGTAAGCCTGATGCGCATGCACGGCGGCTCTCAGGCGGAGATGATAGAAAGCGCACCGGAGTCGATCCGCGCCGTGTTTTCTAAGCGGGTTAAACTGATGGCGCCGATGCTGAAAGCGTGGAAAACCGCGCTGAAAGACGAAAACGCGGTCGATTTTTCCGGGCTAATCCATCAGGCCATTATCATTCTGGAGAAAGGGCGCTTCGTCAGCCCGTGGAAACACATTCTGGTGGATGAGTTTCAGGATATTTCGCCGCAGCGCGCTGCGCTGCTTTCGGCGCTGCGGGCGCAGAATAAACACACGTCGCTGTTTGCCGTGGGCGATGACTGGCAGGCTATCTACCGCTTCAGCGGGGCGCAACTTTCCCTCACGACGGCCTTCCATCACTATTTTGGGGAAGGCGATCGCAGCGATCTGGACACCACCTACCGCTTCAACTCGCGGATTGGTGAAATTGCCAACCGTTTTATTCAGCAGAACCCACATCAGCTGTCGAAGCCGCTTAACAGCCTGACGTCGGGGGATAAAAAGGCCGTCACGCTGCTGGCGGACGATCAGCTGGAACCGCTGCTGGATAAACTGAGCGGCTATGCGAAACCGGATGAACGGATTCTGGTCCTGGCGCGTTATCACCACCTCAAGCCGACGGCGCTGGAAAAAGCGGCAACGCGCTGGCCAAAACTACAGCTCGATTTTATGACCATTCACGCCAGTAAAGGGCAGCAGGCCGACTACGTAATTGTGGTGGGGCTGAAAGAGGGGAGCGACGGTTTCCCGGCACCGGCGCGGGAATCCGTGATGGAAGAGGCGTTATTGCCTGTTCCGGAAGATTTCCCGGATGCAGAGGAGCGGCGCTTACTGTACGTGGCGATAACCCGCGCGCGCCATCGCGTGTGGCTCTTGTTCAACAAAGAGGAGCCGTCGGTGTTTGTCGATATTTTGAAAAGTATTGACGTGCCGGTGGCGAGAAAGCCGTAACGCGCCGGGCAAATTCTGTAGGCCCGGTAAGCGCAGCGCCACCGGGCAAAAAACTACTTCAGTCTCTCCGCAAGATAACGCTGATAATCCGGGATCAAAATCTCCACCGGATCGTTAAACTGCGGCGATTCAATGATGAAATCTGCCGTTGAAAGATTGGTGGCTACCGGAATGTTCCATACCGTCGCCAGACGCAGCAGCGCTTTAACGTCCGGATCATGCGGAACCGCGTTCAGCGGATCCCAGAAGAATATCAGAACGTCAATTTTACCTTCCGAAATCTGAGCGCCGACCTGCTGGTCACCCCCCATCGGGCCGCTCAGCATGGCATTCACTTCCAGACCGGTTTCGCGGTGGATCAGGTTGCCGGTTGTTCCCGTGGCAGAAAGGGCATGATGCTGTAAAAGAGGCTGATGGCGACGAACCCAGTTAAGCAGCATTTGTTTACAGTGATCGTGCGCAACCAGAGCAATGTGCTTGCGCGCCGGAAGTGTGCGTGTTGTCAGTTCCATAATCTTATCCGTGAGGTTACCTCGCTACACGATGACGGGAACTGACTGATGCTGCAAGAGAAAGGACGAAAAAATGTGGCTTACGACGAAGGTTGTCGTTTCGCCCATTGCAGAAAACGGGCGCGCGTGTCCGGATCGGCATTCTGGAACCAGAATTTGAGGCGTTGCTCAGTAAGAGTCTGCGACTGAGGAGGGAGTACATCCAGCTCCGATACGCCCGAAAGCAGGGTACTGTCATCCGCCATCATGGTGGCGAACTGGGGCAGGGAGGCGCGCCTGCTGGCTCTGTTATAGATCTCCGTGTCCGCTTCGTAATCTGTTCCTTTTGGCCTTTTTGTCAGCGCCAGGATATCCAGCTTTACCGGGATGGGCATAGAATCCCCGTCCACCAGCTCAATGCGCGGTGAGGCATCAAATGCCAGTGACTCTTTTTCTGTTTCAAGGTGCGGGAGACGAAAATTGACCTGGCTGATGCGTTGGGTATTAAAGCTGACCACCAGCGGAGGCGAAATGTACACCTGCTGTTCGTTGTCGGCGAGGCGAATCGTCTTTTCAACCCGAAAAACCACCTGATGCGGGCCATTATCCAGCTCGATGCTGTCTGCGCCCCGCAGCAGGGAGCTGGAGACTTTTTTCCCGTCCAGCACCAGCAGGTCAATGTCGGTTGAGAGTCTGAGGGTGGTTGCGAAAACACAAACCGGCATGATTAACGCAACCACAGCCCAGGCAATGCCGGTTTTCATAGCAGACTCCTGTAGACAAACTACCTGGTAAGAATGTATCAAAATTTTTCGATAAACACGTTTACTAACATATAGACATATTCTGCCGTTTTGCCCTCATACTTCTGTATGGGATGCGTGGTTGAGATGTCCGCTTTGACGTACACTTTGAAAAAAACCAGGAGGAACAGCATGAAAGAGAACGACATTGTCGAGATTCTGACGTCCACGCGCACTATCGCGCTGGTCGGCGCCAGCGATAAACCGGATCGCCCAAGCTATCGGGTCATGAAATACCTTCTGGACCAGGGATATCACGTGATCCCGGTCTCGCCTAAGGTGGCGGGGAAAACGCTGCTGGGTCAGCAGGGCTATGCGACGCTCGCGGACGTGCCGGAAAAGGTGGATATGGTGGACGTTTTCCGTAATTCAGAGGCGGCCTGGGGCGTGGCGCAGGAGGCGATCGCCATTGGCGCGAAAACGCTGTGGATGCAGTTGGGCGTGATTAATGAGCAGGCAGCCGTGCTGGCACGCGATGCCGGGCTGAAAGTGGTGATGGATCGCTGTCCGGCAATCGATATTCCCCGTCTGGGGCTGGCAAAATAAAAAAAGCCCGTTTTACGGGCTTTTTTACACCTTTAGTTACGCAGTCTTGGCGCCTGTAACTGTTTGCGGATGGTCTGAGCAAGCTCGTCCATAGTGGGTTGTTCCGGATGCTCATCCTGTAGTTCACCACTCAGCTGCGCTTCGGCAAGATAGGTATGGACAGGCTGACCATCGTCGCCCTCCATAACCACATGATACCAGGGCGCGGCGCGAAGCTCTGCGTCAACGGCCAGATCGTCTGCTGACGGTTCATCAAGGGAATACTCCGGGTCGATATCCACGACCACACCCAAATATCCAAGCAAGGTGTGGCGGACCTGCTGGCCGATACCGAATTTGCTGGCAATCATAGTCACCTCCCGGGAAACATTACATACACACTATGTGCGGGCAATATTTCTCTTTTCAAGTTACATGACGCGACAGGCAAACCCTTTCAGATACAGCCCTTCCGGGTAGGTAGCGATCACCGGGTGATCGGCGGCCTGACGGAACTGCTCTATAAATTGTACATCACGACCCGCATCTATTGCGGCATCGGCGATGATTTTTTGGAATAAATCTGTCGTCATCAGGCCAGAGCAGGAGAACGTCAGCAGAACGCCGCCCGGGTTCAGCAGCTGGATCGCCAGCATGTTGATGTCTTTATAGCCACGGCAGGCGCCCATCAGCTGGCTTTTATTTTCTACAAACTTCGGCGGGTCCATCACGATAACGTCAAATTTCTCGCCCTGGTCGCGGTATTTACGCAGCAGTTTGAACACGTCGTCGCGCACAAACTCCGCTTTGCTCAGATCCAGCTTGTTCAGCTCAACGTTCTGTTTCGCCACATCCAGCGCTTCCTGTGAGGTGTCGACGCTCACAACCTGGGCACAGCCGCCCATCAGGGCAGAGACCGCAAAGCCGCCGGTATAGGAGAAGCAGTTCAGCACGCGCTTATCGGCAACGTACTGGCGCGTTGCCAGACGGCTGTCACGCTGGTCGAGATAATAACCGGTCTTATGGCCGCCCTGGATGTCCACCAGCAGCTTCATGCCGTGCTCCTCGATAGGCAGCAGGGCAGGCGGCAGTTCGCCGGTGACCGGGCCCTGCGTCAGCTCCATGCCCTCTTTTTTACGTACCGCCACGTCGCTGCGGTCGTAAATGGCACATTCCGGGAACAGGGTTTGCAGGGCGCTAATTAGCGCGGCACGCTGGTATTCCGCCCCGGCGCTCAGCAGCTGCAACACCAGGAAATTGCCGAAGCGGTCAATGGTCACGCCCGGCAGCCCGTCGGATTCACCGGCAATCAGACGATAGCTGTCCAGCCCGTCACGCTTTGCCAGCCACTCGCGCCACTGCTGCGCCTGTTGCAGACGACGGACAAAGAAGTCGATATCGATGGCTTCTTCTTTATCGAACGTCCAGACGCGCGCGCGGATCTGAGATGCAGGCGAGTATGCGCCGCGTGCTAACCATTTCCCCTGATGGTCAACAATATCGATGGTTTCACCGAGGCTGGCTTTACCTTCCATGCGGGCAACCGCGCCGGAAAAGACCCAGGGATGGCGGCGCAGTAATGACTTCTCGCGCCCTTTGGCTAACACTAAACGTACACTCATAATTTGCTATTCTGTCGATTCCAATGAAATGGCCGCCATTTTCCCGACTTGAGCGAGGAAATGCAACGCGCCAGTCGGATAAGGAGAAGGATGATGTCAAATGTATGCACCATTGCCTGGGTCCATGGCCTTGTACAGGGCGTCGGATTCCGCTACAGCACCCAGCGCGAAGCCCTTCAGCTCGGACTGACGGGGTATGCGCGTAACATGGATGATGGCAGCGTGGAGGTTGTGGCCTGCGGTGAGGCGGATCGGGTAGAGAAGCTGGTGGCGTGGCTGAAAGCGGGCGGACCGCGCAGCGCGCGGGTTGATAAGGTGCTAACGGAACCGTATCAACCCGGCCGGGAATACGCTGACTTCAGTATTCGCTATTAAATGCATTTTACCGGCTTTGGCAGGCCGGCAATTTTTGTCGCCTGTTTAGCCGGGCCTTTCGGAAACAGGCGATACAGATAACGGCTGTTGCCTTTCTCTTCGCCAAATTTATTCGCCATGGCTTTGACCAGCATGCGGATAGCCGGAGAGGTGTTGAATTCGAGGTAGAATTCGCGCACAAAGCGCACCACTTCCCAGTGTTCCGGGGAGAGGGTAATTCCTTCGTTTTCCGCAATTTTCTCCGCCAGCGCTTCGCTCCATTGGCTGCTCTCTTTCAGATAACCGTCGTTATCGGTTTCGATCTCTTTGCCTTCAAAACTCAACATATTCATTCACGCGTTAGTCAAAAACCGCCTCAGTCTACCAAAAAAACAAAGCCCCGCATAAGCGGGGCTTTGTTCACAGCACGGTGAGTTAATCGCGGCTGGCGAAGCCCAGGATACTCAGCAGGCTGACAAAAATATTGTACAGCGACACATACAGGCTCACGGTGGCGCGGATATAGTTCGTCTCACCGCCGTGAATGATGTTGCTGGTTTCATACAGGATTGCGCCGGATGAAATCAGGATAAACACCGCGCTGATTGCCAGATGCAGAGCAGGCAATTGCAGGAAGATGTTCGCCAGCATACCGACCAGCACAATCACGATACCCGCCATCAGCATACCGCCGAGGAAGGACATGTCCTTACGGGTGGTCAGCACGTAGGCCGAGCAGCAGAAGAACACCAGCGCGGTACCGCCCAGCGCCATACCAATCACGTCGCCCATTCCGGCAGACAGATAGGCGTTCAGGATTGGCCCCAAAATGTAGCCCAGGAAGCCCGTGAAGGCGAAAGCGGAGAGAATACCCACCGGTTTATCCGCGGTTTTATAGGTCAGGAACATCAGACCATACATACCCACCAGCGTCAGGATCAGGCCCGGAGAAGGCAGCATCAGTACGGTGCTGGCCGTCGCGGTGATCGCCGAAAACGCCAGCGTCAGGCTGAGCATGAAATAGGTATTGCGCAGCACCTTATGGGTGCTGAGTAGCGATGTGCGGTCGCGTGAAGAAGTAATTATACGATCCATGAGTCACTCTCTTATGACAGATGTAATTAGCGCAAAGAATAGGAAACGGCGCGGCAGACGCAAAGTGGTTTTACCCATCTTTACTCAGCCCCTTAGGGATTATGCTGGTTTTTTATTCTGGTAAAGCCTTTGTACTCAGAATGAAGTGCGGTATGCAAGGCGTATTCAGATCAACCTCTTATAGGTCACTGAAAAATATTGCGTTATTTCCCTAAGGCCGCTAAGAGTTATTTCCGGATCGTCATAAAAACAGACAATAAGGCGAAGGAAATGAAACCACAAACACGCATGCACTTTACGCTCTCTTTGTTAACCGCAGGGGTCCTGTGCGCCAGCACGGCAACCTGGGCGGCTAACGTGCCAGCAGGAACCCAGCTGGCAGATAAGCAGGAACTGGTCAGGAACAACGGCAGTGAACCCGCCTCGCTCGACCCGCATAAAGTCGAAAGCGATGTCGAATTCAATATTATCAGCGATTTATTCGACGGGCTGGTCAGCGTCTCTCCGGCAGGTGAAATCCAGCCGCGCCTGGCGGAGAAATGGGAAAATAAAGATAACACCGTCTGGACTTTCCATCTGCGCCCGGGCATAACCTGGAGCGATGGCACCCCCATCACCGCGGAAGATGTCGTCTGGAGCTGGCAGCGACTGGTCGACCCGAAAACCGTCTCTCCGTATGCCAGCTATCCCGGCAGTATGCGTATCGTCAACGGCACTGATATCGCAGAAGGCAAAAAAGCACCCGAGTCGCTGGGCGTGAAAGCCATCAATGACACCACGCTGGAAGTGACGCTCACCCAGCCAAATGCTGCTTTCCTGGCGATGCTGGCTCACCCGTCTCTGGTGCCGATAGATAAAGTCCTGGTAGGTCGTTTCGGTGATAAGTGGACCAAACCGGAGCACTTCGTCAGCAGCGGGGCCTATAAACTGTCACAGTGGGTGGTGAACGAACGCATCGTGGCGGTGCGAAACCCGAAATACTGGGATAACGCACATACCGTCATCAACAAGGTGACCTATCTGCCCATTTCCTCCGAAGCCGCTGACGTCAACCGCTACAAAGCGGGCGAAATCGACATCGCCTACACGGTGCCGATCAACCAGTTTGCTCAGCTGAAGAAAACGCTGGGGAACGAGCTGGACGTATCGCCGCAGCTTGCCACCTATTATTACGAATTCAACACCACCCGGCCGCCGTTCAGCGACGCCCGCGTGCGTAAGGCGCTGAATCTGGCGCTGGATAAAGATATTATCGCCGGGAAAGTTTTAGGGCAGGGGCAACGCCCGGCATGGCTCATCAGCCAGCCGGATATTGGCGGCGTCAAGTTACAGAACCCTGATTACGCCAGCTGGCCGATGGATAAACGCATTGCCGAGGCGAAAAAACTGCTGGCCGAAGCCGGATTTAATGACAGCCATCCGCTCAGCTTTAATCTCCTCTATAACACCTCGGAATCGCACCAGCGTATTGCGATTGCCGCCAGCTCGATGTGGAAGAAGAACCTCGGCGTAGAGGCGAAGCTGCAAAACCAGGAGTGGAAAACCATGCTTGATACCATGCACACCCATAACTTTGACGCGGTGCGCTACGCCTGGATTGCTGATTACGATGACGCCGCAACCTTCCTGAATAACTTCCGTACCGGTGACAGCCAAAACACCACTCAGTACAGCAATCCGGAATACGATCTGGCTCTGGTGAATGCGGCGAAGGCGAAAACGGCGGAGGAGCGCGGTAAGTTCTACCAGCAGGCAGAAGATCTGCTGGGGCGCGATGTGCCGGCGATCCCTGTCTATCACTACGTGCGCACGCACCTGGTGAAACCGTGGGTAGGGGGCTTCACGCCGGATAAGCTTGGCTACTACTACACCAAAGATATGTACATCAAAAAGCACTAACGATCCGCGGTGGATATTATGCTGGTAAAACGGCCAATCTGTTGTCTATTCAACCGATTAAACGCATTTTGGCTATTTTTAAAGCGAACGAATGCGCGCACCCTTTACAGCGCGCGGTGAGGTGTTTATAGTTCGCCTCACTTAGGAAGCGTGGCCGAGCGGTTGAAGGCACCGGTCTTGAAAACCGGCGACCCGAAAGGGTTCTAGAGTTCGAATCTCTACGCTTCCGCCAAATTCGAAACCCCTGCGATAGCAATATCGCAGGGGTTTTTGCTTTTGTTCTGGCTCTCCGCCATGTTACCCATGTTATAGCTTATCGTGATCCCGGCGTCGGCCTTACAGACCTGAGCTTTTACGCACCAGGTATCCGCGATGTTCGAGGGCGTCAGCACCGCTTCGGGCGCACCCGTGGCTGCGATCTGCCCGGCCTTCATGAGGATCAGACGCTGACAATAATTGGCCGCAAGATTGAGATCGTGCAGTGCAACCACCACCGTAAGCGGCAGCTGTGAAACGAGCCGCATCAGCTCCAGCTGGTGCTGAATGTCCAGGTGGTTTGTCGGTTCATCGAGCAACAGCACCTGCGGCTGCTGGGCCAGCGCGCGGGCTATCTGACTTCGCTGTCGTTCTCCGCCTGACAAAGAGTGCCATCGCCGCTGGCGTAAGCTGCATAACTGCATCAGGCCAATCGCCTGTTCAACCGCAGCCTCATCGTCGCGCGTGGTTCTCTGGAATGTTTTCCGGTAGGGCGTACGCCCCAGCCTGACCATATCCTCAACGGTCAGTTCCCCGTCGACCTCAGCATGTTGCGGGACAAACGCCATGTGCTGCGCCCGTATTTTCAGCGGCATCAAGCCAAGCGTTGTGCCATTAAGCGCAACACGTTCGCTGTGTCGTGGAAACAGCCCGGCGAGGCAGCGCAGCAGCGTCGACTTGCCTGAGCCGTTTGGCCCTAACAGGCCGACAATCTGCCCGGATGGCAGGTCGAGATCGATATCCTTAAGCACCGTCTGCGCCTGTCGGGTTACGGTTAACCCGGCCACTGTTATATTCATGGATGCTCCTTTCGGTTTTGATAAAGCAACGCCACAAAGACGGGGGCGCCCACCAGCGCAGTCACCACCCCGATGGGCAGAACCTGGTGCACGATCAGCGTGCGTGAGACGATATCGGCAAGGATCATAAAGTGGGCGCCGATGAGAAACGTCAGCGGGATCGAGCGGCGATGGCCCGGCCCGCATAGCATGCGCGTCACATGGGGAATGACCAGCCCGACAAACCCCACTGCGCCTGTGGCGCTCACCAACGTGGCGGTGACAACGGCACAGGTCAGCAATAAGACAATACGCACGGCGGTAACCGGGATCCCCAGCGTGGTGGAGACCTCATCCCCGAAGGTGAAGGTGTCCAGCGCCCGGGAAAAGAGCAATACCACCAGTAAACCCGCAAGCGTAACGGCCAGCGCCAGCAGCGCGTCAGGCCAGCGCACGCCGCTCAGACTCCCCATCAGCCAGAACATGACGCTACGGGACTGCTCGGCATTGGCGGACGTGCTGACGACGTACGCGGTCATGGCGTTGAAGAGCTGGGTGCCCGCAATACCGGCCAGCAAAATGCGCGAGGGGCTTTCACTCATCCCGTTTGTAATCACCATGATGAGCGCAAAGGCGGCGCAGGAGCCGACAAACGCACCGCTGCTCACGCCAATCACGCTTCCCCCCATGCCGAGAAGCATCACGCAGACGGCCCCCAGCGAGGCGCCCGCGGAAATCCCCAGCAGATAAGGCTCAGCCAGAGGGTTACGCAGGATCGACTGTAACACCAGCCCGCACAGCGCCAGGCCACCGCCGCTGCACGCGGCCATCACTGCCCGGCTCATGCGATATTGCCAGACGATACCCTCCTCCGTTTGTGGCAACGCATAAGAGGTCAAACCCAGTCCGTTGAGGATCGCTTTCCCGGTACTGGCATACGACACCGGCATATCACCGATACTGGCGGCAAAAACCAGCATTAGCGGCAGCGCCATGACGCCTGCTGCCAGTAAACCTTGCTGGCGGCGGTCAAAAGCGAAATGACTCATTGTTCATCCCGGAAAGAAGCCAGCCGCTCGCTGATAAGCTCAACCGCATCGACGTTACGTAATGAAGGGTTTAACGACATCGCCGGCACCACAATAATGTGGTTGTTCCTGACCGCAGGCATGTTCTTCGTCACCGGGTCATTACGCAAGAATGCTTTTTTTACCTTAACGTCATCGGCAGGGTAGAGCCTGCGGGACATCCCGGCGATAACAATCACGTCCGGCTGCGACTGGGCAATATGTTCCCACGTTACAGCCGGCCATTCGTCATGAGAGTCAATAATGTTCTTCAACCCCAGCGTGCGGCTGATCCAGCCAGGCGCGCCGTAATTCCCCGCCACCCAGGGATCGCCATTCAGACGGCTACTTGAGAACCAGAATACGACGCGAAGCGGTTTCGCTGAGACGCGCGCCTTGGCCTTTTTGATACGTTCCGTCAGCGTATGATTAAGCTGCTCACCTCGCGCGGAAACATCAAATATCGTCGCCAGATCTGTCACTTCCCGTGTGATTTCGGCCAGCGAAAACGGCGCGCTGCGTGCTCCGTCTGCGTTTGACTTTTCCGTCACCGCTTTATCCGTGCAGTCGGCAGGAGAGATCCACGTATTAATCCCCAGCGAGGCAAACTGCTCACGGGTGCCCACTTCTCCCTGCGGACCAATGTGCCAGTGATACTGCGCGAGAACGAGCTCAGGTTTCTGTCCCACCACGGCTTCAAAGGAGGGGGAATTATCTGCAAGCCGGGGGATATTTTTCCCGGCATCTGCCAGCGGATCCGGGAGCATGCCGAACCAGACCGACGTTGCGGCGATCTTTTTCTCCAGCCCCAGTGCGAGCAGTAATTCTGTTTCATGCTGTCCCACGGTCATGACGCGCTGAGGAGCCTGCGCAAAGGTCTGCTTTACGCCGCAATTTTCAATCGTGAGGGGCCAGGAGGTTGCTGAGAAAGCGGCAGGCGCCGTGGAGAGCAATAAAGCCAGAAATAACCCTTTTTTAAGTAACATAGAACACAATCCCAAATTGTTATGTTATAACATAATACATATATTGTGATTGAGAGCAACACGCTCACCGTCGCTTGTTGCAGAAACGAAAGGCTGGACTATTCTCAACATACCCACCTGGCATTCGCGGGTTGCCTGAAAAACAACAAGATTTCTGATCTGGGGTAGTGAGGATGAAAAAGATCCTGCTCGCGTTTGCGTTCTGTTTTGCCTCCCTGAGCGCCTTCTCATCGTATGCCGCTGAGCCCCGCCAGGCGCCTTCTGAGCAGGAGCGCGCCCGGACGGTCTATATCTTTCATCAGCCGATCGTCATGCTTCAGGCGAAATTTGGCCTGACCACGCCGGAGGAGCGCGTTTTACGCATCCGCAACACCCTGCGCAATTTTACCGAGGCGGACGTGCGTGAGCCGCTCACTATCGTCTCCGTGACCCGCTATAACCAGCAGGGGCGGCTGATCGTGATGAACGGTAAGCCCGTGATGCTGCTGACGGAAGGGGATTTGGACGAAGGGGACGATCTCACCCTCGATCAGGCCGCGCAGCGCGTGCTGGCGCGCATGGAAGCGCAGAGAATGGCGCTGCGCGATCAATACGATACCGGCTGGCTGGCGCTGTCGACGGTAAAAGCTGCCGCTGGCCTGCTGGCGCTTTTGCTGCTCTGCTATGGCGCCTGGCGATCCTGGCGCTGGTTTCGACGCGTCTACCGTCTGCGTATTGTGGAGAATCGCAGCCGGGTGCCGCAAAGCTGGCGGCGGTACATTGGCGCCATTGAGATTCGGCTTTACGCCTTGCTGATGTTCCTGCTGGGTTTAATCGGCTTTTACGTCTGGCTGAGCTGGGCATTCAGTCTGTTTCCGTGGACGCGGGTGTGGGGCACGTCGCTGGGAGACTGGTCGCTTCGCGTGGTGCAGCAAATTGCCCTGGCGATTGTCTCGGCTTTGCCGGGGCTGACGATTGTTCTGATCATTTTCCTCATTACCGCTTTTATTCTGAAGCTGCTGAGGATGGTGCTGAATCAGGTGGAGGCTGGTCGTCTGCAACTTCCCGGCGTACATCCGGAAACCGTGGGGGCTACCCGTAAGCTCATTTCCGTCGCCGTCTGGCTATTTGCTCTCTCCGCTGCCTGGCCGTTTCTCCCCGGCGCAAACTCACTGGCGTTTAAAGGTATTAGCGTCTTCTTCGGCCTGATGTTAACACTGGGTTCGGCAGGGGTGATGAACCATGCCATGAGCGGTCTGGTCCTGATTTACTCCCGCGCACTGCGTAAAGGCGATGTCATTCGGGTGGCGGATAACGAAGGTAAGGTCAGTGAAATAGGCATGCTGGCGACCAAAATTATTACCCGGGAAAATTATGTCGTTACCGTGCCCAATGCGGTGGTGGTGAGCGGTAAGATCACCAACCTTAGCGCGCTACAGCCTGATGGCAGCCTCAATCTGACGGTCAGCGTCACTATTGGTTATGACACCCCATGGCGTCAGGTGCATGCCATGCTGGAGCTGGCCGCGAAACGGGCAAAAGGGATTGATCTTTCTGAGCCGCCGCTGGTGCGCCAGTTAGGGTTAATGGACTGGTATATCGCCTACGAGTTGCAGGTTCGTCTGCTGCCCGACCAGTCCCTCGCGGTTGCCCGCAATGAACTGCATAGCCAGATACAGGATGTGTTTAACGAATTTAACGTGCAGATCATGTCTCCGAATTTTGTTATGCAGCCAGAGGGCAGCGTAATGGTTGCCAAAGAGAACTGGTATACCGCGCCCGCCAAACCCCCTCAGGGCGAAACCTGAGGCCCCGGTTTTCCCAAGGTAAGCCAAAAGATCACAGTTTCTGATCGACAATCGCCGATTTTATACGGGTCATCGCCAGAATGTTTTTTGAACGCATATTCAATTTCTCGAGGATCCTCACGCGGTAGGTGCTGGTCGTTTTTTGTGACAGTTGCAGCTTTTTCGCGATTTCATGATTTTCCATATGGAAAAGCTTTAGCACGTCATATTCGCGTCGGGTAAAGGAGTGTGTCCTGAGCGCCCGATAAAAACGCATCAGCTGCTGAAAAGGGTGAGCAGTAAAATGCATCGACGAATAGATAATATTATCAATTCTCACCGCGCTGTTGGCTTCTATCTCATGCATCAGGACAATGTAATCACGCTTGACTTTTTTGACCTGCTGAATGGTTTTATTGCGTAACTTATCCTGTTCAACCGCAATGATAAAATCCAGCTCGGGATCGACCTCATAAAGATGGTGAATATCCTCCTCATCGCGAATCAAATGGGTAGATGTCAGTGAGCTTGAGACACCGTGGCAAAGGTAATAGTTATCGCTGATAAAAATAAAATTCATAATTAATGGGCAGGGTATTAGATAAAATTCATTAAAAATCTGAGAGGCTTAATCTGTAGTATTTTCTGCCAGACAGCGGCGAGGTCGACGACCCCGGCCATCGACAGCAGAACCAGAATAATCAGCAGCGTAGATAGCGTTATCGCAAACATAAAACGCGTAATTTTTTTCTGCATTTTTTGCTGATGCGTTACCCGCTGGTCCTCTTTTTCATACTCGACCATGGTGGTAATAGCCTGGCCCTGCACGTAGTACACCTTACCCTCTTCGCTGAGATCGCCCGTGATCACGAGCGACTCAAGTAAGAGCGCGATTTTTCTGCTAAACGACTCATTTTTGATATGTTTATACCAAAGTGTGCCGTAAAGCATGGCGATCACTTCCCGCTGGGTGAAACCAGACGAAACGCGCGAAGGGCGCTGGTTGACGTAGTCGGTCACCAGCAGCCTGAGCAAGTTGTAACGGTCCCGGCTGATGGTTTCTGAATCAGATTTCAGGCCAGAAATACAGCGCCCTTTTAGACGAGCAAGGGCCGTTTTTAAGGTGATGATTTTCGTATAATGGTCAAAGGCAAACGGGATAATGCCTTTGTAAGCCTGAAACCCATTGCGCTTATAGTGAATGATTTCAGCCTGCATTTCGCTGATATCTTCCACGCTCATACTGACATCTTCGCTTTTATGCATCGGGCAGAGCACAACGTTGCTGCTTTCGTGCTTCTTCAGAATATAACGCGTATTGTCGGCATCTTTTAAGTACACCAGAAAATAGTCATGCGGGTTGTTTTTTTGCGCACCGTTCTGGATCAGCCACGGCAGAAATTTACGCCAGAGAATAAGTCTGTAGTTATCGGTATCGAATAATTTCATGGAAAATCTCTTATCGCAGTGACCTGCGTGAATAGGGTCTTACAAGGGCATATTGAGGTGGTAATGTTGCACGGATAAGCTGCGGTGTATGAAAAAGAGTCTAGATCACAAACTTTCATTCTAATAAGTTTATGTGATGTAAAAATAAATGTTTACATTTTAGCCAGCCGATGACGAAGAAGTGATCGGAGCGGAAGGGAATGAGGCAAGAAGCTCAACGTAATGCAATTTCCTGCTTTACATCATGCTCAGAGATGTTTATAGTGCGCCTCACTTTGGAAGCGTGGCCGAGCGGTTGAAGGCACCGGTCTTGAAAACCGGCGACCCGAAAGGGTTCTAGAGTTCGAATCTCTACGCTTCCGCCAAATTCGAAAACCCTGCGATAGCAATATCGCAGGGTTTTTTCGTTATTCCAGCCCAAGCGTATACTGTGCGATTTTGAAGTAGATAATGAGCCCGGTACCGTCGATCAGCGTGGCGATAAACGGCGCGGAAACGACCGCCGGGTCGATTTTGCAGCGTTTCAATACCATCGGGATCACCGATGAGACAATGGCGCTCCACAGCGTAATGCAGACCAGCGTCAGGCTGACGATAAGCGTGATTTCCATCCCAATGCCCATCATCCAGGCACGAACGCAGCCCGCCAGGCCCAGCGTGGCGGCAATCATTAACGAGGTGCTCATCTCTTTGCGCAGCACGCGACCCACGTCGCGAAGGTGGACTTCACCCAGCGCCATGGCGCGCACCAGCGTCGAGGTAATCTGCGTCCCGCTGTTTCCGCCGGTGCCAATCAGCAGCGGAATAAAGAACGCCAGCGCAATGGCGGATTCCAGCGCCTCTTCAAAATGCTGGATCACCGAGCTGGTATACGCTTCCGCGACAAACAGCAGCAGCAGCCAGACGGAGCGTTTCTTCCACAGGCTAAAGGCGCTGGTTTCCAGATAGGGCTTCTCCAGCGGCAGCGTTGCCCCCTGAAGCTGGGCATCTTCAGTAACGTCATCTTCCAGCAGATGGGCGATTTCACGCTCGGTAAGGCAGCCCACCAGCTTGCCGTGGGTCACCACCGGTACGACATCCGCACCTGCGTGCGCCAGCAACCCGGCGACATCCGCCCGCTCATCTTCCGGTTTAAGCTGGATAAAATCCGATATCATCAGCCCCTTAACGGGCTGTACGGTATCCGTGGCCTGCAATAATTTACGTACGGAAATCAAACCCGCGAGGCGACCGTTGTCTTCGATAAAAATATGTGACGGAATATCATCATCTTTTAATTTTTCAAAGAACTGCTCGCGTGCCAGAGCCACGCATAATGAAATATCAATAACGATAAAATCGGTATTCATATATTGCGCGATGGCGCTGTCGTTAAAAGCCAGATTTTGGTTGTGAATAGCGTAAGACATTGTAACTTCCCTTTGAATAATAAAATCTCTCAGGGGCGAGCAAGACAGGGCATGTCGGAAAGGAGATCCCCACGTCCTGGGTTCAGCACTGTACACCGTATCCCGTAAGGGAAGTTATACTGGCAAAGCCTTGATTCGACAGTGCCTGTTTTACCCTGTGCCGGTTCTCTCGAACCCACCAGAGCGATAACGTGTATTTGTACAGGAGCCTCGCCATAACGAGATCGTTGTAAAACGTGAGGGATAATACGCTTATTTAAAATGGCTGCTGAGGAATTTTAGTAATGTTTAAGTATGGTTTAAATGAATATTATTGAATGAATGTTGACGTTTTATTTAACTATTTTCACTTCTAATGGGGAATTCTGATGCTAGCGGGGAGAGTAAAATGGCATGGCTGGACACGCTGCTGGATCATTTTGCGCATTATCCAACGCATCTCTTCGCGTTGCTCGTTGTTATGGCACTGAGTAAATCAACGGTACTGATCTCTTCCGTGCTCCCGCCCGCATCGGTCATGCTGCTGGCGGGGATTGCCGTCAGCCAGTCGAGTATGCATCCGGCGCTGACGTGGCTGGCGGTGGTGATGGGCGCTACGGCAGGATCGGTGCTGAATTACCATATCGGCCAGCTGATGGGTCATACCCGGCGAGTGTCACGCTTCACGGCAAAACATGCCGGGAAGTTTTTGCGGGTACAGCACCAGCTGCATAAAAATGGCCTGCTGGTGTTGTTCACCTCGCGTTTCCTGGCGGTACTGCGCTATATCGTGCCGCTGGCGGCGGGCATGCTCAGGCTGAGCGCGATAAAGGTTTACGCCATCAGCCTGCTTTCAGCCTGCGCATGGGCGGCGCTGTATGTCGGCATCGTCACCGGCATCAGCCTCTGAATCAGCGAGTCACGTATTCATCAGTTTGAGAAATGCTTCCCGAAAAACCTGTCACGAATCTGTCACACTCAATGCGACATTAAAAAAACGTGTGAGGAATTAGGGATGAGAAAAGCACTACTTGCAGTTGCCGTGGCAGGTACCCTTGCCGTGACCTTTGGCGCACAGGCGCAGGACACACCGGACGGCTATCAGCTGGAACAGGTACTCATCATGAGCCGCCACAACCTGCGTGCGCCGCTCGCCAATAACGGCAGCGTGCTGGAGCAGTCCACGCCGAAGCAGTGGCCGGAGTGGGACGTCCCGGGTGGACAGCTCACCACCAAAGGGGGCGTACTGGAAGTGTATATGGGTCACTATATACGCGAGTGGCTGGCAGAGCAGGGGATGGTGAAGACGGGTGAATGCCCGCAAGCGGATACCGTCTATGCCTACGCCAACAGCCTCCAGCGCACCGTGGCGACCGCGCAGTTCTTTATCACCGGCGCGTTCCCGGGGTGCGATGTGCCTGTGCATCATCAGGAAAAAATGGGCACCATGGACCCCACCTTCAATCCGGTCATTACCGATAATTCCCCTGAGTTTCGTGAGAAAGCGCTGAAAGCGATGGAGACAGAACGGCAGAAAATGCAGCTGGATGAAAGCTACAAACTGCTGGAGCAGCTGACAAACTATAGCGACTCGCCGTCCTGCAAGGAGAAAAAAGTCTGTTCCCTGACGGAGGCGAAAGATACGTTCAGCGCCGATTATGAAAAAGAGCCGGGTGTCTCCGGGCCGCTGAAAGTGGGTAACTCGCTGGTGGATGCGTTCACCCTACAGTATTACGAAGGATTCCCGGCAGACCAGGTGGCATGGGGGGAAATCAAAACCGATCAGCAGTGGCGCGTGCTGTCGAAGCTGAAAAACGGCTACCAGGACTCGCTGTTTACCTCGACGGACGTGGCGCAGAACGTGGCTAAACCGTTGGTGAAGTACATTGATAAAGCGCTGGTGACCGAACAGGCCAAAGCGCCAAAAATTACCCTGCTGGTGGGGCACGACTCCAACATTGCCTCGCTGCTGACCGCGCTGGATTTCAGGCCGTATCAGCTGCACGACCAGCAGGAACGAACCCCGATTGGCGGTAAAATTGTCTTCCAGCGCTGGCATGACAAAAACACTAACCAGGAGCTGATGAAAATTGAGTATGTCTACCAGAGTTCTGAGCAGTTGCGTAATGCCAGCGTGCTGTCGCTGCAATCTCCTGCGCAGCGCGTGACGCTGGAGCTGAAGGGCTGTCCGGTAGATGGCAACGGCTTCTGTCCGATCGATAAATTCAATGCGGTGATGAACAACGCGGCGAAATAGAAGAAAACCCCCGCGCGGGCGGGGGGAACATTCAGACGTTTTTACGTTCGATGGTTTGCTCGCCCCAGAACAGCGAGTCTTTGTCGGTTTTTTCGAAGGCGCGAACCAGCACTTCATCGTTGCCTTCTTCCCAAATCTGCTCAGCCAGCTTTTCGTCATACCTGGCGACTTCAAAGATGGCTTCTGCAATCTCCGGAGAGGTATTGCGTAAACTTGCCCATTCGCCCACGTGGTGAGCTTTGGATTCTTGAGTTGGCATACTTGTCCTCCTGTTGGGTTAGCCGTTCAGTTTTTTGGCAAGACCCGCGACGTATTCACCCTGATAGCGGGCGATCGAAAGTTCTTCATTGCTTGGCTGACGTGAACCATCCCCACCGGCAATGGTTGTCGCGCCATACGGTGTCCCGCCACGAACCTGGGAAACATCGAACAGTTCCTGCGCGCCGTAGCCAATCGGCACAATCACCATCCCATGATGTGCAAGGGTAGTCCAGGTTGAGGTGATCGTCTGCTCCTGGCCGCCGCCTGTGCCGGTAGAGCTGAACACGCTGGCCAGCTTGCCGTATAACGCGCCGGAGGCCCAGAGCCCGCCCGTCTGGTCGAGGAAGGTGCGCATCTGGCCGGACATATTGCCGAAGCGGGTCGGGGTGCCGAAGATAATGGCATCATAGTCCGCGAGCTCCTGCGGGGTGGCGACCTGGGCGTTTTGTGTTTTTCCCCCGGCTTTGGCGAAGGCTTCCGCCTGCATGGTTTCCGGTACGCGTTTAACCACAACCTCAACGCCGTCTACTCTGTTTGCGCCTTCTGCAACTGCGTGAGCCATGGTTTCAATGTGTCCATACATGGAATAATAGAGCACCAGAACTTTTGCCATTTTGCATCACTCCTCGTTGGTTTTTCTTACAGCGGATCGCTGCGTTACTTTAAAGATATGACATCACGGCCAGACTGCAAAAATGAACGGCATTTATTTGATATATAACAATATCTTTTCGTTACGTGCTTTGTAGCAAAATGAAACAACTTTAGCGGCGCTGATTTTTCAAAATATAAGAATGGCTTATGGATAACCTCCTCAATATTTCATACGAAAGGCTGAGATCATGTTGCAGAATATTACCTCTCGCTTGCCGGATAGCCGCATTACACTAAGCTTAGTTTCACGCGGCATAGATAAAGGCACTGTCCTTGAGCCGCGAGGTGAAAGAATCCTCTTTTACTGAATGCAATATGATGTCTAATGTTTCACACTCTGGAGGTTAGAGATGGCAAACCATCGTGGTGGTTCAGGTAATTTCGCTGAAGACCGTGAAAGAGCATCAGAAGCAGGTCGTAAAGGTGGCCAGTCTAGCGGGGGCAATTTTAAAAATGACCCTCAGCGCGCATCAGAGGCTGGCAAAAAAGGGGGTAAAAATAGCCACGGCAGCAACAAGTAGTACGCCGGGTTAACTCTCTGCCGCCGGGTTTCCCGGCGGTTTTTTTATGTCTGCTACATTGAACTGTAATCAAAGGCATCGCACACTACAGGATTGATTCTTCGTGCTGGTGTCCCATGTCCGTTTCCCGTTTTACTTTCTCCATTAAGCCTCAGGAAGCCATCCTGATTTTGATCACCATGTTCTGGGGCGGAACCTTTCTTGCCGTTCAGTACGCGGTCACGATGAGCGATCCGTTTTTCTTTGTAGGGCTGCGTTTTGCAACTGCGGCGGTTGCCGTGGCGCTTATTTCGCTGAAAACCCTGCGCGGGTTGACCCTGAGAGAGCTTAAAGCGGGTGTCGCTATTGGCGTGGCGATTGCCATGGGCTATAGCCTGCAAACGTGGGGGCTCCAGTCTATCTCCAGCAGTAAATCCGCCTTCATCACCGCCATGTACGTACCGCTGGTGCCGCTGTTGCAGTGGCTGTGCCTGGGCAGAATACCGGGCCTGATGTCGTGCATTGGTATCGTGCTGGCGTTCATCGGCCTCATTTTATTAGCCGGGCCGGAAAATAATCTGCTGGCGCTGGGGCCGGGAGAGATCATCACGCTGGTGGGGGCCGTTGCCATTGCGGCAGAAATTATTTTGATTAGCGCCTGGGCAGGAAAAGTGGACGTCAAGCGGGTGACGGTCGTGCAGCTTGCCACCGCGTCGCTGGTGGCGTTCGCGACGATGGTGCCGGCAGGGGAGTCCGTCCCGCCGATGTCTACCGGGCTTATCGTCGTGGCGCTGGGGCTGGGCGTTTTTAGCGCCATTATTCAGGTCACCATGAACTGGGCGCAGCGCAGCGTATCTCCGACACGGGCGACGGTCATCTATACCGGTGAACCGGTGTGGGCGGGTATTTTCGGGCGACTCGCCGGGGAGCGTCTGCCGCTGCTGGCGCTGGTGGGCGCGGCGTTTATTGTCGCCGGGGTGCTGGTGAGCGAGTTAAAGTTAAAAAAACGACGTAAGTCGATTGCCGGGTTGGGCACTGAACAAGGGGCAGATAGCTAACAACGCGCACGCTGCCCGTTTGCCCGGCGGCGCTTCGCTTGCACGGGCCTACAATTGGCATGTAGGCCGGGTAAGCGTAGGGTATGAACCGGAAACATGGGTAACACTTTAGACCGGATACATGGGTAACAGTTATAACTGGCATAGAAGAGGAGACTCGCTATGCCCTGGACTGAGACCTGACCTATGCAACGCCTTGATTTTATCCGTGCCTGCCATGCAGGTACGGATTCTTTTTCTGCCCTCTGCCGTCTCTTCGGCATCAGTCGAAAAACCGGTTACAAATGGCTTCAGCGTTTTGACCCCTCTGACCTGTCATCTCTCTCTGACCGGTCGCGTGCTCCGCACTCCCACTCCCGGACAGTTCCTGATGATATCGCCGGGCAGCTTACGGCCCTGAGGCAAA